>JANOGB010000145.1:0-27314 GCA_031413955.1 Planctomycetota bacterium | reverse complement strand
ACCTGCTGGCCGGCGCGCGCAGCCTCGAGCTGCGCGAGCTGCAGCAATTCTGGGGCGCGCCGGCCCAGGCGGCCGCCGCCGACGACCAGGCCCTGCGCAGCGCGCTCGCGCACTGGATGAGCGAACCGCAGCGCGTCGAGGAGCGCGTGGCCGGCCTGGGCGGGAAGCTCGCCGCGGTGCTGGAGGCGCTGCTGGAGGCGCCGCACTTCCAGCTCTCCTTCGCCGACCTGGCGAGCGTGCGCGCGCTGGCCGGCGTGAGCGAGTACGACCTCGAGGCGGCGCTCGCCGCCCTGGCCCGGCGCGGCCTGGTGGGGGAGGGCGGCGACGCACGCTTCGAGCGCTTCGGTGAGCGCGTCGTGTGCCTGCCGCTCGAGCTGGCGGAGAGCCTCCTGCGCCGGCGCCGCGAGCGCTCGCGCGGCATCTTCGGCGTGCTCACCCTGCGCGGGCACCTGGAGCAGCTCTATGCGGACGGCGGCGCCGACGGGCACCTGTCGCCCCAGCGCCTGCGCGAGCTCTACAAGATGTACGCCCAGGAGAGCGCCAGCGTGGCGCGCATCGAGCGCCTCCCGGAGGGCGTGCGCGGCCTGGTCGAGCGCGCCATCCTCGAGTTCGGCGGCATCCTGCCGAAGACGCTCTTCGAGCGCCTGGAGACCGAGCTGCCGCACTGGAACGGCCGGCGCTGGCGCATGATCCTCGAGCAGTCGCTGGTGGGGACCGTCCAGGAGGTCGACTTCACGAGCTACGGGATCCAGCTCGAGGACGAGACGCTGCTGGTCTTCAACGAGGTGGCGCTCGCCTGGCTGCGGCGCGTGGCCGTTCCGGGCGACCCCGATCGGCCCTACGAGGAGCTCTCGCTCGGCATCGACCTGACCTCGAACGTGTCGCGCTTCCTCGCCTACATCGACGAGAACGAGGTGCGCTACACGGTGCACGGCGAGATCTTCAAGACCACCGAGAAGCGCATCTTGCAGCACCTGATCCCGAATCCGGGGCGCGAACTGGCGCGCGACGAGGTGCTGCACTTCATCTTCCGCTTCACGCGTCAGGCCGGCCTGATCGATCGCACTGGCAACCGCACCTTTGCCGTGACGGCGCGCGGCCGCGAGTGGGAGTCCCTGCCACTGGCCGAAAAGCAGCGCGCACTCCTCGAGTCCACGCTGGCCGAGCGCCTTCCGGCCGGGGAATCGTTGCACCAGTTGGGCCTGCGCCAGCTATTCCTGCGGCTCCTGAAGCGCGTCGAGCCGCTGACCTGGTACGACTTGATGTACCTGCCCTTCGTGACGCGCAACACCTACCTCCTGAACCTGGAGGACGGCAAGGCCGAGGAGCTGTTAGCCGAGCGCACCCAGGCCGGACGCTTGCCGACGCTCGAGGATCCGCAGCGTCTGGCCTGGAACCTGATCCGCTGGGCGCGCGAGCGCCTGTACCTCCTGGGCCTGATCGATCTCGGCTACGACCGGGCCGGCCGCCCGGTGGCCATGCGCCTGAACTCGAACGGGGCGCGCCTCCTGGGTGTCGAGCGCGGCGTGGCCGCCGCCGGTGGGGCGGCCAGCCTGGTGGTGACGCCCGACTTCGAGATCGTGCTGTTTCCCTCCGGAGACGACGGAGAACTGATCCACGCCCTCGATCGCTTCTGCGTGCGCGCGAAGCAGGGCTCGTTGCTGCACTTCCGCATCACCCAGGACGGCGTCGTGCGCGCCCTGCGCGGGGGCTTCGGGCTGGCGGACCTCCTGCGCGTGATCGAGGCCAACGCGCGCACGCCCGTGCCGCAGAACGTGGCCTTCTCCATCAAGGACTGGGCCCTGCGCGCCGGGTTGATGCGTCTCGGTCCGAGCCTGGTGCTCGTGTGCCAGGAGCCGGACGTGCTGCGGCGCTTCTGCCAGGATCCTGGCACGCGTCGGCACCTGGCGGAGATCCTCGACGAGCACAGCGTGCGCCTGAAGGGCCGCGCCACGCCGCGACGCATGCAGGCCCTGCTGCGCGACCTCGGCTACATCGTGGAGCTGGGCGCGCCCACGGTCTGAGGCACTCGCCGTGCTGTCGCTGTCGCTGCCGCGCCTCATCGCGCTCTCGCCCGGCGAGCTCGAGGCTGGGGACCAGGCCGCGTTCCTCGTCAGGCTCGAACGCGCGCTCGCCGCCGGTCTGCCGGGCTTGCTCTTGCGCGAGCCGCGCCTCGCGGACAGGGCCTACCTGGCGCTCGGGCGCGCGGTGGTCGAGCTGCGCGCTTCTCACCCCACGCTGTGGCTGGGCGTGCACGACCGCGCGCACCTGGCGTCCGAGCTCCGCGCGGACGCGGTGCACCTCTCGTTCCGCTCGCTGCTGCCAGCCGAGCTGCGCCCCTGGCTGGACCCGCGCATCGCGCTCGGCTTGTCGACCCACGCGCACGACGATCCGGGCGCATGGGGCGAGGCCGACTATCTGTTCCATGGACCGCTCCACGCGACGCCGTCGAAGGCCGGGCGCCTCGAGCCCGTGGGCTTCGCGGGCCTGGAGCGCGCGCTCGCCTGTGCGCCTCGCCCTCTGCTCGCGCTGGGCGGCGTGAGGCCGGCGGACGTGCCGGCGCTGCGCCGGCTCGGCGTACACGGCGTGGCGGTGCGCTCCGGAGTGCTCGCCGCACCGGACCCGGCGCGGGCCACCCGCGCCTACCTCGAGGCCCTGGCGTGAGCTCGTTCCCGCGCGGCCCGGCTGGTTCCCGGACGAGCACGAGTAGCATGGGGCGGATGGGCTGGAACGAGGCCGAGATCCTGCGCTGGCTGGGGCGGCGCCCGCGGCCTGCGGCGCTGTTCGGCTCCCAGGGTCACGACGCGGCCGTTCTGCGCCGGCTGACGGGCCGTCCGGTCGTGTGCAGCGATCAGGTGGTCGAGGGAGTGCACACGGAGGTGGGCTGCCCGGGTCGGACCCTGGGGCGAAAAGCGGCCGGACGCGCGCTCTCGGATCTCGCCGCGGCGGCGGCGCGACCGTGCGCCCTGCTCCTGTGCATCGCCGCGCCGCGTGCCGAGCGTGCAGGGCGCCTGCGCGCGGTGATCGAGGGCGTGGACGAGAAGGCGCGCGAGCACGGGGCCGAGCTCGTGGGTGGAGACCTGACGGAGACGCGCGGGCGCCTGGCTCTCGCGCTCACGGCGCTGGGGAGCTTCTCCGGCCGTGGCCGTCCTCCGGGGCGGGACCGTGCGCGTCCGGGCGAGCTCGTGCTCGTGAGCGGTCCGCTTGGCGGCAGCCGCCTCGGGCGGCATCTCGAGCCCTGCCCACGCTTCGAGGCGGCCGAGTTCTTGCATGCCCACGGGGCGCGCGCGCTCATGGACATCAGCGACGGATTGGCGCTGGATCTCGCGCGCCTGGCCGAGGCCTCGGGTGTGCGCATCGATCTCGAGCACGTGCCCATCCACCGCGACGCACGGCGCGCGGCGCGGGCGAGCGGGCGCACGCCGCGCGCGCACGCGCTGGCGGACGGCGAGGACTACGAGCTGCTGGCCACGCTTGCGCCGCGGGCCTGGCACGCTGCGCGTGTGCGGGCGACGCGCCGCTTTCCTGCCCTGACCGTGATCGGACGGGTACGGGCGGGCCAGGGCCTGTGGCTGGCGGCGGCAGAGGGCGACGCGCTCCACCCATGGGACGGACGCGGAGGCTGGGTCCATGGAGCGTGAGCTCGTCTGGCGCGCGCATTCTTGCGCGCCCGAGACGACCGAGGCCTTGGGCGAGTGCCTCGGGCAGGTGCTGGTTGCCGGCGCGCTGGTGGCCTTGGTCGGCGAACTCGGCAGCGGCAAGACCACGCTGGTACGCGGCCTGGCGCGAGGTCTCGGGGTGCGCGAGTCGGTCCATTCACCGACCTTCACGCGCATGCGCACCCTGCAGGGGCGTCTCGCGCTGCACCACTTCGACGCCTGGCGCGGGGGCGCGGAGTCCTTGTTCGAGGAAGGGGCGGAGTTCCTCTCGGGCGCGGGCGTGGCGGTGGTGGAGTGGGCCGAGCGGGTCGAGGTTCATCTGCCGCGACCGCGCATCGAGCTCACCCTGCGCCACCGGAACCCGAGCGAGCGCGAGCTCGAGGCCTGCCTCCTGCCCCCGTTCCCGCGCGCCGGACCGGCCGCAGAGGAGCTCCACAGAGCTCTGCGCGCGGCGCTGGAGCGGGCACGCTCGACGCACGGACTCGAGCTCCGCGCGGCGCCTTGAAGCGGCTCCTGCCGGGAAACAGGGGTGGTTTCCCTTCCGTAGAGGCACCTTCCAGGCGTGGCTTGCACCCACCAGCTCTCTTATGCTCTCGCGCCCATGTCCCTTCGCCGACCCAGGCCTGGCCGGGCCCGCACGGGTTTCTGGCTCCTGAGCTTCCTCCTCAGCGGACCACTCCAGGCGCAGCAGCCGCCCCCGACGCCCGCGTCGGGGCAGGCGCAGAGGGTGATGCAACTGACCCTCGATGACGCGCTATGGGTCGCGTTGCGGAACAACTTCGATCTCGAGATCGAGCATCTGAGCACGGAGATCGCGCGCTTCAACTCCGTGGGTAGCTGGGGCGCTTTCGATCCCGTGCTGAGCATGAGCGGTTCGGCCTCGAAGAGCGAGTCCGAGCCGAGCAGCCGGCTCTCGGGAACCGAGGACGACGACCTGCGGCTGTTTTCGGGCCTGACCGTTCCACTGTGGTTCACGGGGGGCCAGCTCGATCTATCCTACGACCACACCAACTCCAAGACCGACAACCCCTTCGCGACCTTCGACATCTCGACCACCGACGTGCTGACTGTCGCCTTGACCCAGCCGCTCTTGCGTGGAGCCTGGAAGCGCTACGCCACCCTCGACCAGCGCGCCAGCCAGCTCGACTTCGAGCGTCAGATCGAGCGCGAGCGCGAGGTTCGCTCGCGGATGCTGCTGGACGTCTACACCGCCTACTGGGACCTTGTCAGCGCCGAGGAAGAGCTGGCCGTACGCCAGGTCGCGGTCGAGCTCGGAGAACAGCAGCTCGCGCAGGACCAGCGCCGCCTGGAGGTGGGTGCGGGCACCGAGGTCGACGTCCTGCAGTCCGAGACCAACGTGGCCCAGCAGGAAGAACTGCGCTTGACAGCCCACTACCGCGTGCGCGAGAGGCGCGACTTGCTGCGCCGCCTGCTCGCTCCGCGGCCGGAGGGTGTCTACGAGGAATTCCTCGCGAAATGGGACTGGCCGATCGAGACGCTGACCGAGCTGCCCGAGGTGGACGAGACCCCGACCCTCGACTGGCGTACTTCCCTCGCGACCGCGATCGGAGAGCGGCCCGAGCTCGCCCAGCGACGGCTGGACATCGAATCCGCGGAGGTGGAGCTGCAGCGTTCGCGCTCAGAACGCAGGCCGAGTCTGGATCTCCAGCTCTCGACTGCGAGCGCCGGCTTCGATACCGATCCGGCCGAGGCCTTCGACAAGGCCTCGGGCTGGGACTTCCCGAGCTCGACGGTGGCCTTGAACTTCGGCATGCCGCTCTGGAATCGAAGCGCGCGCAACGCCGAGCATGCGGCGCGCGCCGCCCTGCGTAGCTCCAGGCTGACCTACGATCGTGCCGAGGTCGATCTGCTGGCCGAGGTGCGCACGGCCGTGAACGAAGTGGACAGGACCAGGGAATCGGTGGGCGCGGCCATCAAGAGTCGGACCCTGGCCCAGCGCCAGCTCGAGGCCGAGGAAACGCGCCAGCAAGTCGGCCTTTCGACGACCTTCCAGGTGTTGGAGTTCCAGGAAGATCTGGCCCTGGCTCTGTCCACCGAAGTATCGGCCAAGGCTGCCTATGCCAAGGCCACCGCGCGGCTGGTCTTCGTAGAGGGACGCCTCGGCCAGGACCTCGCCGAGCCGGAGGCGGTGGATCGTTGAGGGCGGGGACTTTCGGGCGGCGCCCACTCCGGCCTGCGCTGCCAGGCGCGCGCGCGCTGATCGGACTCGCACTGGCCATGGCGGTGGGCGAGGGTTGCAGGGAGACGCACGAGAGCGCATCTGCCCCCGTGGCGGCCGAACGCGACGACCGGCGCCTGGTCGGACTCCTCGCCGGTTGCGCCCAGGGCGGGTTCTACGACCGCGACCTCTCCGATCCCGTTCCGCTGCTGCTGGAGAAGCTCGCGCGTGGGCGGCCCGATCCACTGAAGCGCGCCAAGGAGGAGCTCGGTCTGCTGGGCGCACGCGCCTTTCCGGGCCTGGCTGCCGTGTTCCACGGTTGCTATGCCGACCTGATGCGCTCGGCGCTGCTCGAGAACGTGGTCGACGCGCTGGCCTTCAACTCTTCCGACGAGTCCCACGAGCTGCTGCTCGAAGCTCTGCAGCACCCCCAGGAGAGCGTGCGCACCAAGGCCCTGGACGGCCTGACGCGACTGGCTCGGCCCGCGGACTTCGAGCTCATTGCCGGGCGTCTCGCCATCGAGTCGCGCGAGCTCCGGCAGCAGTCGGTGGCCGTGCTGTTCCAGGCCGATCCGGCGCGAGCGGAGGCGCTGTTTCTCGACTTCATCGTGCGCGGCGAGGAGCGCGAGCTATGGATTCTCGCGGCGCAGCGCCTGGCCGAGAGCAGTCATGCCGAGAGCTCACGCCGCTGTGCTGAGCTCTTCCCGGGCCTGGAGCCGCTGTTGTCACCCTACCTGGCCGCAGGGGCCGCGCGCGGTGGACACGTGCCCGCGCTCGAGTTCCTGCGCACGGAGATGGAGGGGGACGATCCGCAACGGCGGCTCGTGGCCGTCACCGCTCTACACCGCGCCGGTCTGGTCGACGAACTCGGACCCGTGTTGCTCGAGGATCCCGGGCGGGATCTGCGCGTCAATGCCGCCGCCGCCCTGGCCGAGCTGGAGCCGACCGAGGTGCGCAGCGGCTGGCTGCGCGCGGCCCTGAACGACCCCGACCCGCTGGTCCAGGCCGAGGCATTGAGAGGCTTGTGCGCTCATGGCGACGAGGAGGGTCTGACCCGCGCACTCGCGGGACTGGACGGCGATGTCGCCGTGTTGCAGCCGGCTCTGCAGGCGCTGCGCGTGCCGTTGCGCCGGGATGCAGATCTTGCGCGGCGCGCCTTCGAGCGCTTGCTCCAGCGCCACGCGCTGGAGGAGCATCGACCGATCCAGCAACGCGCGGCGACCTTCAAGGCCATCGGTCAGATTCCCTTGCGCGCAGCCGCGGAGTTCCTGCACCGAGTGGGGATCGAGGCGGGAGAGGAACGCATCGAGAGCCTGCGTGCACACGACTGGCTGATGATCCAGGCCGCCAACACGGACGTCGAGGGCCGCCGCTTCCTGGCGGAAGCGCTGCTGCAGGAGAGCGACCCCTTGCGCCGGCTCGACCTGATCGACGCGGTGGGTTCGGCGCGAGACGAGCTGGCGCGGACAGCACTCCTGGAGCTGGTCGAGCAGGATTCGTGCTCGCCCTACGAGCGGCTGTTCGCGGCGAGCTGCGTGGTCAAGGTCGGCCCGTCCTGGGAGGTGGCGCCGCGTCTGAAGCGCGTAGCTTTTTCCATGCAAGGGCCAGGCGAGAGCGAGGCCAGGCTCGGCTTGCAGTGTCTGCTGTGGCAGTGGTACTGACACCCAGGAACAGGCTCTCGTAGGGACGGGTCGGCGACTCCGGGGCTGGCGCCAGCCAGGTCAGCGCACCGGACGCCAACCCACGAGCTCGTCCATGGGCTGGCCCGCGGATTCCAGCCCGTGCCAGCGCGGAGCGGAGTTCGGATGGAGCAGGCTCGCTCCGCTGGCCGTCACCACGAACGCAGTTTCACCGCTCGAGCCGTGCGACCAGGGCCAGGCGCGAATCGCCAGCAGGCTGCCGAGCACACCCTTTTCTCCCGCGAACAGGGCCATGGGCATGGCGGGCAGGATGGAGCTCGGGGCGAGGCGCGTCACCTCGAACAGGTAGCCATGGCGTCGCAGCAACGATCCACGCTGGAGGAGCTCCGCATCCGCCAGGCCGCTGGCTAGCTCGGGACGGCGCACGAGATCGCGCATGGAGGTAGCGGCCGACGAGTCGCACGCGCTCAGAGCCTCTGCAAGGAGTCCGGCCGTGACCCGGGCGTCGGCCTCGTTCTCTCGACGGGCGAGACCCTGCAAGCGCGGCACCGAGATGACCACCAGCACCGAGACGACCGCGGCCAGGGAGAGTGCGCCCGAGAAGGAGAGCCCGAGGGTAAGGCGTGGCGAAGCCTTGGCGCGCGCTCCGATGACCACCTCGCCCATCGCGGCGGATTGTGCAAACGCGCGTGCTAGGCTGCAAGCGCGATGAGGCGGCCCTCGATGGAGCACCTGCCGGCCGAGTTCGCTCGCGCCGCTCGATCGGTGGCCGTAGTCCTCGGTGCCGCTGGCCATCGTGCCTGGCTCGTGGGCGGAGCCGTGCGCGATCTGGCCCTGGAGGTCGAGCCGCAGGACGTCGACCTCGCCAGCGCGGCGCGGCCGGATGAGGTCGAGGCTCTGTTCCCCGCGACCGTGCCCGTCGGACGTGCTTTTGGCACGGTGGTCGTGCGCAGCGGAGCGCTCGATCTGCAGGTCACGACCTTCCGCGCCGAGGCGGGCTACGACGACGCTCGCCGCCCGAGCCACGTGCACTTCGCGATCAGCCTCGAGGAGGATGCCGCCCGGCGCGACTTCACCTGCAACGCCCTGTACCTGGACCCGCTCAACGACGAGTTGGTCGATCCCACCGGAGGCCTGCTCGATCTGGCGGCGAGGCGCTTGCGGTGCGTCGGCGACGCAGGACAGCGCTTCGCGGAGGATGGCCTGCGGCTCCTGCGCCTCGCCCGCCTGGCGGCCCACCACGGGCTCGCAATCGACGAGGCGAGCCAAGCCGGAGCGCGGGCGTCGCTCGAGGCGTTGCGCGGGGTGAGCCCGGAGCGCGTGCTGGCCGAGCTCGTGCGCATGGCCGAGGGTGCCGCTCCGGCGCGTGCGGTGAGGCTGCTGTTCGAGCTGGGCGTGCTGCAGCGCCTGCCCGGGGCGGGGGCGCTTGGCCAGGACGCCGCCCTCGCAGAACGAGTCGAGGCGCTGGCGCGCCTGGAAGGGGCCGGTTGTGAGCGCTTCTTCGCCACCCTGTTCCATCCGCGCAAGGGCGCAGGCATGCAAGCGGCGCTGGAAGCATTCTGGACGTTGCGACCGGCGCGGGACCTGCACCGACGCGTGGGACGCATCCTGGAGCGCGCGCAGGAACTCACGCAGCTGCTACGCGCGTTGACGGGCGGCGAGGTGCGCCGTTCGCGCTGGATCCGGGTCGTGCGTTCGGTCGAGTTCGAGACCGCGCTCGCAGTCTGGAACGCGTGGAACCCCGGTGAGTTCGAGCCCCAGCGCGCGCGTCTCGCCGAACTCGCGGCGTCGACCGAGCCCGCGCAGCTGCGGCCGACCGTGCTCGTCACCAGCGCCGAGCTGGCGCGTGCCGGGATCCCGCGCGGCCCGCGCTGGAGTGAGCTCTTGCGCGCGGGCGAGGACGCGCAGCTCGATGGCGAACTGACCGACCTTGCGAGCGCGCGCGCCTGGCTCGCGCGGCGCGTCGGCGACTAGGCGGGTCAGGACGGATACCGTGCCGGCTCAAGTGGGGGGAAAGACGCGTCGCAGGAGGAAGCTGATCGGGTAGCCACACAGGATCGCGCCGGCCACCCACAGGCCATCCGCGGTGCCTGCCTGGGCCGCGATGGCCGCGCTGGCTACGAGCAGGCGCCGGAGCGCCATGCCCACCGCGGCCATCACGTCGCTCCGGCTCCAGGCCGCAGGTCGCAGACTCCGCTGCAGCAGTCCCAGCGCTCCTGCGAAAGCAATGAGGGCGGCCGCGTACGCGGCCGCCCGCTCGCCCTGGGAGAATTGCAGCGGTTGGGGGTCACGCCACAGCAGAATCAGGCGAGGCAGGCCGGCAACCGCGAGCACGATGCCGGCGAGAGCGAGTCCGAGGCGGGGGCGGCTCCGGTTCCAGGCGGCGTCGGGTGCGTCCTCGATCCGGGCCAGGCGCGAGACGCAGAAGACGTAGAGACCGTACAGGGCCACGAGGATCACGAGGTGCGACGCGGCGAACTCCGGCAGCTGCAGGCAGAGAACGACGCCGGCGCCCAGATTCCCTGCTCGGCACTCGGCCAGGAGCAGGGGCCCGAGCCAAGGACCCCGTCCGAGGATGTCGTAGACAGTCGCCAGGACGGACACGGCCCCGAGGAGGAGAGCACAACGCGGCGCGACGAAGTACGCGAGCAGGGGGCCGGCGAGGAGCAGGGCGAGCGCCAGCACGAGGGCGCTGTGCGCGGCGATCACACCGCTCGGGATCGGACGGGAGGGCCGGCCCTGCGCATCGGACGCGCGATCGGCCCAATCGTTCAAGGCCATGCCGCCGTGATAGACGCACAGGGACGAGAACATGAGCAGGAACGGCCTCCAGCCCGCCGGCCAGACGCCTCCAGCCAGCACGATCCCGGCCGCGATGTCGGCCGCGGCCGAGGGCGCGAGCGAGAGCCGCAGGAGACGCCCGTAGGCCAGCATGCGCGGCGCTACGGCCGGAACACCCAGCGCACGAGATCGTTGTAGGTCACGTAGACCATCAGCGAGAGCAAGAGCACCACGCCCACGGCCTGGCTCGTGCCGAGCACGCGGTTCGAGACTGGCGAACCCTTGAGCTTCTCGATGAGCAGGAAGAACAGGTGGCCCCCGTCCAGCACGGGGATCGGCAGGACGTTCAGGAAGGCCAGGTTGATGCTGATCAGGCACAGGAAGAAGAAGAACTTGATCCAGCCGGCCTCGGTCAGGCTGTAGGAGACCGCGCTGATGGTGATGATGCCGCCCACGTTCTTGGGTGAGACGTCGCTCGTCAACATGCGCTTGAGGGTCAGCCAGGAATCCTCGAGGAAGCGCCAGGAGTAACGAGCTCCGAAGAGCAGCGCGGCGCCGAAGCTCTCGGAACGGTAGACGTACTCGGCCTGGCGCAGCGCGAGCCCGTAGTCGGCCACGGGGCGCCGCGCCGGGACGACGGCGACGGTGAGCGGTTCTACGGCGCTCGCGCGGCGCACGCGAAAACGCGCCGCGCGTTCGTCGCGGCTGGCACGCTCGACCGCGCTCTTGATGTCCTGCCAGGAGTGCACGTCGCCGTCGTCGATGGCGAGCACTTCGTCCAGGCTGCACAGGCCGGCTCGCGCGGCAGCCTCGTCCGGCTGGACCACGATGACGGTTGCGCTCTCGACCACGCCCAGGGCCACGTCGTCTGCCAGCTCCAGGGCTCGATCGCGCGCGAGGGCAGGACCGGAGAGGTCCAGCTCGAGCTCGCCACGCCGGACACGCGCGCGTACGGGCTCGCCGGAGGACAGCAGTGCAAGCTGCAAATCACCCTGCCCGAGGATCGGCCGGTCATTGACCTCCAGCAGGCGATCCTCGGGCAGGAGCCCGAGCAGGCCCACGTCTTTCGAGGGCCGCAGCGCGAGAATCCGGTTCTGCACGGCGGCGATACCCACGCGCGGCGGGTTCAAGCGCGTGCCGAGCTCGGGTGCGATGCGTACCTCACGTTCTCCCTGGGTGCCCTCCACGCGCAGAGCGAGAGGAAGATCGCCGCGGATCTGCAGGGCGATCTGATCCAGCGGGGAGAGCCCCGGCACACCACCGAGGACCTCGATCAAGCGGTCGCCGCTGGCGAGACCGGCCCGCGCAGCGGAGGAGCCGGGCGCGACGTCCAGCAGGATACGACCCGCGGAGTCGCGCTCGAAGTCGGGCGTCACCCCGATCGTGCGCAGGCCCTCGCGCTCGTCGCGCTCGGGGACGAGCTCGTGCAGGCGCTCCTCGCCTGTGTGCGGATCACGCAGGACGAGGGTGGCTCGGCCGGGATCGCCCAGGGCGACCTCGGTGAAGAGGTGTTCGAATTCGAACACGCGACTGCCGTTGACGGAGACGATCTCGTGGCCGCGCGGCAGCGCCGCGCGCCATGCGGCGCCGCCAGGAGTCGTGTCGCCGATGATCGGGCGCGTGAAGGGTACGCCGATCTGGAACAGGATCGGGAACACGACCAGCCCGAACAGCATGTTCATCAGAACGCCGCCCGAGTAGATGAAAAAACGCGCGCCCACGCTCTTGGCCCCCAGCTCGTCCGGTGCCGGCTTGAGCCCGTCGAAGCGCCGCTCCTCGCCGGCCATGCGGCAAAAGCCGCCCAACGGGATCAGGGCGATCTGGTAGGTGGTCGGACCGATGCGGGCCGCGAGGAGACGCGGACCGAAGCCCAGGCTGAACGTCTCGACCCGAACCTTGCACCAGCGCGCGGCCAGATAGTGGCCGAGCTCGTGAACGAAGATCACCAGGCCGATCCCGAAGACCACCTGGAAGGCGCGGGCGAATTCGAAATCCATCGGAAGCCGTCGGACTTACTTCGGTCCTGAGGAAGGGAGGGCTGGTACGCGTGCCAGGCGCCCGATCTCCCCCCGGGCCAGTTCGCGGGCGCGCTGGTCCGCGAGGAGCAGGGCGTCCACGGAGCCCGAGAGGTGCGGCCGCCGCTCGAGTACCGATCGGTTGACGCGGGCGATGTCCTGAAACCCGATGCGTCCGGAGCGAAAGGCCTGCACGGCTTCCTCGTCGGCTGCATTGAGCGTGGCCCCCGCATCGCCACCCTCGCGCACGCAGCGGTAGCCGAGCTCGAGGCTCGGGAAGCGCTCGCGGTCGACGGCCTCGAAGGAGAGCGAGCGAAAGCGGGTGAGATCGAAGCCGGCGAGACCGGAGGGGCGCCGCTCGGGCCAGTCCAGGGCGAACTGGATGGGCGCGCGCATGTCTGGCGGGCCCATCTGAGCCAGGACCGAACCATCCACGAACTCCACCATGGAATGCACCAGCGACTGCCGATGCAGGACGACCTCGATCTGCTCTGCCGCGACGCCGAACAGGTGGTGCGTCTCGATCACCTCGAGAGCCTTGTTCATGAGCGTGGCCGAACCCACCGTGATGCGCGGTCCCATGTCCCAGTTCGGATGACGCATGGCCATCTCGGGCGTGACGGATTCGAGCTCGGCCAGGGGCACGTCGCGGAAGGCGCCGCCCGAGGCCGTGAGCAGGATGCGGCGCACGCGCTCGACGCGCTCTCCGCGCAGGCACTGGAATATGGCGCTGTGCTCGGAGTCGATCGGGAGGATGGGCACACCCTTCGACCGGGCCAGCTCCATGAGCGGCTCGCCCGCTACGACGAGGGACTCCTTGTTGGCCAGGGCGAGTGCGCAGCCGCGCTCCAGGATGCGCTGGGTAGGTCGCACGCCGGCTGCACCTGTGATGCCGTGCACCGCCATGTCGTAGGCGAGCTCGCTGGCCAGCTCTTCGGCTGCGTGCACGCCGACGCGCAGGCCGATGCCAGCTGGCAGGGCGAGGCGCAGGCGCTCGGCAGCTTGCTCGTCGAGCATGGCGACCAGCTGCGGGCGAAACTCGCGCGCCTGCTCGAGGAGGCGTTCCCAGGATCCAGCCGCGCTCAGGCCGCTCACGCGGTAGTCGCCTGGCGCGCGCCGCACGAGGTCGAGTGTCTGGCGACCGATCGAGCCGGTGCTTCCGAGGAGCAACAGGGTCTTCATGGAAGGGGATACGTCACGGCGCGAGGTGCTGCGCGGGCTCGCCAGCCACGATTGCCCTGCGGGTCGGCATTCCTTAGTGTAGGGCAGCATCGGGTCCGCGGAAACGTCGGGTCTCGCGCCCGAGGCTTCCTGGCTCCGGACAGCGTGTTGCGGCATGACCGTGTGGCAAGACCAGGCGAAACACTGCCCGCTGTGCAGCAACGAGCTGAGCGAGCTGCACGTTGGAGGGCGTGTGCGCCTGCGGTGCGTGCAGTGCACCTTCGTCCTGTACAGCAATCCGGCCAGCGCAGCCGCCGGAGTGGTGTTCAACGAGCGGGGCGAGATCTTGCTCGTCCGCCGCGCGATCGAGCCCTACCGGGGGTACTGGGCCCTGCCGGCGGGCTACCAGGAAATCGACGAGGAGCCTGCGGCAACGGTCGTGCGTGAAGTCCTCGAGGAAGCCGGGGTGCAGATCGAAGTCCACGGCCTGCTCGATCTCCTCTTCGTGAGCAACGACGCGCGCAAGCCGGCCAACGTCGCGGTGTACCTCTGCCGGGCGATCGGTGGCGTGCTCCAGCCCGGCGAGGAGGAGAGCGAGGTGGCCTGGTTTCCCTTGGATGGGTTGCCGTCCGAGATCGGGTTCGACAACTACTCGAGGATCCTGGGACGGCTGACCCATGCGGATGGCTATCCTGAGTCGCCCTGGACACGCATTCGACGCATCGTCGAGCGATCTCGGGACCTACGCTCATCCCAACCCTGATTACTCCGTGAACGGCAAGATCAGCTACAAGGACGCGGGCGTCGACATCGACGCCAAGGAAGACCTGCTCGAGCGCGCCCGGGGCGCGATCCGGAAGAGCTTCACCCCCGGAGTCATCGGCGACGTCGGCCAGTTCGGCGGGCTGTTCGATCCCGCCAAGATGGGCTTTGGCGACGCGATCCTCGTGGCCACGGCGGACGGGGTGGGCACCAAGCTCGAGGTGGCCCGCCGAGCGCGCGTCTACGAAACGGTCGGTTGGGATCTCGTCAATCATTGCATCAACGATGCCCTCGTGCAGGGGGCGCGGCCGCTGTTCTTCCTCGACTACGTGGCCATGGGAAAGCTGGACCCCGCGATCGTGGGCACTCTCATCGCCGGTTGCGCCGAGGCTTGCCGCGCCAGCGGGCTGGCCCTGATCGGCGGCGAGACGGCCGAGATGCCCGGCCTGTACCGAGAGGGCGACTTCGAGCTCGCTGGATTCTTGGTTGGAGCCGTGAAGCGAGAGCACCTGCTGGACGGCACGCGCGTACGACCTGGACAGGTGTTGCTGGGGCTCACCTCGAGTGGACTGCACACCAATGGCTACTCACTCGCGCGTCGCATCCTCTTCGAACGCATGGGGCTCCAGCTCTCCGATCGTCCGCCTGGGCTCGAGGGAAGCTCCGTGCAGGAAGCATTGCTCGCCGTCCACCGCCCGTATCTCGAACCGCTCTGGCCGCTGATCGAGGCACAGCAGCTCGCGGCGATGGCGCATATCACGGGAGGTGGACTGCCAGGCAACGTCAAGCGCGTTCTGGGTGGGTGCGACGCCGTGATCGACCGCGACGCCTGGACACCGCCAGGGCTTTTTCGGCTCCTGGTTCAGGGCGGAGGGCTCGACCAGGACGAGGCGTACCGAGCCTTCAACATGGGGATCGGAATGGTGCTGCTAGTCGATCCAGAAAAGGCACGCGAGGTCGAGATGAACCTTTCCCGCCGAGGTGAGGCTACCTACCGCATCGGGCACACGGTCCCTGGCAGCGGTCAGGTGCATTGGGCTCGCGCATGATCGCGATGGCGCTTGCCGGTTTCGCGAGCCTTTGTGCACCCGGCCAAAGCGACCCCTGGGCACTGATCTGGACGGAGCTGGAGACATTGCGTAGCGGCCGGACATCCACGGCCGAAGCCGACGTGCTCAGTAGGCATCTCGGGGATACCCTGCACCGGGCACCGGACGGTCCGCGGGCTGAGCTGCTGAGTGCCGGGCTAGAGGCCCTGTCTGGGAGGGACGTGAGTGCGGCTGCGGCGCGCCTATCGGCGCTCGAGCCCAGCCCCTTCACGACTCGCGAGGTCTGGCTGCTCGCGGACCTGTCGCCCCACGGACCGGAGCGTGCGCAACTCGTCCTGACCGCGATGAGCGCACCCGCACCCCTGGCCGACTGGCAAGTCCTGCTCGCGTGGAACGTCGCGGTGGACGAAGCGCGCGCCCTGAGGTTGGAGGAGACAGCTCTACCTATCCAGTTGCAGTTGCACGAGCGGTATCAGGCCCGATGGAGCGCTGAGGACCTGGCCTTGACGTACAGGTTCTTGGGTCAGGAGAAGGCGGCCGATCAGGTCCTGGAGCGGGCTATGGCCCAGGAACGGGCCTCAGGCCTGCGACCCGCGAGTCTCCTGGAAAAGCGCGGCATCCATGCCCTCGGATTCGGTGACGAGTCCGCGGCGCGCGACTATCTCGGGCAGGCATTGGCGGAAGGTTCCAACGATGCTGGTCTCTTGCTCGCGAGGCTCGACCTCATTGCCGGCAGGACCGATAATGCAAGGTACGGTTTCCAGGCTCTCATGCTCGAGCACCCTCCTGCGGATTGGGCTTGGAGAGGTTGGGGAACGACGCTCCTGCCTCCGCCCTTCGGGCGCTCGGCGACAACGACTCTCTTTCCATCTCACGAATGATCATGCTCACAGCCACCTCAACGCTTCCTTTGGCCGGCGTCCTGCTATCGCTGTTCGCAGGTACGGGGGAGCTTCGACTGAAGGAGAGTGACCACAAGAACCTGAGCAAGCTAGTGGGTGGGTACTTCACTGCACTGAACGAGGAGAAGGGCGTCCATGAGTCGTTGCAGAAGGTCATCGATCAGATCGCTGCAACCGAGAAGCGGATGAAGGGTCTGAAGCTGCTTGCCGCAGTACGCGACTGGGAGCAGGCCTTCCGCCTCGTGACGGAAGACAGGCTCAAGGAGACGCTCAAGAAGAAGGGCGAGGTCACCGAGGCGAGAATACAAGTCAACAACATCGATCTGAGCATTGCCTACTACGTGCCGAAGAAGCCTCCGAAGGGCGCTCTTCCTTTGCTGCTCGTCGCCTGTGATGGCGGAGAGTCACCGAGCGCGCATCTGAACACGTTCTGGAGCGAGCCCGTCGTCCGGGAGGCTGCAATCCTCGTGGCTCTCGACATGGGGAAAGACGAGCAGTCCTGGGGGGTGTTCGGTTCACCGGCCGCACCCGGAGGAGGCTTGCGACTGATGACTGTGCTGAGTCAGATCCAGCGCGAGTTCCCGGTTGACTACAACCGCCGGTTCCTGGTTGGGTCGGGCAAGGGCTTCAGCGCCGTGGAAGCGACGGCCACATCCTATCCACACTACTTTGCAGGAGCCATAGGTCTCGGCGACGTCACAGTGGTGGATGCCGGTAGCCTCGAGAACTTTCGGAATCTCCCGACGCTACTGCTCAAGGGCGGTGAAGGCGCGAAGGCCATCGAGGCCAAGGTTGGAGAATTGGGGTTCGCAAACTGCACTGCAGAGGCAGAGGGATCCGCCGCGCAGGCTTGGGATTGGATGAGCAAGAACCCGAGAAATGCCTATCCGAACCACATCACGTTCGTGCCCAAGAGAGACAACACGCAAGCCACGCATTGGGTGACTTTGAGCGGCTTTCAGGCCACGGAGAATCCGCGCATCGAGGCCAAGGTCGACCGGGCCAGCAATACGATGACTATGGATGTTCAGCGGATCTCCGACATCGTCATTTACTTGAACGACGAGCTCCTTGACCTCGAAAAGCCCGTCAGGTTCGTCATCAACGGCACGGTACATGAGCGTGTGCTGGAGAGGAGTGCTCCAGACATGATCAAGAACCAGTACAACACCGGTGACTGGGGTCGAGTGTTCTCTGCGAACCTCCCCCAAGACGTTCCTCCGAAGTAGGGAGCTCTTCTGGGCACAACCAGGGACTTGGCCGGGGGCTTCGGAGCGGCAGCGCTCGTAGTCTCGGCGCTTGCGGGTGCCTGTACGATGGTCATTGAGCTGGCTGCCGTTCGCCTCCTGGCTCCTTGGTTCGGTACAAGCCTCGTGGTCTGGACCAACGTCATCGCTGTGATTCTGCTGGCGCTTGCGATGGGCTACTTCCTTGGGGGCCGTTTGGCAGCGAATTCCTCTCCGCTCCAAGTCTTGAGCTGGATGCTGGTCGCCGCGGGAGTTCTTGTGGCCTGGCTACCCCACATCGGGGCTTCCTTGGCGAGAGCAGTACTTCCCGAAGAAATTGAGCTCCAGGCCGCCGCAGGCATGGTCGGATGGGGGAGCCTGGCCATCGCAGTCGTCGCCTTCCTGCCGCCCGCGACACTGCTTGGCTCAGCCTGCCCGCTGGTGGTGGAAGGGCTGGCACGAGCGAGAGGGCTCTCGCCTGGGCGCGCCGGTGGGCTGGTGATGTTCGTTTCCACTCTGGGCAGTCTTGTTGGAGTCTTCAGCACCAGCCACCTGCTGCTGCCCAGGCTTGGTCTGCAGCGCACATTCTGGTTGGTAAGCGTTCTCTTGCTCCTCGCGGGCGGGCTGGCGATGCTCCTCGCGCGGGTCTCGCGAAACGGGGCATACTCCTTGCTGCTCGCTTTCCTGACCAGCATCAGTTCGACGTTCCTTGCACCTTCCAAGCCTACCCTGCGAGCTGGTGTCGTAGAACTCGCCAGTCTGGAGTCGTCTTATCAGGCTCTCCGGGTCGTGGAGGACCGCACGACCCCCAGTCCCCTGCGCTATCTTCAGATCAATGAGGGGTTCGATTCCTTTCAGTCTGTATGGCAGGCGCAGCCTGGCCTGCTGCCGTCTGGCTTCTACTACAACGACTTCCTCTTGCCTCTGTCCTGGAGCGTAGTGCGACCTCCATGGCACGTGCTCGTGCTTGGCCTTGGTGCAGGGACCGTGGCTCGCGTATTCGAGGGGGAGAGGGTCGACTCTCTCCTGGTCGGAGTTGAGCTCGATCCTGCTGTTCTCGAGCTCGGGCGTTCCTTTTTCGATCTGAAGTCGGATTCAAGAACGCTGCTTGTTTGGCCAGGGCTTGACGCGCGTGTAGCGCTGCGCGTCGGCAGAGTTGACTTCGACCAGATCGTTCTAGACTGCTATGCAAACCAGGTCGAGATGCCCTACCATCTCTGCACGCTCGAGTTCTTCCATGAGGTTAGATCTCGTCTGGTTGAGGGGGGATGGCTGACCGCCAACCTAGGGGGTTTCGACTTCCAGGACCCGGTGGTATCGAGCGTGGCGTCAACATGTGCGCGCGCATTCGGATGCGCAGTCATGCTCGTCCGCGTGCCGTGGGCGCGCAATTATCTGCTGTTGGCCCGAAGGGACGGCCCTTTGCCTTGGACCGATGGCACCTTGAATGCCGCAACTCAGGAATCATGCCTTAATCTCGGCCCACGACGGCTGCCCGGGTTTGCCCGACTCGTTGAGCCGGACGGCAGAGTCCGAGCCTTGACGGACGACTGGTGTCCGATAGAGAATCTGCAGTTTCAGTCCTTGGTGGAAGCGCGCGCGCGCCGGCGCAATGCGGCTGGCTCTTGATGGAGGCATTCGTGTTGACCCTAGCCAGCCTCGGAATGCAGGCTGGGCTCGCCAGCTCAAGGCCCCTGCTCGAGGCAGAAGAATACTATGCGGCCTGGAAGGCTGTTTGCGGTGAACCCGATGAGCTCGCAGGCTGGCGAGGGAAATCAGAAATACTCTATCGAGCCGGCGACCCCGCTGGAGCCTTTGCAGCGGCACGCGCCGGACTGGCAATCGACCCGGTTCAGATCGACTTGATCTATTATGCTGCGGGTTCCGCGATCTGGTTGGAGAAGGGTCCCGAAGCGGTCAACTACTCGGAGCGACTCCTCCGGACCGCTGTAGCGATGGGAGATGAGAGCACGGGGGAGCGACAAGCGTGGGTAGAGGCTGCCCAGGCCTTTGCTGAGCGAAGCAAAGCGCTTGAGGAGCACGAGTCCAAGCTGAGCCGGACGGTGTCGAAGCTCAAGGCGATCTCTCTGGGATGGGTGGCCTTGTGGCTACTCGTGCTTGGTGTGCTATTCGGTCACGGCAAGTCGAGCAGGCCCGTCTCGTAAATTGGCTCGAGCAAAGTTGGCAGAACGACGTCGTACTGAACGTCTACGGACATTCTGCCGACCCACGGCCAGCGGTCCTGGTCGCAGATGCGACCAATGGCAACAGAAGTCCAGGACCGCGCAGCGTCGCTTCGTCGGGAATCGCCCAGTACGGAACACAGGTCGCCCAGGGGCCTCGGGTCCCGAATCCATCCCATGGCGGAGGCAACCGAGGACTGCACCCTGGGATTTGCCGCATGGTCCAGAACACCGAAAAGCCGCGTGCCAGTGTCCTGGTCTCCGAGGAGGGCCAGCGCTATCGCTGTATTCTCGACGACGAAGTATTGATTCGTGGAATCGGCGAGCAGCCGCCGGATCGGTTCGATGGCCCCAGGTACGCCTATCATGCCAAGAGCCAGGGCCGAGTACCCTCGCATGTAATCATCGCCAGCCTCTGTCATCCGGGACACCAAGACTTCCGCGGCCTCCGGATCTCTGACCATTCCCAACGCAATCGCCAAGGCCCCGGCAACCTCGGATGACCGTGCCTTCTCGAGAGCGTTGCGGAGAAGCTTTCCAGACTCTGGCGAGGCGACCTCTCCCCGAGCACTCGCGTCTTCTTCGAGAACTCCAAGGGCGAGGGCCGTCCAGGCTAGGGTTTCGCCGCGACTGCGGAGATTTCGTTGGAGGGTTCGGCGAGTGGGCTCCAGGCCAGCGAAGGGTTCCGATCCTGAGCCCCGCCGGGTCGCTACCTCGGCCATCGAGATCGTAGCTAGATAGCGCGTCGAGCGATCGGAACTTGACTTGAATCCAACCCGCTCGAGGTGGCTTCTGATTTCTTGGTCGATTGAATTCTGCCCCGAAGTTCCAAGCTTACCCAGAGCGATGATGGCTGCGTTCTGGACTTCGCGAGGCTCCTGGGACAGGGGACCCGAGGCAACGAGTAACGCATAAGCCACGCGGCCACGGAGCGACTCGGGTGCGCCCACGATCAGGCGTGCCAGTGCATTCGGTGCTTGTGTCCTTGCTAGGTAGGACTGAGCTGTGTCCTCAAAAAATGCGAGGATCGCCATCACCTGGTCGATGCGGGTCTTGCCACGGAACAGATCGCCTCCTTCAACGAAGGTGTCGCCATTCGGCATTGGAACAAAACCAAGGGCCAACAGGCAGGCCGCTTGTACTTCATCCCTTTCCGCAGGCAAGGCTGTCATGAGCGCGTCATGTACGCCAACACGCACAGAAGGATCGCGAGTTCGTTCGCCCAAGAGCCCAAGACCATAGGCAGCAAAGGCCCGCAATCGGTCGCCAACAAGGGAGCGACCTACAAGGTCGCGACCATCGGAAGAGTCTGAGAGGATTGCGGAAAGCCAGGGGAGAAAAAGGTCCTCTCCGCGAACGCCCAGCGACAGCACTGCCTTTTCCGCGACAAACTGGTTTGCGTTCCTGAGGAAGGGTCTCACAACCGTGGCAAAATCCGGTGTGCCTTCCGGGACGGGGACGCCACGGATCTTCGCGAGAGCGTGCAGCGCGAAGGTCTCCAGCTCCGCGGAGCCTCCGTGCGCAAGGGCCTTGGTCAGCGCGGGTTGTACGATGTCGCGAATCTGGTTCTGGGTTGCCCGCAGGAGTGGAGCCATTTGCGCCTTCTCACCGTGCCCCAGGAAGAAACCGCCTGTGCCGGTCTCCGCGATGAGCGCTGCGCCTACCTCGAGGTGTGCCCAGCGATTGTAGTGCCACCATGTCTGCCAGGAGTTGAGAGTCTCCGTCCGGGGTGGAGTTGAGGGTTTGGGGGGCGGCGGCGCGCCAGGAGACCCTGGAGTTCCTTCCGTGCCCGGCGGAGGCGTTCGTGGTGCGAGCGGGTTCGCTCCGGGTGATGCGTCGCCTCCAGGAGTCGTCGCCGGGGACGGGCCAGGCCGTGGAGGGGTAGGCGGCGGGGCATTCCCGCCGGTGCCGCCGCCAGCTACGGTGTCTCCCGGGCCCCCCCAGCTTCCACCAGCTCCGGGCTTGCCAGGGCTGTCGTCCCCGCCACCTTGTCCTCTCTGGCCCCAAGAGTTGGCTGCCAAGGTCAGCGAGACAAGAAGGAGGTGAGCTGCGAATGTTCGTCTTTTCATGGCAGATCTACGGAGGTCGACCCAAGTCCGTGAAGGAAGGGAAGCGCTGGCTTGCCTGGCGAGCTTCTGATCGCGGAGGCATACCCCGCTGATTTCCAACATGCAAGTAATGTACCAGTCCTCTGAACCCCCAGTCGCCCTTGTGGGAGACGCCAATAGCCCGTGCGTTCTCGCTCAGCCAACTCTGTTGCGTCTTCGCATCCCGCCGCCGCCAAAGGTGTGCGGAGGGAGAGAGTGGTGCGGCCACCGAGTCCTGCAGTTGCGTCACATCCATTCAGCGACCAAGGAAATGAAAAGATGCGAGCCGCTCGGAGGCATTCTCCGAGCGGCTCGGCTCAGGCGCTTTGTCAGCGCTGCTACAGAATGTCGAGGATTCCGGTGCCGGCAGCTTGGTTTGTCAGAGTCTCAGTTGATGCTCGATAGTTGATGTCCAGGCCGATCTTGGAATTCCAAGGCAAGGCTTCCTTGTCGGCGACAATCCCGAGGGCCACGGCTGCGAAGCCGCGAGCGCGCTCGGTGAGGCTGTCATTCTGGAGCATCAGAACCAAGGGCTCGATCGAGCGCTGGTCACCAATGAACCCTAGAGCCGAGGAGAGCGAAGCCTGAGTGGCTAGGCCCTTGGATTCCTGGAGAAGGGTGATGAGCTTCGGTACGAGCTCCTTGTCACCCAAGAGCCCCAAGGCAATGGCTGCCTGCTTGAGTAGGTCCGGGCGGTACTTGGAGTCATCAACGATCTTGTTGATCTTGTCAACCGCATCACGGGCATTCATGAGTCCCAGGCCGATGGCGATGTATCCACGTGCCGTTTCGTCCTTCTCTGAATCCAAGCGTTTCAGGAGAAGGGGCTTGGCCTCGACGTCTCCCATGATGCCGGATGCAATGGCGAAGGCTCCGAGCTTGGAAGGGTCCTTACCTTCGTCTTCCATGGCAGTCCGCACTGCGCTCTGCAACGTGGGGATCTTGGATGAAGCGTTGTTGGCCTTGGTCAGCTCATTGGCCATTACGCCGCAGGAAAGACCGGCCCAGGCCTTCACGCCGCTCTTGCCATCAGCGAGCTGGGCCAACAGCCCCTTCGTGATCTCCTCGATGCCACCCTCGGCGTCCTTGGCAGCCGTTGCCGTCCTTCCGCCGATCTTGGCGAGAGCGATCATGGCAAAGTTCCGTGCCTGCTGATCGGAAACATCCTTTGGAACAGCGATGAGCGTTTCGCGGATTCTCTTGTCTAGCGGGTCGGCACCATCGTTCGTACCGATGAGTCCTAGAGCTAGGACGGAGCTTTGAACGACTTCGACCTTTTCCTTCTTCTTTGGATCGAGACGATCCAGAAGGTCATTGGCAATGAGCTCGCGGAATGCCTTGTGTTGTTCAGGAGGAAGGCCGACCAAAAGCCTTGCCAGCGCCGTGGGGCAATGGGCACGTACGAGGTAGTTCTGCTGGTCGTTTTTTAGGAATGAGAGCAGATATTCGAGCTGGGCAACACGCGAGTTCTCCGGGGCAACCAGTTCACCCTTCTTTTCTGACGTCACGCTGGAATCGATGGTCTCGAGCGCAGCGAGGCCCATTGCGATGACGCAGCTGACCTTGAGGTCACGGGTCTTGGTGTTATCCGACTCGATTGTTTGCCGTAGAATTGTGACGATCTCTCGGCGGTCTTCCTCGCTGCCAGTGAGCTTTCCGATGAGACCAAGGCCATATGCAGCAAAGGCTCGTGTACGGTAATTCACCTCGGGCTGACCGACAAGTTTTCGACCCTCAACGCTGTCCGTGAGCAGGAGCTTCAAGGTGCCGATGGACTTGGGATTGGCTAGGATGCCAAGTGCTACAGCCGCAGTCTCGCTTATCTCCTGATTCTTGTCCGAGAGGAACTTGGAGATTACTTTCTCGAATTGGGAATCGCCGGTCTCGCTGGGAGCGTCGCCAATCTTGGCCAAGGCGATCACACAACCGGTGACGATGTCGTTGTTGGTTTCTTTTTCGAGCGCCGCAAGGAGCGCGGGCACGATCTTCTGCCGGATTTGCTCCTGTGTAGGCTTGAGACTATCCTTTCCGGGAGTCTTCCCGCTGTGCCCGAGGAAGAACCCGTCGGCACCCGTTTCCTGACCGCCGCTTTGGATCTTGGACTTCAAGTTCAGGTAGGGCTCCTTGTTGAACTCCCACCAGAAGCTCCAGAGCGTGAGGTCGGCGCCACCATCGCCTCCGCCGCCCGTCGTGGGACGCCCGCCCGGGGACCCCCCTGGCGCTCCGGGAGCGCCGGCGCCCGGGGTCGTCGGCCCACCAGGTCCGGGTGTGGTCGGGCCTGCCGGCCCGGTAGCCGGCCCGGCTCCGCCGCCGCCGCCTGCCCCACCCCCGCCGGGGGGAACGGTGTCGCCGGGACCACGGTACTGCCCTCCGTGGGCATGGCTCTGACTCTGCAGACCAAGGAAGCCGCCGACCACAAGGGAAGCGGCAAGTACGAGTTTGTTCATGGGTAACGACACCTGAGGTGTGGTGAACGGATTGCGATCGAAGAGGACGATCCCGGCTGGGAGCAGCAAAGCTCGTGCCGAAAGCGCGACGACTTCCGAGGGTTGCCGGAGTCGGGTACCGACCTAGGCGGCTGTCTGCGCTTCATCTCCCATTCTCTGGTCTTGAGCTACTCAAGTCCTTGGAGGCGTGTTCCCGTTCCTCCGGCGTAGCGAGAGCTCCCGCCCACGCAAGGCAATCACCCCGACCTCCTTTCGGAGCCAGGCTCCGGGCGACCCAGTAGTGACGCCCAAAGGAACTCTCGGTTCATCCGCGCAATGTTCTCGACCGAGATGCCTTTCGGGCAGGCGGCCATACACTCGTAGTGGTTGGTGCAGTTACCGAAGCCCGCGGCGTCCATCGCCTTGACCATGGCGAGGACTCGGCCGTGACGCTCTGGCCTGCCCTGGGGGAGCAGCGCTAGGTGCGAGACCTTTGCCGCAACGAAGAGCATGGCCGAGGCGTTGGGACAGCTCGCCACGCAGGCGCCACATCCAATGCAAGCTGCGGCGTCCATGGCTTGGTCGGCAGCGCTCTTGGGAACTAGGACGGCGTTGCCATCCGGCGCCGAGCCGACGTGAGTCGACACGAAGCCTCCAGCAGCAACGATGCGATCGAAGGAACTCCGGTCGACGACGAGGTCCTTGATGACGGGGAAGGCGCTCGCACGCCAAGGCTCGACGTGGATGGTGTCGCCGTCCGAGTAGTGGCGCATGTGCAATTGACACGCCGTGGTCAGAGCCTCCGGTCCGTGAGCCCGGCCGTCAATGACCAACGAACACGCGCCGCAGATTCCCTCGCGGCAGTCGTGGTCGAAGGCCACCGGATCCATTCCCTGCGTGAGGAGGTACTCGTTGAGCACGTCGAGCATCTCCAGGAACGACATGTGAGGGGAAACGTCATTCAATCGATACGTTTCCATGCGCCCGGGACGGTCAGGGCCATCCTGACGCCACACCTTGAGTGTGATCTTCATCTTGAGTGGATTGATCGAATTGATCGATGAGCCGCGGGCCTCGTGATCCATGCTCATGCGTAGCTTCTCTGGCTGGGCATCACGTGTTCGAATTTGAGCTCTTCCTTGTGGAGCGTGGCGCCTGCGTCGTGTCCCTGATGCTGCCATGCCGCGACATGCGAGAAAAGCCCGTCATCGCGTCTTGCCTCACCGTCTTGCGTCTGGCTTTCCTCCCGGAAGTGGCCACCGCAAGACTCGGTGCGAACCGTGGCGTCATCGATGATGAGCTCAGCAAACTCAAGGAAGTCAGCCACCCGTCCAGCGTGCTCTAGTTGCTGGTTTATTCTCTCGGCATTGCTTGGCACCTGCAGGTCGTTCCAGAACGCAGTGCGCAGCGAGCGCACTCTCTCCTTGGCGAGCGCGAGCCCCTTGGCGTTTCGTGCCATTCCGCAGTGATCCCACATGATCCTGCCTAGCTCCCGATGGAAGCTGTCAGCCGTTCTCTTGCCTCTCACGGCAAGAAGGCGCTGAGTGCGCTCGCGAACCGAGCGCTCGCAATCCACGAACTCGGTAGCATCGGTTGAAACGGCAGGCAGTTTGCGGTTGGCAAAATGACTGCCGATCGTATAGGGCACGATGAAGAAGCCGTCCGCCAATCCCTGCATCAGGGCACTCGCGCCAAGGCGGTTGGCTCCGTGGTCGGAGAAATTGGCTTCGCCCAGGACAAAAAGGCCGGGAAGCGTCGACTCGAGGTTGTAGTCGACCCAAAGTCCGCCCATCGTGTAGTGGACGGCGGGGTAGATCCGCATGGGATTAGTGTAAGGGTCTTCTCCGGCGATCTTCGCGTACATCTGGAATAGGTTCCCGTACTTCTGCCGGATGCTCTCGACGCCTTCGCGTTGGATGGCGTCGCGAAAGTCGAGGTAAACAGCCAGTTTCGTTTCGCCCACACCAAAGCCAGCATCGCAGCGCTCCTTGGAGGCCCTAGACGCCACATCGCGCGGGACCAGGTTTCCAAAGCTCGGGTAGCGACGCTCGAGGAAGTAGTCTCGCTCCTCGAGCGGGATGTTGCTCGGTGGCCGAGAATCGTTGATTTGCTTTGGGACCCAGACGCGCCCGTCGTTGCGAAGGCTCTCACTCATGAGGGTGAGCTTTGCCTGGTAGCTGCCTGAGACCGGAATACAAGTCGGGTGAATCTGGGTAAAGCAAGGATTGGCAAAGAAGGCGCCTCGCTTGTGAGCGCGCCAGGCGGCCGTAACATTGCAGGCTTTGGCGTTGGTGGATAGATAGAATACATTGGCATAGCCGCCGGTGCACAGAAGCACAGCATCCGCCGCGTGACGTTCGTAGTTGCCGTTCACGAGGTCTCGGCAGATGATGCCGCGCGCCACTCCGTCAACAACCACGATGTCGAGCATCTCGCGCCGCGTGAAGAGATTTACGCGTCCGATCCCGACCTGCCGCATCAATGATCCATAGGCACCCAGCAACAGTTGCTGGCCGGTCTGCCCACGGGCATAGAAGGTGCGGCTGACCTGAGCGCCGCCGAAGGATCGATTCGCGAGAACTCCTCCGTACTCGCGAGCAAAGGGCACGCCCAGCGCCACACATTGATCTATGATGTGATTCGATACCTGCGCAAGGCGGTAAACATTGGACTCGCGAGCCCGAAAGTCTCCTCCCTTGACTGTGTCGTAGAAAAGGCGATAGATGCTATCGCCGTCATTGGGATAGTTCTTTGCGGCATTGATGCCGCCCTGAGCCGCGATGGAATGAGCGCGACGAGGACTGTCCTGGATGCATACAGCGCTCACTCGATAGCCGAGTTCAGCGAGAGATGCGGCGGCAGAGGCTCCGGCCAACCCTGTGCCCACGACAAGTACATGGAACTTGCGCTTGTTGGCTGGGTTGATCAACTTCAGCTCGAAACGATGCTTGTCCCACTGCTCGTCGATAGGCCCGCCAGGGCACTTGGAATCAAGCGACGAATGAGTCGAGTTCATCGGCTGTTCCTTGGATTCAGGAAAAAAACATGAAGTAGATCGGGAAGGCGGCGAACCCCGCGGCAAAGAGAAAGGCGACCAGTTTGCCGACGATCTCGATCGAGGGAACCCAGCGGGGGTGGCTCATCCCCAGGGACTGGAACGCGCTTCGTAATCCGTGGCTGAGGTGGACACCGAGGGCGATCGCAGCGACAAGATAGACAACGCTGTTGCCCGGCTGGGTCAAGA
>JANOGB010000144.1:0-14557 GCA_031413955.1 Planctomycetota bacterium | reverse complement strand
GTCAGGAATGGTGCTCGCCCGAGGCGGCGCCCGCCGGCGCCAGCTCGGGATTGGGATTGCGCACGGCCGCCAGATAGCTCGTCCGCGGACGCGTGTTCAGCTCGGCCAGCAGCCCGTAGCCGCGCGGGTCGGTCTTCGACTGCGCCACCTTGCTCGTCTTGTCGTTGAGATCGCCGAAGACGATGGCCTCGGTCGGGCAGACCGCTTGGCAGGCGGTTACCACTTCACCGTCGCGGATCTTGCGCCCTTCCTTCTTGGCCGTGATGCGTGCGTGGCTGATGCGTTGCACGCAGTACGTGCACTTCTCCATCACCCCGCGGCTGCGCACGGTGACGTCGGGGTTTGCCGCCATCTTCAGGACATCCGACTGAACGTCATTGTAGAGGAAGAAGTTGAAGCGCCGCACCTTGTAGGGGCAGTTGTTCGAGCAGTAGCGCGTGCCGACGCAGCGGTTGTAGACCATCTCGTTGAGGCCTTCGTCGCTGTGCACGGTCGCGCCTACCGGGCACACCGTCTCGCAGGGCGCGTTCTCGCAGTGCATGCACGGCACGGGCTGGTGCACGACCTGGACGCGCTCGCTGTCCTCTCCTGCGCCGCCCTCGAAGTACCGGTCGATGCGGATCCAGTGCATCTCGCGCCCGTTCGCGACCTCGGACTTGCCGACCACCGGGATGTTGTTCTCGGCCTGGCAGGCGACCATGCAGGCATTGCAGCCCAGGCACGCGTTGAGATCGATCACCATGCCCCAGGCGTGGCCTTCGTAGGGAAAACCCGGGTAGAGCGAGGGCGGTTGCAGCACGTCGTGCGGCGAGTCGTGCTGACCCGCGAAAGCCAGCTTGCCCTCCTTTCTGAAGCGCTCGAAGGTCGCCACGCGCGCCAGGTTGCGGCCTTCCTGGTCGGGGTGCTTCTGTACCGTGGCGAGCGCGTGCTGTGCGCCGGTCTTCTGCACGCGCGCGCCGCTGACGCGCCAGGGGCTGGCGCTCGTGCGCAACGCATAGGCGTCGAAGCCGAGCCCGGTGCCGAGTTTGCCCGCCGTGCGCCGTCCGTAGCCGAGCGGCAGCGTGAAGACGTCGTCGGCGTGCCCGGGCACGATCCACACCGGGGCGTGCACGCTGCGGCCTCCGGCCTGGATCGCGACCACGTTGCCATTGTCGAGGCCCAGCTCTGCCGCCGTGCCTGGCGAGCACATGGCCGCGTTCTCCCACACCAGGCGCGTGATCGGGCGCGGCAGCTCCTGCAGCCAGGCGTTGTTGGCGAAGCGGCCGTCGAACACGGACGCGTCGCCGCACAGCGCGAGCTCGAGGCCCTCCGCTGGCACGCTCGGCGCGCCCAGGTCGAGGTCCACCACGGGCACGAGGTCCAGCGCGGGAAAAGTCGTGTCCGCGATCAAGCCGTCGTGCAGCGCCGTGCGCCAGAAGCGCTCGAATTCGGCGCCCTTCTTGGCGCTGCCCGCTTCCCAGTGCGCGCGCAGGAGTTCGTGGGCGGACTTGCCGATCTCGCCGGTGAGCTGCGCCACGAGCTCGTGCGTGCTCTTCGCGCCGCCCTCCGCGTACAGCGGGGCGATGAGCGGCTGCACGATCGAGGCCGTGCCGTCGTGCGCACGCGCGTCGCTCCAGCTCTCCAGGAAGTGCGTCTCCGGCACGTGCCAGTGGCACAGCGCCGAGGTCTCGTCGACGGTCGCGGAGAGGTGCACGCGAAAAGGCACGCCCGCGAGCGCCGCGGCGAAGTCGAGCTCGGCCGGGGCATCGTAGACCGGATTGCCGCCCAGGATCACGAGCGTGTCGAGCGCGCGTCCGCGCACGTCCTGCACGAGCTGGCGGATCGAGGCCGAGGCCGTCTCGCTCGTGGCCTCGAGCGGCGTCGTGTACTCGACGGTCGAGCCCGCGTTGCGCAGCGCGTGGTTCGCGAGGTGCGCCAGGGCATGGACCACCGGGTCCGCGCCGTTCCCGGCCAGCACCAGTCCGGCGCCGACGTTGCGCGACAAGTCCTGGGCCGCTGCGCGCGCGAAGCGCTGCAGGCGCTCGCCGTCCGCGTCCTCACCCGGCGCCGGCACCTCGACCGCGAGTCCGAGCTCCTTCGCCAGCAAGCGCGCGAAGCCCTCGAGCTGCGAGGGCCTCAGGCTCAGGCGCTCGTCCGCCATCGCGCCGGTGAGCGTCACGCCGCTTTCGAGCACGTACAGGCGATTCATGGCCGGCGCCCACGAGCGTCCGATGCGCGCCTTGGCGAAGTCGCGCGCGTGGCGCACGGCGCCCGGACCGGTGACGAGGAAGTCGGACTCCAGCGCGACCACGACGCGCGCCTTGTCGAGGCGGTAGCGCGTGTCCACGTCGCGCCCGAAGGCCAGCTCGGCGCCGGCCCGCGCGTGATCGCGGTGCAGTGGGCTCCAGCGATAGAGCCGCATGCGCGGGAAGCGCGTGCCGAGGCGCGCGAGCTGGGCCGCGAGGAAGGGCGAGTTCTCGCCCGCGTGCAGCACGCCGAGGCCCTCGCCCGCGCGCGTGGCGAGGCTCTCGAGGCGGCCGGCGAGCTCGCCGGCGAAGGCGCTCGAGGTGCCGATTTGGCCCGCGCGCAGGCACGAGTGTGAGCGATCCGGATCGTACAGCCCGAGGATCGCCGCCTGCGCCAGCGCGTCGGTCGCGCCCAGGCTCGAGGGATGATCGGGGTTGCCCTCGATCTTGGTCGGGCGGCCCATGTGGCTCTCGACCAGCAGTCCCGTGGCGCTGCCGCCCAGCGCGAAAGCGGTGGCGAAGTAGCGCGGCTGGCCTGGGACGACGTACTCCGGCGCGCGTCCGAAGGGCACGATCTTCTCGTCGGGCTGGCGCGTGCAGGCGGCGAGGCCCATCACGCCCAGCGAGGCGCCCATCAGGCGTAGGAACTCACGCCGTTCCAGTCCGGCCCCGCTGCGCGCGAAGAGGGAAGGGAACTCGCGCTCGAGCAAGCCGCGCAACTCGGGTTCGTCCGAGAGCAGCTCCAGCTCGCGCCAGAAGTCCTCGCCGTGCGCCCGGGAGAGGCGCGCGCGGAGCGCGTCGAGCGCGGGGGCCGCCTCCGGCGCGGCGTTCGATTCCGCGACGCTCATCGGTGGCAAACGGAGCAGTTCGTCATGCTCGCGAGGTGGTACTCGTCCGCCAGGCGCGCGCGCTCGTCGCTCGGGAGCGTGTCCGGCTCCCAGTCGACGTCGAAGACGCGCTCGCGCGGCCGCACGAACGCCGCCGGATCACGATGGCACGCCAGGCACCAGTCCATGTTGAGCGTCTGCGTGCGCCAGACCAGCGGCATCTCGTCGACCTGGCCGTGGCAGGTCGTGCAGCCGATGCCCTTCTTGACGTGGATCGAGTGGTCGAAGTAGGCGAAGTCCGGCAGGTCGTGCACGCGCGTCCAGGCGATCGGGAGGTCGTCCTTGTAGCTCGCGCGCACGGGCTCCAGCACGGGCGCGTCCTTCCACACCAGCGCGTGGCAGCTCATGCAGGTCTTCGAGGGCGGGATGCCGGCGAAGGCCGAGTCCTCGACGCTCGCATGGCAGAAGCGGCAGTCGAGTCCCAGCCCCTGCACGTGGTGCTTGTGGCTGAACGGCACGGGCTGCTCGCGCGCCACGTTCACCTGCGTGTTGTAGGACGAGCGCAGCATCGTGTCCCACGCCCACACGCCGGCGCCGAGGAAGAACACGGCTCCGAAGATCGAGACCTTCGAGAGGGTGTTGAAGCTCGGGTGGAAGATCTGCGCCATGCGCGCGGGCGTGGGGTGAGGAGCCTGCTCGCGGGCTCGAGCAGCGTGCGGACGGTGGCGGGCCGGATCGTATGGGCTTCCGTGCCAGGTTTCCAGGATGCGCGCTGGCCGCGGGCGCGCGCTTCGTTTCGAGAAACCGGCGGTTTCCCGGAGAACAAGAGGAGCCGAAAGATAGACGGCGAGACGTCTGGTCAGCGAGTGGCCTCGCTGTAGCCTGGAGTGCAGGCCCGGCTGCTCAGCCCGGCCGGATGCGATGGGAGCCGACGGAAGCTTTCGCCCGGAACTCGCTGCGACGGACGAGTCGCTCCGGCGACTGGCTAGGCACCTGACCGTCCGTGGAGCGGACGCGGAGGATCTGGCTCAGGAAGTCTGGCTGTCGGCTCTCCGGAAGCCGGGTCGACTCGGCCAGCGCGAATGGTTCCGGGTCGTCGCGCGGCGGACGCTCTGGCGCTGGTCCAGACGCGAGAGCGATCGCTCCTCGCGCGAACGAGAGGTTGCTCGCCCGGAGGCGCAGGATGGCGACTCGAGCCAGGTCGAGGCGGCCTCGCTGCGCGAGTACCTGTCCGACAGCGTGGGCGCGTTGAAGGAGCCCTACCGGGAGGTCGTCCGGCTGCACTACCTGGAGGATCTCTCGCTGGAGGAGATCGGGCGCCGGCTCGGACGGCCGAGCGTCACCGTGCGCGTGCAGCTCAAGCGTGGGCTCGATCAGTTGCGGAATCGGCTGCAGGGTCGCAGGGGGCGCTTCCTGGGTTTGGCGCCGCTGTTCTCGTGGTGGTCGTCGCCGCGACCGGCCTGGCTCCGGCGGGTGGGCAAGCGCAACGTCGCTCTCGGCGCGATCGCGGCCGTCTTCGCGGTGGCGCTGCTGGTCATCGTTCCGGGACGGGCGGAGCGCGCCAACGAGACGCTGGCCTTGCTTCCCGACGTGGCCTCGCGTCCTGGCTCCTCCTTCGAGACTTCCGCGGAGCGCCCGTTCCCGGGTCGAGCCCCGCTCCCCATCGAGGAGTTGCAGTCCGCGCGCGCGAGTCCACCCGTCCGCCTCAGCGGTCGCGTCCTGCGCTCCGATGGGCGGCCCATCGCCGGGGCGCCGGTCTTCCTGCGCGACCAGCACGGAGCGAGCCGTGTCGTGGCCGTGTCCGGCGCGGAGGGTCGCTACGAGGTCGCCGCGGCGGACCTCGAGGACTGGATCGTGGCCCATCCGGATGGGTTCCTGCCGACGGCCCCGCATCTCGTCTGCTCGGTGGAGCAGGGCCGCGAGCTCGATCTCGTCACCGCGCGTCCGGGGGGCGAGCTCCGCGGCCGCGTGCTCGACGCGCAAGGGAGACCCGTATCCGGCGCGGAGGTGCTCCTGCGCACCCCGCTCGTGACGTCACGGGTCGGCTCGCTCCTGGCGACGACCCTGCGCGACGAGCTCGCGGGGCGCGCGTCCTTCGGCCTTCAGGGAACGGTCCAGGGCGCGCTCGAACCCACGCGCTGCCTCACAGACGTCTCCGGCCGCTTCGTGGCAGCCAGGCCGCCCGAAGAGAAGTTCGTGGTCGTGGTGAGCGCACCCGGGCTGCCGCCGGGACTCGAGCTCGTCGAGGCTCGCGCGGGCGGCACGGATGAGGACGGCACGGATGAGGGTGGCACGGGCGAGGAGCTCGAGATCCGCCTCGCGTTGCCGGCGAGCCTAGAAGGCCGTGTCCTGGACGAGGGCGGTCGGCCCTGTGCCGGCGCGCTGCTCGAGCTCTCGTTCCCCGAGCCCCTGCCGCGCCAGGAAACGCGCACCGACCCGTCGGGCCGCTACCGGTTCGACGGCCTGGGCTCCGGTCCCTTCGTGCTGCGGCTCCTGGAGCGAGCGAACGAGGGCAGCGCCTCCTGTCACGTCGAGGGCCAGATCGCCGCCGGCCAGAGTCTTCCGTTCGACGTCGAGCTCTCCGCGGAGTGCTCGATCCTGGGCACGCTGGAGGAAGCAAATGGCCGGTCCCTGGAAGGCTGGACCGTGGTGCTGTGGGAGATCGCCGAGCGCGACTTTCCCGCCAAGGACTCGCGCCAGACGCGCACCGGGAGCGGCGGACGTTTCGCCTTCCTCGGCTGCTCGGACAAGGAGTACGACCTCGAGTTCTTCGACCCGGCCGCGTCGGCCGAGCGCCATCGCGCCAGCACGAGGGCGAGCCGCACGCCGCTCGTCCTGCAGCCGCGGCCGTCCGAGCTGGCGGCCTTCCACGGACGGCTCGTGCGGCGCGAGAACGCTCCGCAGCCGAGCCTGCTGAGCGTCGCCGCCGTGCGCGGCAGCATGACGGCGCGGCAAGCGCTCGTCCCGATCGACGCGGAGACCGGCGAGTTCCACGGTCCGTCCTTGCCGCGCGGCAGGTACCACGTGGACGCCTTCTTCCCCGGCTCGGCCATCGCCTGGAGGAAGACGCTCGAGCTGGACGAGCGGGAGCTCGTGCTCGAGGTCCCGGCCCAGGGCAGCCTGCGGCTCGAGATCGAGCTCCCGGAGGGCGCGACCTTCGCCGATGCCACGGCCTTCGTGCGCGTCCGTGCCCCGCTCGCGACGTACTGGATCCATGCGCCCCTGTCGCCGGCTCCCGGACAGGACGCCTTCCTCGCGGAGCTCATGCCCGGCACCTACTGGTGCATCGTGCTGCTCGAGGGCTACGCCGCCGAATGCGTGAAGGCGAAGATCGAGGAGGGCAGCGAGACGCTCCTCTCGGTCACGCCGAAGAAGGGCACCGCGGTCACGCTCCAGGTCGTGACGCCGCGCGCCCTGCTGGACGGCGAGGTCCTGCGCCTCGAGGTGGAAGAGACCGAACGCAGCGTGCCCGTGCCGTTCTTCCGCGAGGCCCCGGGCGAGGGCGACACCTGGTGGGCAGGCGCGGAGCTCTCCGCCGACGCCCGCCGCATCGTCGCGTCCACCACCGCGGGACTCGCGGGCGAGCTCGCCCTGACGCCGGACCTCGTCCGCCCGGGCGCGATCCTGCGGCTCGAGCTCTCGCAACCGAGCTCCGCGCCGCGCTGATCCTGCGTGCGGCACCGAGAGGGCGCGATCCGCTTCGTGTGGCGTGCGGCGGCTCCACGGAGCAAGAGATCAGGCCGCCGCCCATTCCAGCGACAGGACCTCGGCCTGCTCGAGCACCGTCTGTGTCGCCCGCTCCTGTTTGTCCGGCGGGTAGCCGTGCTTGCGCAGGATCCGCTTGACGAGGACCCGCAACTGCGCGCGGACGTTCTCGCGCAGAGTCCAGTCGATCGTGACGTTGTTGCGCACCGTCTCGACCAACTCGCGCGCGATCGCGCGCAGCGTCTCGTCGCCCAGCACCTTGACCGCGCTGTCGTTCGTCTCCAGCGCGTCGTAGAAGGCCAGCTCGTCCTCGCTCAGGCCCAGCGCCTCGCCGCGGGCGTTTGCTTGCCGCATGTCCCTGGCCAAGGCGATCAGTTCCTCGATCACCTGCGCCGCCTCGATGGCGCGGTTCTGGTAGCGGCGGATGGTCTGCTCCAGCATCTCGGCGAAGGAGCGGGCTTGGACCACGTTCTTCCGTCGCCGAGCGCTGAGTTCGCCCCTGAGCAGCTTCTGGAGCAACTCCACGGCGAGGTTGCGCTGCGGCATGCCCCGCACTTCGGCCAGGAACTCGTCTGAGAGAATCGAGATGTCGGGCTTCTGGAGTCCCGCCGCGGCGAAGATGTCCACCACGCCCTCCGGGGCCACGGCGCGCGAGATGATCTGGCGGACGGCGAGATCGAGCTCCTCCTCGGGTCGGGCTTCGCCCGGCGCGCGCTTGGCGAGCACCGCCTGAACGGCCTGGAAGAACGCCACGTCGTCGCGGATGCGTAGGGCCTCAGCATGCGGCACGGCGAGCGCGAAGGCCTGCGACAGCTCGCGCACCGCGCGCATGCAGCGATCCTTGCCGCTCTCCTGCTTCAGGATGTGTTCCTGCGCTGCCGGCAGAAGTCCCAGGCGTTGCTGCGGAGTGCCAGTCGTCCAGTGCGACCGGTCGAAGCCGTGGAAGAGGTCACAGCAGACCTCGTATTTCTCCAGCATGACGGCGACCGCCTCGTCCTGGTCGAGCGCGGTTCTCCCCGTACCGCCACTCTCGGTGTAGATCGCGAGCGCTGCCTTGAGCTCGTGCGCGAGCCCGAGGTAGTCCACCACCAGCCCGCCCGGCTTGTCCTTGAACACCCGGTTCACGCGCGCGATCGCCTGCATCAGCCCGTGGCCGCGCATCGGCTTGTCCACGTACATCGTGTGCAGACTGGGCGCGTCGAAGCCAGTGAGCCACATGTCGCGCACGAGCACGATCCGAAGCGGATCGCCGGCATCTCGGAATCGGTTGGCCAGCGCCTCGCGCCGCGGCTTGTTGCGGATGTGAGGTTGCCAATCCAGGGGATCTGAGGCGGAGCCAGTCATCACGACCTTGATCGCGCCCTTGTCGTCGTCGTCGCGCGCCCAGCCGGGACGGAGCCGCACCAGCTCGCCGTACAGCTCGACGCAGATGCGCCGGCTCATGCAGACGACCATCGCCTTGCCGTCGATCGCCTCCAGCCGCTTCTCGAAGTGTTCGACGATGTCCCGCGCTACGATTGCGAGCCGCTTGTCGGCCCCGACGACGGCTTCGAGCTGCGCCCACTTCGTCTTGAGCTTCTCCTTGCGCTCGACCTCTTCGCCCTCGGTGGCCTCCTCGAACTCCGGGTCGATCTTCGGCCGCTCCGTCTCGTCGAGTGCCAGCTTGGCCAGCCGGCTCTCGTAGTAGATGGGCACCGTCGCGCCGTCCTGCACGGCACGCTGGATGTCGTACACGCTGATGTAGTCGCCGAACACGGCCCGCGTGTTGGAGTCGGCCAGCTCGATCGGCGTGCCGGTGAAGCCGATGAACGAGGCGTGCGGCAGCGCGTCGCGCATGTGGCGCGCGTAGCCGTCGATGAAGTCGTACTGGCTGCGGTGCGCCTCGTCGGCGATCACGACGATGTTGCGGCGCTCGGAGAGCGTCGGGTGGCGGTCGCCTTTCTCTTCGGGGAAGAACTTGTGGAGCGTGGTGAACACCACGCCGCCTGCCGCCACGCTTAGCAGCTCGCGCAGGTGCGCGCGGCTCTCCGCCTGCACCGGCGGCTGGCGCAAGAGATCCTTGCAGCGCGAGAAGGTACCGAAGAGCTGGTCGTCGAGGTCGTTGCGGTCGGTGAGCATGACGATGGTCGGGTTCGCCATCGCCGGCTCGCGGATGATGCGACCCGCGTAGAAGGCCATCGTCAGGCTCTTGCCCGAACCCTGCGTGTGCCAAACCACGCCCACGCGGCGGTCGCCGGGTTTGCCGCCCGGCTTCTTGCCGGTCTCGTAGCGGCCGGCGACCTCCGCGACCCGATCGCCCGCGCGGTGCAGCTCGGCCGCGCGCAGCGTCTCGCCCACCGCCACCTGCACCGCGTGGAACTGGTGGTAGCCCGCCATCTTCTTCGCCACTCGGCCGCCGCCGTCGTCCTCGTAGACGATGAAGTCGCGCACCAGATCGAGGAAGCGCCGCGGCGAACAGAGCCCCTCGATCACCACCTGCAGCTCCGGCAGGTGCGGATCGGCCAGGCCCTCGCCCGCGATGGTGCGCCAAGGCTTGAACCACTCGCGCCCGGCGGTGAGCGTGCCCACCCGCGCTTCGACCCCGTCGGAGATGGCGAGCAGCGCGTTGGTGGCGAACAGCGACGCGATCTCCGCCTTGTAGGTCTGCAACTGCTGCCAGGCGCTCCAGATGGTCGCGCTCTCGTCCGCCGCGTTCTTGAGCTCGACGACCGCCAGCGGCAGGCCGTTCACGAACAGCACCACATCCGGCCGGCGCGCGTGCTTGTTCTCCGTCACACTGAACTGGTTCACCGCCAGCCAGTCGTTGGCCGAGGGCCGGTCGAAGTCGATCACCCGCGCCTGCGCACCTCGGATCTGGCCCTCGGCCGTGCGGTACTCCACGGTCACGCCATCCACCAGCAGCCGATGCAGCGCGCGGCTGCGCGCCACCAGCTCCGCGCCTTCCGGCCGCGTCAGCTTGCGGAAGGCGTCGTCCAACGCCTCGGCAGGCAGCGCCGGATTGAGCCGGGCGAGCGCATCACGCAGCCGCTGTGCGAGCACCACCTGCCCGTAGTCATCGCGCTCGGCGCCAGGCTCGCCGGGAGCGATCGCCACGCCGTTCCTGATCTGCCAGCCGACGCTCTCGAGCCAGGCGAGGGCGGCCTGTTCGACGATGGACTCCGAGAAGCGGGTCACTCGATCACCTTCCAGTGGCCGCCCTTGTCGGGGCCGATTCGGACAAGGCGATGTGACTCGCGCAGCGACCGGATGGCGCGGTGGATGGTGAGCTCCGACTTCCCCAGCTGCGCAGCGAGTTGCGGTACCGACAGGTTCGGTTCGTCAGCCAACAGCCGCAGAACCGCCGTCGGGGTTTTCCCTGTCGTTTTCCCTGTCGTTTTCCCTGTCGTTTCCACCGTCGTTTGCACCGGCAGCCCAAACGTCATGACCACCGCCCCCTCGCGCACCGTGACCTCCGGCCGGGCATGCCCGGACTCCTGCATCAGGCGGGCGATCTTCAGGGTGCCGCGCCCCCAGGTCTCGATGATGCCACGCCGGTAGAAGGTGCGCGCGATCATCGGGTTCCACGGCTTCGACTCGTGCTCCCGGAACAGCGCGTCGGGCGTCAGCCCGAAGTGCAGCTCCCCGATCGAGATGATCTCCAGGCGGTCGTCGTACAGGGCCACTCCCACCGAGCCGCCGCCGATGGAGTAGTCGCGGTGCACGAAGGCATTCGCCAGCGCCTCGCGTAGCGCCTCGACAGGCAAGAGGGGCGTGTCCACCCGTTCCATCTGGCCAGGCACGATGCGCCCAGCCACCGGCAACGAGTCGATCAGGAAACGCTCCGCGCGACGCATCAAGGTGAAGGCGTTGCCGTGGAACTGGCGATTGTCGAGGAACTCGTCGCGCCGGACACCCTTGAAGCGCGCCACCTTGAGCAGCAACTGCGGGTAGTCCGGCAGTTGCACCTCGTCCTTGCAGAACAGGACGACCGCCGCGCGCGACAGACGCTCGCCCTCCACCAGCAATCCCAGTCCCCGCAGGATCTCCAGCGGCTCGCGCGTGCCCGGGTCGTCCAACCGTCCCCTGCGGATCGACTCCTCCAGCGTCAGCACCATCTCGCGCTGGTCGAGCCGGGACGCGTCCCAGCCGACGGCGGCCCGATTCTCCCAGCGCTCGGTCGCGTGCATCTCCTCCAGCAGCAAGCGCTGGTAGGTGTCGCGCGGCATCGTCCGCGTGGTGTTCAGCACCCGCTCGTAGGCCACGCCGCGAAACGCCACCGGCACCCGCGCGCCCCGCGCCACGGTGAGCACCAGCACCTCGCGCCCCGGACCGATGCCCACCCGATCCACCACGGGGAACAGCGGCGGTTCGAAACCCTGGAACTCCTGGGCCAGAACCTCCAGCGTGCGGTCGCCGACGGTCTGGCCCACCGGCTTCCCGGCCGGTGTCACCCCGAACAGCAATCGCCCGCCGCGGCCGTTGGCGAAGGCACAGAGCGTGCGACAGGCGCGATCCTTCTCTGCGGTGGATTTCTTGAACTCCAGAGTCTCGGATTCGCCGGCAGCGGCCCAGGCGATGATCTCGTCAGGGGTCATGCGGCGACTCCACAGCCTATGATCTTCTTCGCGACACGGCCTCCGCCGTCGTCCTCGTAGACGATGAAGTCGCGCACCAGATCGAGGAAGCGTTGCGGGGCGCAGAGCCCCTCGATCACCACTTGCAGCTCCGGCAGGTGCTGATCGGCCAGCCCCTCGCCCGCGATGGTCCGGCAGAGCTTGAACCACTCGCGCCCGGCGGTGAGCGTGCCCACCCGTGCTTCCACGCCGTCGGAGATTGCGAGCAAGGCGTTGGGGGCGAACACAGACTCCGTGAAGGCGCGGTTCATCACGTCATCGCCTCGCGAAGGCCAGCGCCCGCTCTACGAAGTTCCGGAGCTCCGCGTCGTTGATCGCCTCGGTTTCCCATGCCGGGTTCGTGTCGTGATGGAACCGATTCGCGTACTCGACGAGCTCACCAAGTTCTTGCCTCGCGGCCGCATCCAGGATTTCATCAGCTCGGCCCGCCCTCTCGCGGCATCGTCCCAGGAAGGCGCCAAGAAGCGTTGAAGGCGGAAAGTGATCGGGACGAGCAACCCGAAGAAACGCCTCCAGGTGTGGCCGGATGGCTCTCGCGACCTCGCGTTGGTCGCCGTCCCCGCTGGCGACGTACTCCCGCAGGCGGACGTGCCTTCGGTCGTGCTCCGTGACCGAGTCTTGGTCGACATCCCAGGGCCGCAGTGTGGAGCCGGTGGCATCACGCGCAATCTCCAGCGCCAGTCGCGCCGTCGGGTCCGCCCCGTTCCAGATCCGGCAGAGGAAGCGCTTGTCGTGCGACAGCACGATCACTTGACCGGCGCGCTCGAAAAGCCGCCGCACCTCCTGAACCGTCGTCAGTGAGCGGTGGTCGTCGAGGCTCGTAATCGGATCGTCGATGACGACCACCGCGTTGCCGAGATTCGGGTCTTGATCCAAGGAGGCGAAGAAGAAGGCGAGGGCCAGCGTGTTTCGATCGCCCGAGCTCAACGTACTCCGGAAGGAGGGTTCGCCTTCCGATGGGGTGCCACCCCCGACGGACACGGGCGTGTCGTTGATGACCACGTTGTAGGTGCAAGCGGGTCCTCCACGGGTGCTCATGGAGGTGACGCTGTCGAGCCTGAAGCCCGCGTTGAAGCGCCGCAGATAGACGTTGATCGCTGTCTGCGACGCCGGGAACGCGCTGGTTCTGTAGTCGTCCAACGCGGACTTCGCTGCCTCTCGCTCGCCTTCGGTGCGAGCCTTGGCCTCCTTCTCCGCAACATAAGCGGCGCACGCCGCGGCGATCTCCGGCGTGTGCCGTGCCTTGGTGGCCTTGAGCCGCGCAAGGTCTCGGGCGATCGTGTTCGGGTTGGCTCCTGCCGCCTGCTCTTGCACCACCCGGATCCCGTCGTTGGCACCGATGAGCATGTCGCTGAGAGCAGCGATCCGTTGCCGCAGCGCGTGGTACGCAGCGATGGCGTCCCGCGCGTGCTGATCGAGCGCCCGTCTCTCCAGGGGAGCAGCTTGTTTTGCGGTCAACGCCGCAGTGACGGCTTCCCGAGCGGCGTTCCAAGCTCGCACAACGGCCGCCGTGTCGATTTCAACTTCCGGAACCTCGGAGAACCGAGACCAGAACAGCCGTTGCTCGCCGGCCACGCGTACCGCCCGCTCGAACCCGGCCGGCACGTCACCCGCGTGCACACGCCGTACGCTCTCCAGCGCATCCGTGATCGCTCGCTTGAGGTCTCGGTAGGCCGTGCTGAAGTAGGCGCGGTAGTAAGCGATCAGCGGCGACCCCGTGAGATCCTGGGCGCAGAACGGACAGGTGCCCTCACCGTTCGCCTGCGGCAGGCGCTGCATCCCATCGCTAACCCACTGCTCCCCGCCGGCACGCAGCGTCGCGACGTGGGCTCGGACATGGGCTTCAGCGGCCGCGTCGAGATCGGGCAGGTCTCGCTGGAGGATGCGGTCAATGGCCTCGGCATCGAACGCTGGGAGCCCGAGGCTCTCGAAAAGACGCGCGGTCCTGACGGCATCCTGATCCCGCGCCGCCGCGAGTGCGCGCTCGGTGGCCTCGATCTCAGCGTCGACGCCTGGCAGTTCTGGAAGCGCGCAGAACTCGTCCATCGGGAACCCTTCGCGCACGCGGTCCGGGATCGCGGCGGCCTTCTCTCGGAGCGCGCTGTTGTGCTGCTCGATGCGGGCGACGAGTTGCTGGAGCTGCCGGCTCAGATCGACGCCCCGAGCGCCGAGGACGAGCTCATGGAGGTTCTGCCGGTGCCGGGCATCCACGGCGAGTCCCGAGTGGATGTTCGCGTCTACGAACACATCGTCGAACAGCGCAAGGTGAGGCAAGGTCCGATTCCAGGCGCCATCCTGGAACATCGCATCGGGCGGGCCACCCTCACAGTCGAGAACGACATGCGGTGGATGCGCCGCCGCAAGCCGATGCCGTTCGGTGATGGGGAGCGGATCACCGCTCGCCAGCGATCGCAGGACGGCGGCCAGCGTCGTCTTGCCGCGGCCGTTCTCGGCGTAGATCAGCACGTGTCGGTCAAGCGTGATCGTCGCAGCAGAGTCCACCGAGTCGAACTGTCCGATGTTGCGGAGCAATCGGATCCGGCGAATCATGCGCCAATCCCCGCAAGGATCCTTTTCGTTTCAGAGATCCGCAGCTCGCCGGAGATGAGCTTGGGCAGCAGCGTGTCGCGCAGGGCAGCGAGGGTACGAGACGCACGCTCGTTTCCCGCGATCCTGGCGAGGAGCGACTGGGCGAGCCCGGCGAACCTCTCAACGACAACGTCCTTCGGACGAGTGACCTGCGTCGCAGCAACGACTTCAGGGCGCACAGCGGGATAGGCGCCTCCGTCCGACAAGTGAGACAACGCCTCGATGTTCTCGCGATCAGTCGCGGCGAGATACACGAACTGTGCGTACTCAGGACGTTTCGGGCGCAGAACGGCGAAGCCCGTGCTGCCCGTGAGGCCCGCGTCCGAGACGAAAGCGTACGAGCCGTTCCCGGGGCGCACCGTCCCGACGATTGTGTCCCCGAGCCGCAGGACCCGCTGTGCTCTGCTCGGCGCATCGGCCTGCTGATACACGGCGACCGACTCGATGCGACCCCACTTGGTGTTTGACAGGTCGACGTAGCTGATCTCGGGCGGGCGGGTGTGCTTCGACCACACCTCTGGATTCAGTGTCGACATGTCCCGAAGCGTCCCCACCCCCCACCCTTTCGGAATCTCCCCCAGCTCCGAGTCCTCGAAGG
>JANOGB010000143.1:0-3300 GCA_031413955.1 Planctomycetota bacterium | reverse complement strand
TTCGAAGAATATCTGCCGAGCTGCGGCCAGCGAGATCGACGGGGCTTCTCCGCGGGAGAGACCACCCGCCTCCCCGTGCAGTCGAGCTCGCTCCACAGCCCCGAATCCATCCCCTCGACACTCCCACTCACGAGCGCACCGGGACGATTCCTAGAGAGCTCCGCCCACACGAAAGCCGGAAGCCCCAAAAAGAAAAGGGGCCTCCGGATCGTCGACTCTCGGAGAGCCGAAGCCCCGGAGGCCCCATCCTCTCTGGATTCTCCCTCCGTGCGTCTCTGCGTCCTCTGCGCCTCTGTGGTCCTGCTGATTCTTGCTCAGCAAACAAGCGGTTCGGCGATAGAAGATCTGTTATCCACTACCAAAAAGCGGAGGACCGCCGCCGCGGGTCAGAACGTGCTGGCGCGCGCCCAGGCCTGCTCGAAAGAGGCCAGGCAATGGGCAGTGAGCCCTTCCTGACGCAGGGCCAGCACGAGAAAACCCTCCGTGCCGGGCTTGGAGACCGAGAGCAGCGCCGTGACTCGGTCCACCACGATCAACTTGGTGGGCAGCTCGGCGATCCGGCGCTTCTCCGCCTTGACCTTGCGCAGCAAGTCGTCTTCCTCGCGGCGCTCCTCCGCGCCATCGAAGTAGCGCTCGTCGAACAGCAGCCGCAGGCGCACACCGGCCTCGGCGCGCTCCCACAGCGTCTGTGCGACCTCGAGCGCGGGCACCTGCGGCGACTGCCCGAAGTACAGGATCTCGGTCCGCGCCTGGCGCACCTGGTCGACGAGCAAGGCGCGGATCTGAGGCAGGCCCTTCACGATCTCGATCGGCGGTGCCCAGCGCTGCTCCGCAGCCCCGGCTCGGTACTGCTCGCCCAGTTCCCCTGCCAGGCGCTGCACGTCGGCCTGCTGTGCCGCGAGGCGCGCGACCTGGCCCTGGAACGCGAGCGCCGGATCGACAGGCCGGTAGCGATTGACCGCGTCGGCGCCGATCGCGCAGAAGCCCTTCTCCACCAGGGAATCCAGGGCCTGGTAGACCTTGGGCTGGGGCACACCCGTGCGGCGCGCGATCTCGACCACGCGCGCATTGCGGTCCTGGACCAGCCCGAGGTACACCAAGGACTCGTAGCGCGAGAGCCCGGAGTGGCGCAGGCGCTCGAGCCGGGGGTCGTCCTGGGGTCGCGGTTCTTCCATGTGGCTCCCTGAAGACATGGAGCTGATGGCTCCCTAAGACCCCCCTGCCGGAAGCTCAACCGCGCGGAGGGAGGAAACTCAGCGCAGGGCAGCCAGGCGCACCACGACCTCCTCGATACGCCGCCCGGAACGGCCAGCCCGGCTGACCTGGACGCGCACTTCCGCGCCCGCCCGATAGACCTCCAGGGCCTGGTACAAGTCGGCCGCACGGCGGATCTCCTGCCCGTCGATGCCCACGATCAAGTCGCCGAGAACCGACTCGCCGCCATTCGTCTCGCGCATGGGGATCAGGCCAGCTCGATCGGCCGGGCCGCCGGAAGCGACGCCCCCGATGACGGCCCCCTGCAAGCCTTCGTCGGCCGCATAGAGGTCGTCGGCGACGCCGATGCCGAGCCCGGCGCGCGCGAACGTGCCCTCTTCCAGGATGCGCGGGACGATGCGGTTCACGGTGTCCACCGGCACGGCGAAGCCGACGCCGGTGTTGGCCCCCGTGGAGGTGGCGATGGCGGTGTTGATGCCGATCAAGCGTCCGGAGCTGTCGAGCAACGGCCCACCCGAGTTGCCCGGGTTGATGGCAGCATCCGTCTGGATCACCCCGTGGATCAGCAGACCGGATTGCGACTGGATTTCGCGGTCCAGCCCGCTGATCACACCGGTCGTCAGCGTCTGCTCCAGTCCGAAGGGATAACCGATCGCGAGGGCGCTCTGTCCCACGCGCAGATCGGCACTGCGCCCCAGGGGCAGGGGCCGCAGCTTCTCGCGCGGCACGTCGACCGCGAGCACGGCCAGGTCGTAGTCGGGTGCGGTCCCAACGAGCTCGGCGGGATGGGGCACGCTGTCCTGGAAGCGCACCGTGAAGCGCGCCCCGCCACGCACGACGTGCAGGTTGGTGACGACGTGTCCCTCCTCGTCCCAGACGAAGCCCGAGCCGCTGCCTTCGGGAACCTCCTGGAGCAGGGGCTCGCCGCGGTAGCGGCGCACGTTGCTCGACTGGATGTACACCACGGCGGGCGAGGCGGCCTCGAAGAGTGCGACCGTGACGCGCTCGTCTTGCCCTAGTTCGCCGCGGGGCGCGACCGGACGCGGCTCGGCGTCTCCGGCGAACAGGCCGTGCGGCGGCAGCGCGCGTGCTCCGAAGTAGAGCAACCCGAACACCAGCACGAGCGAGAAGAACGTCCCGGAGAAGACGCCGCTGAAGGCAGGCTCGTTCCGCTCGCCGGGGTGGGGACTCATGGCTTCAGGAGAGGCTCGACACTGCGCGACGGCCGGGTGGAAAGCCCGCCACCGATCGATTCTACTGCACCGGTCTACCGCACCGGATCCTACGCCCCTCCCCAGCGCACACGAGCATCATGACCTCGCCCGAGACGACCCGCCGCAAGCACCCCCATTTCGACGACCGCGGCACGCTCGACTGGCACACGACCTTCAGCGCGGCGCAGAGTGCCGCGAAGAGCGAGGGCAGACGGCTGTTCATCGAGATCGGCCGCGAGCTCTGAGGGGGTTGCCGCAGCCTCGTGCAGGCTGTCCTCCCGCGCCCAGACGTGGCCCCGCTCCTGCGCCAGCACTACGTCGCCCTGGCGGCCGACGCGGATCTGCCCGAGGCGGAAGTCCACCGGCTGCTCTTCAAGCTGCGCAACGCCAACATGCTGCCGATCGTGATCCTGGCGGACGCCGACGGCCAGTTCCTCGAAGGTCTAGCGGGCGTGGCCGATCCGGCGCGCATCCGGGCGCTGCTCGAGAAGCACGCACCGGGCGCTGCCAGCAAGAAGTGAAGTAGAGCCCGCGCACGGAAGCTGAGCGCGGCACAGCCGCGCTTCTCGCAGCCCATGCGCAGCGGACTGGACAGGCGGCATCGTGGGGAAGCCCTGGGGAAGCCCAGCAAGGGCACCCCTGGAGGCCTGGGGGTGATACTGTGATGTCGTTCCGTACCCCGCCCTTCCCTGAGGGTCTTCCGATGAGGAATCCTTTGCGCGGCCTCGGCTTTTTCCTGCTCGCCTCGACGCTGCTCTCTGCCTGTTCGAGCGACGGCGACGGGTCCAGCTCCCTGGCGCGCCTGCAAGACACGGATGGCGACGGCCTGCCCGACTCGCTGGAGAGCGCGCTCGGCTCGGACCCGCGCGAC
>JANOGB010000142.1:0-11763 GCA_031413955.1 Planctomycetota bacterium | reverse complement strand
CCGCGCTTCAGCCAGCCGGTGTAGCTTCAACCGGGAGCGCCGGGCTCCAGCCCGGCTCTGTTCGCGTTCAAGTTCCCTCTCTGTTCTGCTCTGCCGGAGACGAAGAGGAAGAGCCAGGCTGGAGCCTGGCGCTCCCGGTTGAAGCGGCGCTAGGCTGCGGCGGAACATGGGCGCCGCGGAACTGGACACACTCGTCATCGGAGCCGGCATCTCGGGCCTCGCCTGCGCACACGAACGCTTGCGGGTTGCACCGAACGAGGACCTGCTCGTGCTGGAAGCCTCCGAGCGCGCCGGTGGTCTGGTGCGCACGCTGGTGCAGGACGGCTACCGTTTCGAGGAGGGCCCCGAGGCGCTGCCGAGCACTGCGCGCAGCGTGCGCGAGCTGTGCCAGGAGCTCGGGCTCACGCTGCGCGAAGCTCCAGCGGAAGCCGCCAAGCGCTACCTCGCGCTGGACGGGAAGCTGCGCGAGGTACCGGCCTCGCCCGACGAGCTCGCCACCAGCCGCGTCCTTTCTTTCGGCGCCAAGCTGCGGCTGATGGCTGAAATGACCTGCGCGCGCGACCAGGCGCTGGACGGCTCGATCGCCGACTTCGCCCGGCATCGCTTCGGCCAGGAGGCGCTGGAGCGCGTGGTCGATCCGCTCGTGGCCGGCATCCACGCCGGCGATCCAGAACAGCTCTCGCTGCGCGCCTGCTTCCCGGAGGTCGTGCGCATGGTAGAGGAACACGGCAGCGTCACGGCCGCGCTGAAGGCGCGCGCCGCGCGCAAGAAGCCCGGCGAGAAAAGCGCGCTCGGCGGCAGCCTGCTGAAGCCCGAGGGTGGCATGGAGAGCCTGGTCCAGGCGCTCGCGCGCGGACTCGGGCCGCGTCTCCGCACGGGCGCGCGCAGCGTGGCGCTGCAGCAGACGGACGGCGGCTTCTCGGTGCTCGATTCGTCGGGGGCGAGCTACCTCGCGACCCGCGTGGTCCTCGCCGTGCCTCTGGCCGCCGCGCGCGCGCTCCTCGTCGAAGCCGCGCCGAACAGCGCCGCGGCGCTTTCCTCCATGCAAGGCGAGGGTCTGGTCTCGGTCGTCTGCGGCTATCGCCGCGCGGACGTCGCGCACGCCCTGGATGGCTTCGGCTACCTCGTTCCGAAGAGCGCCGGCGGGCTGGTGCTCGGCACGCTGTTCTCCTCCACCATCGATCCGGGAGCGGCGCCCGCGGGGCACGTGCTGCTGCGCTCCTTGCTGGGCGGGGCGCGGCGCCCGGACGCGCTCGCGCTGGGCGACGAAGAGCTCCTCGCGCACGTGGCGCAGGAATGCTCCGGGCCGCTCGGACTCGCGCGCGCGCCGGTCTTCGCGCGCGTCGCGCGCTACCCGGCCGCGATCCCGCGCTTCGACCTCGAGCACCTCGCGCGGCGCGCGCAGCTCGCGGAGGGACTGCCGCCGGGTCTCGCGGTGCTCGGCAACTTCACGCGCGGCCTGGGCGTGGAGAGCCTCGTGTCCGCGGCGCGCGCACTGGCGCGGAGCCTATAGCTCGGTCCCGCGCGGCTGCGTGTTGGTCGCGTTCTGCCAGGCGAGCGGCTCGCGCGGCAGGTCGAGCTTGGTGAGCTTGCGCAGCGCGGCATGGGCTGCTAGCGCCACCTCCGGTTCGGGATCCTCGAGCGCCCACACGAGGCGTCCGATGGCCGTGCTCGCCTCGAGATCCTCGAGCGTGCGGCAGGCGAGCACGCGCAGCGCGGGCCAGGGGCTCTTGAGCAGATCGGGCAGCGCCGTCGCCAGCTCGTGGCGCGCCAGCGGATGCTCGAGGATCTCGCGCAACGCGTCCGCGGCCACGGCCGGATTGCGCTCCTGCAGGAGCTGGAACGCGCGCGGCTTCTGGCGCACGAGCCAGAAGAGCTCGCCCTGGTGCCAGCGCGTCCAGACTTCCGGCGTGGACGACAAGGACAGCCCGGTGAGCTGCTTCAAGGCCCAGTGCGCGTTCTCGCGCAGGCCGGTGCTCTCGCTCGTGAGCAGCGCGATGAGCCCTCCGATCGAGTCGTTGTCGCCGAGTGCGGTCAGGGCCACGATTGCCGCGCGGCACGGCCCCGGCCGGGTCTCGTCGAGGTAGGGCCGCAGACGCACCTTCATCGACGCGTCGATGACTTCGTCACCGGACGGCCCGAGCAGAGGCACCTGGCTCATCACCTCTGGCACCAGGTCATCGTGCCAGTAGGCGACTTCGGAAAGGTAGGCGAGCCCGCGCGGATCCTTGGCCGCGCCCACGGATGCGACCAGCACGGACAGGAGCTCGGGGCGCGTGATGCGGCGCAAGGCAACGAGCTGCTCGTAGGCCCGCGGATCGTGAGCGAGCAGTGCCGTCACGGCGCGGCGCAAGGCGCGCGCCAGGCGCTCGTCGAGCGTCGTCTCCTCGGCCGGGAAGGCGAGCTCGAAGAGCTGCATGAGATCGTTGGCATGGCCCACGACCCCGATGCAACCGATGGCGGCGTTGCGCTGCCGGATCCCGTCCTCGGCGAGCAGCATGGCACCGACCTGCGCCAGCACCGGTTCGCGCTCGAGCTGCGCGACGGCGAGGAGCAGGGCGTGCTCCTGGATCTCGCTCAGGACCTGGGGCTTCTCCTGCGCGTTCTCGCCCGGATCGAGGGCCGGGACCTCGCGCGCGACGAGCACTTCCAGGAACAGCGGCAGGACGCGCTCGCCGGCGCGCGAGAGGCGTGCGGCGAGTTCCAGGTCGCTCGGGCGTTCCTTCTTGCGCAAGCTGCGCAGGAGCACGAGGACGGCGCGCTCGTCCTCGGTCCAGGTCCGTGTCACCGGCGCGGGAGCCTCGCTCGGCTCCTGCGGCGGCGGTGCCACCGCTTGCGGCGCTTGGGCCGCCGCCCGGCCGCTCACGAGGAGCAGCACGGCGAGCAACGGCAAGTGGCGCGCGCGGGTCTTCACGGTTGCGAGACCAGGCGCCAGCACAGCGTCTCGTAGACGGCCTCGGCGCCCTCGCTGGCGCTGGCGAGCTGCTCGTCGAAGTGGATGCGGCAGTTCGAATTCAGGTCGACGCGGCGCGCGACGAGCGAGCCGAAGAGCTCGAAGTTGCTGTCGATCGCGATCTCGGCGCTGGGCGCGTAGATCGTGCCGTAGAGCTGCGAGCCCGAGTCGAAGTCGACCAGGTCCTCATCGAAGACCACGTCGATGCCCGGGTCGAGGATGTTGTCGGACAGCAGGTTGAAGGCCACGTCCAGCGGGCTGTTGGTGGTGGACGCGACGCTCGTGTTGGAGTTCAGCACGAAGTCGTCGATCACGAAGAACTCGACCGGACCGTTGGTCGCGTTGACCACGATGTGAGAGTTCGACTTGAGCTTGAAGTTGTCGCAAACGATCGTGGCCGGCCCGTTGATCGTAAGCGTCTTGGTGCCGTTCACCTGCAGGTTCGTGTACTTGTAGGAGCCGCTCGCGAGCGTCGTGTTCACGCTCACAGTGAGTGGCGTCCCGGGCGAAGCGATCGCCGGCACGACGATGTCGGGTAGCTCGATCGTCGCGGCCATGGGCGTGGTGCTGCCGGTGACGTTCTCCGGATAGGCGCCGTCCACCGTCCCGCTCGGTCCGGGGTGGGCGTCGCCCCATACCTGGTTGTTCGAGTCCATCGTGATGTTGGCGTTCGAGCCGACGTCACCCTCCTCGTTCGCGTACTGATTAGAACCGCTGCCGTTCACCGCTTGAGAGACGTAGGTCCCGAGTTCAGAGTCGTAGCTGTCGGCGCGCGAGTTCGAGTCCATGTGCATCGCCTCGTCGCCGAAGGCCGCCCAGCGGAAGAATCCCTGGGCCGAAGGCTGGACGATCAGCTCCACGCTCATGCGCGCGCTGTCGTCCCGGCCATGGGCCACGAGCGAGACGCGCCCGGCACCGATGTCATTGGCTTCGACCCAGTAGTCCTGGCTGCCAAAGGCCTGCGGCTGGTTCTTGGTGCCCAGCGCGCCCGTTCCGCCGGTGACGAGATCGTCTACCGCGGCCGTCAAGCCGGCCTCGCAGGCGTACAGTGCCGACAGGCTCTCGCGCGAACCCTGGTTCTCCTTCTGCGTCGAGCGCAGGACCATCAGGAACGAGAGCGACAGCATGGCCACGGCGGCCATCAGCAAGGCCACGACCACGATGGTCGATCCACGGCGCGTGGCGTTGGCTCGGATGTGCTTCGAGTTCTCCATTGGTTCCCCTTCAGTTCCTCAGGCGCACCGCGGTCTCCAGGGTGCGCACGATCGTTCCGTTCTCCAGCGACTCCTCCACCGAAAGCCGCACGAACAGGACCTGCCCGACGCGGTGCACGTTGAAGCCGGCCTCGTCGCTCACGCCGTTGCCGTTGTCGTCGTCCCCGTCGGCGACCTCGCCCTCCAGGAACTCGCGCACGCCGCGGCACAGGATGACCCGGTGCTCGTCGCCGCCGACGTCGCGCGTGAACACCAGCAGGCCGTCGTCGATCAGGCCGTTACCGTCGTTGTCGAGGTCGTCGTTCAGCTCTTCGGGCGCGTACTCGAAGGCCAGGGAATGGGTCGGGCCCCACAGCGGCGCCGTTCCGGCCAGCCCGACCGCCCGGCGGAACTGCAGGTTGCTCGCGCCGAAGTCGCCGTCCGGATCGGGCAGGAGCTCGCTAGCGCCCGCGCTCAAGAGCTCGAACACGGTGCGGTCGAGCGCCCGGCGCACGCGCGCCTCGGCGTCGCTCGTCCCCTGCGTCGCGCGGAAGGCGCCCAGCCCGCTGCGCGCAGCCATGACGGCCGACGACATGAGCAGCAGGAAGAGCGCCGCGGCTATGGAAGCCTCGAGCAGCGTGAAGCCTGCGCGTCCGGTGCGCTTTCGTCTGCCGCTCACTCAGAGCCCCCCGATCACGGTCATGAACTCGACCAGGCCATCTCCGCCACTTCCGCGCCACTCGACGCGCACCACGACCGGCAGGCGCTTGTACGTGCCAGAGACGTTGGCTGTGCCCGAGTCGTCGCCATCGCGATCCATGTCCATCGACCAGCCGTACTGGGGCCTGTCGATGAGCTCACTCAGGACGCCGCCCAGCTCGGGAAACAGGATCTGGCCCGGGAGTCCGTCCGCGTCGTCCAGCGGCGCTTCGAGCCCGCGCACGGCGAAACCGGAGCCCGGCGCGGTGTTCACGCCGCCCGGGTCGTCGGCGCCGTTGGCGTTGTAAGTGCTGTAGATGCTCGCGAGGGTCGTGGCCTGCAGCACCTCGATCATCGAGCGCGCCGCTTCCTTGGCCAGGGTCGCCTCGTGAGTCGTGCTCGAGGCCATCTGCGACGAGAGCAGCATGCGCGAGAACCCGAGCAAGATGATCAGGAGCGCGCTGAACGAGACCATGAGCTCGATCAGCGTGAAGCCCCGCGCCGTTCGAGGCGCTCTCTTCCGTTGCGTGTGCATGCCTTCCCCGCGGCGGACTGCGCCATTCCTTCGCGCCGGTCCGCTTCCCCGCACCCTATGTCGAATCCAGGACCGAGCGAGGTTGACCCGGAGTGGCTTCCCTTCGTCGGGACTGGGCCGGGAAAGGAAAGAAAAGCGGGCTCAGGGCCCGGCGGCCGCGCGGTTCGTGGCCGGGTCGAGGTAGAGCTCGACGGTCGCGAGCGCCGGGCAGGCCCGGGCCGAGCGCACGGCCACGCGCACGGCCTCGGCCTCGATCGGCTCGAAGACCAGGATGCGGCGCGCGCCGATGGTGGTGCCTTCCGCGACGGTGCGCCAGTCTCCCGCCGTCCTGACCTGGACGACGAACGAACCCACGCGCTGCCCGAGCCGGAGCGGCTCCTCGAGCCGGATGCGATCGCAGCGGACCGGCACGCGGAATTCGAGCTCGAGCGCGCACTCGCGCACGTCGTCGTCCGTGGCCCAGTAGGTCGCGGGGTCGTCGTCGAGCACGTTCTCGGGCCCGAAGCGCGCCGCGCGGGCGCGCACGTTCGTGGCCCGCGCGGTGGCGCGGGGCGCGAGATCGACGGCGTAGAGCCAGTCGAGCGCGGCGCGCCACTCGAGCAGGCGCGCAGCGTCCTTCTCGTGCACCAGGCCGCGCCGGTCCACGGGCAGGTTGAGCAAGAGGTTCGCGCCGCGTCCGACCGAGGCGTGCCAGATCTCGAGCAGCTCGGGCACGGACTTGACCGCGCCGTCCTGCTCGGCGTGGTAGTACCAGCCCGGGCGGATCGAGACGTCGCACTCGCCGGGAATCCAGTGCGTGCCGTGCTCTTCTCCTTCGTTCAGCACGGCCTGCGCCGGCGCGCCGAGCCCCGGCTCGAAGCCCTGCGGCGAGAGCATGCCCCAGTTCCTCTCGCCCGCGAAGCCGCGCTCGTTGCCGATCCAGCGCACGTCCGGGCCGACGTCGCTGAAGATCACGGCGTCGGGCTGCACACGCCGCACGGTGGTGCGAAAACGCTCCCAGTCGTAGACCTGGCGCTTGCCGTTCGGCCCCTCGCCGCAGGCGCCGTCCCACCAGACCTCGAACACCGGTCCGTAGTTCGTGAGCAGCTCCTCGAGCTGGGCCACGTAGTGCTCGTTGTAGCGCTCGGAGTCGCCGTACAGCGGCGAGTTGCGATCCCAGGGCGAGAGATAGACGCCGAAGAGCAGCCCCTCGGCGCGGCAGGCATCGGACAGCTCGCGCAGGACGTCGCCGCGCCCACCGCGCCAGGACGAAGCAGCCACGTCGTGCTCGGTGCGCGCGGACGGCCACAGGCAGAAGCCGTCATGGTGCTTCGCCGTGAGGAGGATGCCCTTCAGGCCGGCGCGCTTGCACACGCGCGCCCACTGAGCGCAGTCGAGGTCGCTCGGCTGGAACAGCTCGGGGTCCTCCGTGCCCTCACCCCATTCGCGCCCCGTGAACGTGTTCATGTTGAAGTGCACGAACGCGTAGGTCTCGAGCGCGTGCCAGCGCAACTGAGCCTCGCTGGGCACGGGCGCCAGCGGCTCCGGGGCCGGAGGAGCCGCGCGCACGAACATGCACGAGCACGAGAAGACGAGCGCGAGCAACGCGAGGCGCATCCCCGAAAGGGTACTGCGCCTCAGCCGGGAACGCCGGGCTCCAGCCCGGCTCCGCTCCTGTTTCCTCAGTTTCTCCTTCCGCTCTTCGAGGGCACCAGGAAGACCGGAAACGAGGAGAAGATCTGAGCCGGGCTGGAGCCCGGCGCTCCCGGTTGAAGGAGATCAGCGCGTGAGCACGATCTCGAGCGGCGGAGTCGCGCCGAGGTTGCGGCCCCGCCGGTCGATCCAGCGCGCCTGCACCCAGACCTTCTCGCCGACGAGCGCCTGGTCGACCGGGATCTCCAGGTCGAGCATGGTCCCCATCGAGAGCTCTTCCCGGCGGGCAAGGGCTCCGATCCAGCCGTGCGGATCGAGCGCGAGCCCGTGCCGGGCCTGGAGGCTTCTGCGGCCGACGAGCAGGTAGGGCAGCGCGTCACCCGCGGCGGAAGGCGCCTCGAGCGCGAGGCCGAGGTGCTCCCCGAGAGCCGGCGCGCCGCGCGCGACGCGGATCGAGCCCTGGGTCGGACCGCGCCCGGCAGTCATGGCCGCCTGGCTGCCGCCATTCAGGAAGGTCACGTAGAAGGCGCCCGCGTTGGGGTCGCCGTCGTCGTCGTTGCGCGCGCCGATCGCGAGATCCGGGAAGCCGTCACGGTTCAGGTCGCCGAGCGGGCACAGCGCCGAGCCGAGCCAGTCGATGTCGTCGAGCCGGTAAGGGAAGCGGCCCTCGAGTGCGCTGATCTTCTGGTGGAACGCGACCGTTCCGTCTGCGTTCGGGAAGAGGATCCACGTGGCGCCGCGCTCCATGCCGCCGTCACCGTCCTTGACCGCGCCCACCGCGATCTCGGTGCGCCCGTCGCCGTTCAGATCGCCGATCGCCGCGACCGAGTCGCCGAACTGGTCGGGCGACTCGAGCACGCCGGTGAAGCCGCCCGCGAGCGCGCTGATCTTTTGCTCACGCAGCACGGACCCGTCGGGATTCAGGAACAGCAGCCAGATCGCGCCCGCGTTGGCGGCGCCGTCGTCGTCGAGGTTCGCGCCGGCCACGAGGTCCATCGCCCCGTTGCCGTCGAAGTCGCCCAGGCTGCACAGCGCGAAGCCCATCACGTCGTTCGGCTTCAGCCGACCGCGGAAATTGCCCTGCCACTGGCTGATCTTGCGCTGCGTCTTGACGCGTCCCTCGCGCGTGAGGGTGAGGATGTAGACCGCGCCCTTGTTCTCGCCGCCGTCGTCGTCGTAGGGGGCCGCGACCGCGAGATCGGGAATGCCGTCGAGGTCGATGTCTCCCAGCTCCGCGACGCCACGCCCGAACTGATCGCCGACGTCCAGGCCCGTCAGGCCGCCTTGCAGGCTCGAGATCTTGGCCTGGGCCTTCACGGTCCCATCGCGATTGAGGAAGAGGATCCAGACCGCGCCCTTGCCCTTGCCGCCGTCGCGATCGTAGTTCGCTCCGACCGCGAGGTCGGGCACCCCGTCGCCGTCGAGGTCGCCCAGGCCAGCCATGGCCCGGCCCATCTGGTCGCCCTCGCGCAGGGGCCCGGTGAAGCCGCCCTCGAGCACGCTGATCTTCTGGAAGGCCTTGGAGCGCCCGTCGCGGCGCAGGAAGAAGACGTAGACCGCCCCGCAGTCGAGGCCGCCGTCGTCGTCCGTGTGACCTGCGGAAGCGACCTCGGGCACCCCGTCCCCGTCGAGATCCCCGATCAGGGCGATTCCGCGTCCGAGCTGGTCGTTCGTCTCGAGGGCGGGTTTTGCACCCCCGCTGCGCTCGCTGATCTTCATCGCACCCTTGACCGTCCCCGGGCCCTGGGCCTGGAGCGGAGCCATCGACACGAGCAGGGTCAGGATCGACCCACGGATCACCCACCGAAGATGCATTGGAACCCCCAGGAAGAAATGGTTTCCTACCCGGGAAGTCAGGCTGGAAACTCTTCCACATAGGATGTCGCAAAACGTTCGTGGTGGGAAGATCTGGCCCGAAGAAAATGCGCACGAGCGTGCGCTTCCACAGTGGATCGCGCGACACGCAAAATCCTCGGCAGGCCTTAGACTGCAGTTCTTGGCTCTCTGCACCGCCACGCGAGCAATGCGGCCCCTGCGTCTTCTCCTCTTTCTCTCCGTCGTTCTCTCCGTACCGCTCCTCGTGCCGCCCCTGCTCGCACAGGGCAGCAGCGCGCAAGGGGACCCGGAAGCGCGGCCCAAGCCCAAGGTCCTGGGCGTCGACGTGACCTTCCTGGCGAACGCGGGGTTCCTCTTCGAGTCGGGACGCTACTCGGTCCTGATCGACGCCTTCCTGCGCGAGCCGTGGGAGATGTACGCGGGCCTGCCGGACGAGGTCTACAAGCAAGTCGTCAACGCCTTGCCGCCCTTCGACAAGCTGACGATCGTGCTGGTCTCCCACAACCACCCGGACCACGTGCAGATGCGCGGGCTCGAGAAGTACCTCGGCAAGAACAGCCAGGCGCAGCTCATGACCTCGCCGGACGTGCTGCTCGCGCTCCAGTCGCAAGCCCGCGACTTCGCGGCGATCTCGCGCCGGCTCAGCCCCATTCCCACCGTGGCGGGATCGATCAACAAGATCCTGCAGGAGGAGATGAGCATCGAGTTCTTCCAGCTCGAGCACGGCGGCCTCGACGACAAGATCGTGAACCTGGGGCACCTGATCGAGATGGGCGGGGTCAGGATCCTGCACGTGGGCGACGCCAAGCCCTCGCTCGACAACTTCGCGGCCTACGACCTGGACGCGCGCCCGATCGACATCGCCATCGTGCCCTTCTGGTTCCTCAACCAGGCCACCGGGGTGCGCGTGCTCCAGGAGAAGATCAAGGCGCGGACCGTCATCGTCTGCCACATTCCCCCCGGCGAAATGGAGAAGTTCGACCAGCTCCTGAAGACCCAGTTCCCGCAGGTCGTCCTGTTCCAGTCGGCCCTGGAGAAGCGCAGCTTCCAGCCCGAGGATGCGCGAGCGCGAAAGGCAGGCGACTGAACGTGGCTCGCCATCCGGCGCACCGGGCCGTCCTGCGCCTCCTGCGGGTCGGCGCCGGCATCGGAGTGCTGGCGCTCGCCGCGCTGGCCCAGCAGGCGCTGCCGGCGGGCAAGCAGCACAAGAACGTGCTCGTGATCGTGCTCGACGACCTGGGCACGGACAAGCTGGAGTTCTACGGGCACACTACGCCGACGTGCCCTCCGGCGGTCTGTCAGCTGCCACCGAATTGCACGCCGCCCCCGACCGGCTGCGTGGCGGCTTACCCGGCGACTCCCAACCTGGATCAGCTCCGGCGCCAGGGGATCTGGTTCACGAGGGCGTACGCGACCCCCTTCTGCAGCTCGTCCCGCGCCTGGATCCAGACCGGGCGCTACGGCTTCCGGACGGGCGTCGGGCACATCACCAACACGACGGGGAGCCCGGGCGACTACGAGCTCCCCGGCGGCGAAAAGCTGCTGGCCGAGCTCGTGCGCGAGGGCTTCGGTGGAGCCGCCACCTCAGGGAGAAACGGACCGGGCCTGCCCTACAAGTGCGGCGCGTTCGGGAAGTGGCACCTCTCGACCACCCTGATGAGCGACTGGGGCCACGCCGTCCAGAACGGCTACCACCGCTTCTACGGGTCGATGGGGAACGTGGTGAACTTCTACAAGTACAACAAGGTCGTGCACGACGCCGGTTCTCCTCCCGGCGTGGAAATGGTCGACGGTCGGTTCACGACGCCGCCCTACGCGACCGACACCTGGCACGCCAGCGTCACGAGCCGGGACGCGCGGCAGTGGATCAACGCCCAGTCGGACGCGTTCCTCGCCTACGTCGCCTTCGGCCCGCCCCACCAGCCGCTGCAGGTCCCGCCGGCGGAGCTCCTTCCCCCTGCGACCCTGTGCGAGCTGACCTGCGCCGGACTGCAAGCGGGAGACAACGGGGAGACGGAACCGGTCGAGGTCCAGCGGCTCGTCTTCCGCGCCATGGTCGAGGCCGTGGATGCCGAGATCGGCAACCTGCTGGACGGGATCAGCCGGGAAAAGCGCGACAACACGATGATCTTCGTCATCGGCGACAACGGCACATCGGAGTTCGTGATCGACGCCCCGCCCCACAATCCCAACCATGCCAAGGGCTACATCTACGAGTGGGGCATCCGCGTGCCGCTCATCGTGGCGGGTCCGCTGGTGAAACCACCCGTTTCGAGTGAGGGCTGGCAGAGCGACGCCCTGGTGTCGGCCGTCGACCTCTGGCGCACGATCGCGGACATCACCGGCGCGGACGCGAGCCGAGTCGTGAACCTCGGCGAGCTCGACAGCATCAGCTTCCTGCCGGTGCTCCGCGATCCGCTGAGCGCGAGCAATCGCACGCTCGTGTTCTCGCAGCTGTTCCTGCCCAACGGCGAGCTGACGCTCCCGCCGCCGTCGTGTTACTCCCAGCACGCGCGCTGTACGACCGACGGGACCTACAAGTACATCCGCATCCAGAACTCGCTCTCGATGCAGCCGTGTGGAATCCCCGGCTACGACGAGCGGTTCTATCACCTGCCGACCGACCCGGAGGAAGCCATGGACCTCCTCGCGGGTAGCTTGACGCTCGCGGAGACCGCGACCCTGGCCGTGCTGCAGGCCGAGATGAACAGCTTGAGCGGATTCTGATCCTGAAGGGCCCGCGCAAGAATAACCTGGTCGTTGCGCCGGCCATCGTCGCCGCTGGCGTCGTTACGGCTCCTCCGAGTATTCCTCCGCCAATACGCGTCGTCGCCGCGCCTAGCCATCGGCGACGATGGCTCGCCGAAACGACCAACTTATTCTTGCGCGGGCCCTACGCGCCGAAGTTCCAGCCG
>JANOGB010000141.1:0-26467 GCA_031413955.1 Planctomycetota bacterium | reverse complement strand
GCTACTCGCACCGCGACAAGCTGTTCGCCAATAAGCTCGCGACCAACCTGATGACCAGGAAGGTGCGCGTCTGGGTCGACACATGGGAGCTTAGGGCGGGCGATTCACTCCTCACCCGAGTTCAGGACGCGATCGAGTCCTCGAGCGCACTTCTAATCCTACTATCCAGGCATTCTCTTGCGTCTGCTTGGTGCAAGAAGGAACTCAATGCGGGTCTCCTTCGGGAGCTGGAGGAACGCCGCGTCGTTGTTGTTCCTGTTCTTGTAGAGGACTGCGAACCTCCGGTGTTTCTTCGCGAGAAAAAATACGCCGACTTCCGATCGAGCTTCGATGAAGGACTGCACGAGGTCCTCGAGGCAATAGCTTCGGTTACCGCCGAGGCACAGGGGCGTATGGACATTCCACCGTTCCATACCGATTGGTCTTTGGACTGGGGGAGCGACGAAAGCGGGCACTTCAGGGTCGTGATCACACTGCTTGAGCACGGTGAGGCAATCCCGTTTTCCGTCCTGACCGAAGTCTCAGTAGTTGCCAATGAGAAGGCGTCGTACCGCCAACAGCAGTACCAGACGGCAGGGGTGGGTTGGTGGGGACGCAAGATGATCTTGGAATTACTTGGTCTTTTTGCTGGTGAGACGACCATTCAATTCTTGCTGAGAGACCAGCATCTGGTAGAGCAGTCCTACACGATTGTCGACTCTAAACAGGACTACCAGTACGCACTGCGGATACGCATGCGTCGACTCGGCGAAGATACGGGGAAGAACACATTCATGGATGTCGGGGCGCAGTTGCAGATGATCTGCGCTAGCAGCAACTCACGGCTTAGGGCTCCAACCATGGAAGAGTTGGCCGCTATCCTCCGCTTGCTGCCCAGCGAAGCATTGTCTCTGGCGCGGGCTCCAGTGAAGGGCCCGCGTTCTCGCAGACAAGGCCGGAAGAAACAAAGGAGGCCTCGCCGTCCATCCTAAACCAGGCGGAGCGGGAACCTGGAGAACCAGCTCCAACATGCATACGGCCGAACGGCCGGCACCGGCGCGCGGAAGCGGATGGATCGCGTGCCACCCTCAACTCGCGCTCCACCTCGGCCCCTGTCGCTTCGGATCCCGCCATCGCCGCGCCCCAGGCTGCCGCTCCTCCCCGCCCCAGCCGCCGCGTTCAACAGCCACTAAAACGCAACTCCCCGCGCCACCTAGGACTACCCATCCCATAGCGATGCCCTAACTCGCGCCCCAGACGCGACTTATGTGGAGCGGGCGAAGGGACTTGAACCCTCGACATTCAGCTTGGGAAGCTGACACTCTACCAACTGAGTTACGCCCGCAGGATTGAGTGCGGAGCATAGCGCTGAGGCGCGGAGGCTGCCAGGCGATCCGAGGATGAGCGCGACTGCAGGCCGGCGAGAACGAGTGACTTAGCGCGCGGGCCGCACGCCGGCGGCGCGGTTCGGGTCGCCCTCGAAGGGGCGGGCGCCGGCGAAGTCGGGGGGGCCGCGGCGGGCGAAGTCGGAGTCTTCGGTCTTCTGGAAGCCTGCGAACTGTTCCGGAGTCAGGACGGTCTGGAGCGAGGCGTGGGTCTCGTCGCGGATCACGCGGAAGCTCTCGCGCATGTCGCGCGGGTCGCCGAGGCCGTCGCGCATGCCCTGGAAGAGCGCTTCGCGCTTGTCGTCTTGCGTGATCAGCGCGGTGCGCAGGTCGCTTGCCTGGCGATTGTTCAGGCCGAGGTCCTGCTGGAGCTTGGCCACGCGCTCCTCGATGCGCTGCGCCTGGAGCTCCTTGCGCTTGGTCTCACGTTCGGCTTCCTCCCGCGCCTTGATCGCGTCCAGCGCCGTGCTGACGGAGGCCACGAAGGCTGGCGTGACTTCGAGGGACGAAGCGGGTCGGCCGGCATCGAGAGAATCGTCGGCCAGGCGCTCGACGCTGCGCTCCTCGCCCGACGGCAAGGCCGGCGTGCGCGTGCTCTGCAGCTCGGCGAGACGGGTCTCGAGCGCGGTCAGGCGCGCAGTCAAGGCCGCGTTCTCCATGCGCAGCTCGTCGAGCCCGCGCGAGGACAGCGACCCACTCGGGGCCGAGGCGACGCCCTGGAGCTCGGCCGCGCGCGCCCTCGGCTCGCGTTCGGACCTCGATTCGAACGCCCGCGTGGCGAAGGCCGCAGCCCCGCCGGCCACCATGGCGATCAGCGCGCTGGCGAGGAACAACTCCTGGTTCTTCATGATCCGCTCTCTTTCGGCTGCAGCGCTTCGGAAACAGATTCCTCGGTCGCAGGTGCCGGAGAATAGTCGATTTCGAAGGCCGGCATCGCCTTCGTTCTCGCTTCGGGCCCCGGGCCCTTCAGATAGTGCTCGAACCACTGCAGCGAGCGCAGCGCGTAGTCGAGGCGCGCGGCAGCCTTGCGGTTGCCGTGGCCCTCGCCCGGGTAGAGCACGAGACGCACTGGAGATCCGCCGCGCAGCTTCAGGTGCCGGTAGAGCTCGCGCGATTGCCCCGGATTGACGCGCGGATCGTCCTTGCCGTGCAGGATGAGGAGCGGCGTCCGGCTCGCGCCGGCGTGGTAGATCGGGCTGTGCTCGAGCATGCCCTGCCAGTCGTCCCAGGGGCGCTCGAGCGCGTGCACCAGGAACTCCTCCTCGGGGATGTCGGTCGTCCCGACCTTCGAGATCTTGTCGGAGATGCCGACCATCATCACGCCGGCCGCGAAGCGCTCGCTGAAGCGGGTCGCGCACCAGGCGGTCGCGTAACCGCCGTAGGAGCCGCCCGTGACGCCGACGCGCTCGGCGTCGACCAGGCCGCTCGCGATCAGGTGATCGACCGCGTCGACCAGATCGTCGAACTCCTTGCCGGCCGCGTCGCCCTGGCCGAACTTGCTGAAGGCGACCCCGCGCCCCGTGCTGCCGCGGTAGTTGGGCTGGAAGACCGCGAAGCCGCGCGCGGCGAACACCTGGCCCGGATTGTTGTAGCCCGTCAGCCAGCCGTTCGAGACGTGCGCCTCGGGGCCGCCGTGGACGTTCAAGATCAGCGGCACGCGCTCGCCGTCCTTGCGCTCGAGCGGGTGGATGAGCACGCCTTCGAGCGCGAGCCCGTCGCGCGCCGCGTGGCGTAGCCCTTCCTGGCGGGCGAAGCGCAACCCGGCGAGCTCCGGATTCGAGTCCGTCAGGCGTCGCGGCCCGCTCTCGCCGTGACGCATGTGGAACACCTCGCTCGGATGCACCGCCGAGTTCGCCAGGAGCACGGCCGCCTGCCCGTCGCGCGCGAGGTGCAGGCTGGTGAGGATCGGCCCGCCGGCGTCGACCAGCGTGCGCGCGGCGCCCGCGCGGCCCGGCTCGAGCTCCAGCTTCTCCAGCCGGCTGCCGAGTCCGACGTGCGTCACCAAGAGGAGCGCGCTCGGGCTCTGCCAGGCGAAGTCGACGGCGTCACCCTCGAAGCCCGGGCTCGAGTCGACCGGCGTTCCGCCCGCGGCGGGCGCGAGGCAGAGCCGGCCCGGGTTCGGGTCGTTCGTGTCCGCGGCGGTGATCAGCGCGACCTGCGCGCCATCCGGGCTCCAGCCGATCTCGCCCAGCTTGCCGGGATTCTCGATGCGCGCCAGGACGGTGCCGCGCTCGCCGTCGAGCACGGCCACGCGCTTGCGCACGTAGTCGTCGTCGATCAACGGCGTAGGCGTCCAGGCCACCAGCAGGCGCTCGTCCACCGGAGACCAATGAACCTCACGCGGATGGCCCTCGAAGGGGACCTTGCGCGGCGCGGCGCTGCCGTCGAGCGTGCCGACCCACAGCTCGCTCCTGCGCGCGTCCTCTTCGTAGATCTCCTGCTTGAAGCCCTGCTCGCGCAGCTTCTCGCGCGCCTTGTCCTTGGCCGGCGCGGCGATGCACACCACGCGCTGCCCGTCCGGCGCCAGGTCATAGGCCTCGAGCGCGCCCTCGAGCGCGAGCGCGGTGTGCGCCTCGCCGCCGTCGACCGGAATGAGGTAGAGCACCGTCTCCTTGTCCGCGCCACGCTTGCACAGGAACGCGATCTCGCGCCCATCGGCGCTCCAGGAGAGCGCGGACACGTTCACCTTGCCGGACACGAAGGCGCGCTCGCGCCCGCTGGCGACGTCGACCACCCACAGCTCGCTCCAGGCAGGACCGTCCTCGTCCACGCCGGCCTTGCGCGGCACGGACAGCGTGTAGGCCGCGCGCGTTCCATCCGGCGCGAGCACGGCCGAAGTGGCCGAGCGCAGCGCCGCGACGAGTTCCGTGGTGAAGGTCGCCTGCTCTGCGCCCGGCGCCTGGAGCAGGGAAAGCAGGACGAAACAGGGTGTGGCGATCGAGAGCATGGGATTCCTCGCGGCCGACCAGCATACGGTCGCGCACGCGAAGCGAGGTCGCGGCTGGCACTCGATTCGCGCTCCAGGCTCGGACCACGAACCCGACGGCACCGCAGGCGGCTCGGCCGCGAGTGCGTGTGACGATCCGCAACACCCCCGTGAAAAAAGCCCACGCCCAGCACCCCGGCCACCTCCGACCGGTTCCGCGAGCGACCCGAGGCCTCCGGGCTCCGACCAAGCAGACCAGCATGCCGATGCGTCCCTATCCCTCCTTTCCACGCGCCACGCGCTGCTCCTCGCCGCGCATCCTCTTCTACGCCAGCGACGCGCCGGGAGAGCTGCGCCGGGACCTGGCCCTGGCAACGCTCCTGGCCGAGGAGCTTCCCACGGGCAGCGTGGTGCTCGCCACGAGCGCAGTGGAAGGCGCCGGACGGCCGCCCGTTTCGCGCATCGAAGTGGTCGACTTGCCGCGGATGACTCCGCAGTCGGCCTCGTTGCCGCTCGCGCGCGCGCGCGTGCGCCAGCTCAGGAAGAGACGTCTCGCGACGCTGTTCGATGTCTTCCAACCCGACCTGGTGCTGCTCGAACTGTCCGGATCCGAGGCCGAGATCGAGGCGCAGGTCCTGCTCGAGCGCGCCCGCGCACTGGGCGCCGCCAGCCTGATGGTGGTCGGCCATGAACCGGCAGGCCAAGCGTGCCTCGCCGAATCCGAGCTCGCCACAGTCTGCGCGAGCTGCCGCGAGCGCATGCGAGCCGCGGTCCGTGGAGCTCTGGCGGAGCTCGAGCGCGCGCGCAAGCAGACCTGAACGCCGCGGCTACAGCGCCACGAAGAAGAGCTCGAACACCCAGTCCTCGTAGAGCGCGAAGTTCGCGCCGCGCGAGAGCGACGGCAAGATCAGGGGCGCGCCGCGCGCGAGCAGGACGCCGAGGCCGCCGAAGGCCGTGGCCCGTAGCAGGGCCGAACCGTCGGCTCGGCGCGCGAGCTCGTCCAGCCCGGGCAGGGCCGCGACCGCGCCGAGCTGGCCGAGCGAGGCCGCCGTCACGGCCTGGAGCCCACCGTCGGCGAGCCGGCGCAGGGCCGTGAAGAGCGCCGGCACGTCGGCTTCGTCCCCGAGCACCGCGAGCGCCTGGGCGATACTCGCGCGCACGAAACCCGAGCGTTCCCGTTCCAGGCGCGCGCGCAGGCAGGCGCGGTTGGCGTCGCCGCCCAGGAGCGCCAGCGCCGTGGCCGCGTAGCCGCGCTCGCGCGGCGAGTCCGAGCGCTCGAGGGCGGCCCGCGCGCGCGCCTCGGCGCGCACTTCGCGCGCCAGCCCGAGTGCGAGCAGCACGGCCGGCCGAGAATCCTCGTTGCGCAGGCGGGGACCGGCCGCGAGCAGCGCCGCGGCGATGCGCGGGTCGGCCGAGCCGCGCGCGTGGATGCCCAGCGCGAGCGCGGCCCACGGCTCGGACGCGAGCGGGCCGCGCGCGAAGACCGCCAGCAAGAAGTCGCGCGCGCGAGCACCGCCGCGCATGCCCAGCGAGAGCAGCGCGAAGCCCCGCGCCAGCGGTTCCGACTCGAGCTCGCAGGCCGTCATCAGGACCGCGGTTGCCGCAGGCTGCGGAGAGCGCCCCAGCGCCAGCTCGGCCGAACGCCGCAGCTCCAGCTCGCGCCCGAAGAGCGCGTCCTGCAGCCGGGCCATGGCGGCGGGAGCACTCGACGCGCCCAGCGCCTCAAGCGCCGCCGCACGCACCACGACCGGTTGACCGCGGTCGCCGGCCAGGTTCAGCGCGAGCGCCTCGAGCGCAGGCTCGGGCGCGAGCCGCTGGAACAGGCACGCCGCCCACAACGCGCCCGAAAGCGACGCCTCCTCCACGCGCGGCGCCAGCAGCGCCACCGCGGCGGCCACGCCCGGATCCATGCCCAGGCGCCGTCCGACGCCGAGCGCCACGATCGCCAGCGGCACGGCACGCGGCACGACGGATTCACCCTCCGCGCTGCGTCTGCCCCCGTGCTCCAGCAAGGCGAGCAGCACCTCCGCGCCGCCGCTCGTACCCGTCGCGCCGAGACCGAACAGGGCGTGCTGGCGCACGCGCTGACTCGGGTCCGAGAGGAGCGCAGTGAGCGGCGCGACGGCCTCCTCGCGCCCGATGCGCCCGAGCGTCAGGGCGGCTGCGGCGCGCACCTCCGCGTCGGGATCGAGCAGGGCCTCGATCAGGAGCGGCAGGCGCACGCGGCGCAGCGGCTCCGTCATCGCGGCCACCTCGCCGAGCGGATGTCCGCCACTCTCCAGTCTCTGCTCGAGACCACGCACGTCCAGGAACTCGAGCTTGTTGAACTCCCACCACACCCACCAGGCGTCGAGCGCGCGCGCACCGGAGTCCATCGACCGGGCCGAGGTCCCAGCGAGGCCAGCGGCACCTGACGGAGTGGTATGCGGGCCAGAAGGGGCAGACGGTGCGGGCTTGTCACCCTTCCCAGTCCCGTCTCTCCCAGACACGTCGCCGCTGCCCGCGCTCGCCGGGGGTGGCGCGGGTGGCACCGTATCGCCCGCCCCGCCGTAGTCCGCCGGTGTCTGGATGCGCGCGGCTTCGGCCAGGGTCAGCCCATTGCTCGCGAGCCAGGAAAGCAGCTCCTCGTCCGTGGCGAGATCGGCGATCCAGGCCTGGTTGCGCTCGCGCCGCACGCGCTCGACCAGGTCGTCGCGCCCGCTCTCGTGCAGCAACTCGGCCACCGCGCAGCGCCGGCCCTCACGATCGACGAACTGCGGCACGAGCGCGCCCGGGAACCCGTCCTGGCGCGTGAAGTCGCCGCGCTGTCGATAGGTTGCCAGCGCGAGGAGTGCGCGCTCGCGCGCCGCGCACTGCCGGTCGTCGAGCCCGATCGGCGAGGAGCTGCTCAGCTCGCGCTCGACCGCGGCGTAGTGCGCCCGCCAGCGCGCCGTGGTTCCGCCCCGGTCCTGTGGAAACGCCACGAGGACGAGGGTGAGTACCGACCAAAGGCAGGGCATGACCGCAAGGGGATGTCCCTTGACGGCAAGTCATAGGCAAGTCATGGACCAAGCCACGGTTCGGCGATCTGAGGCTTGCGCAGACCGCGCGGCGTAACCCGGACGGAACGCAGAAGATTGGACGGGCGCAGCGGCGAGGCTGGCGCCTGCCCCCGCCTCACTTGCGCTCGACGCGCATCGAATAGCTCGTCTCCCCGGAGAAGACCATCGTCTGCGCGTGCTCGAGGCTCTCGCCCTCGTATTCGCCCGTGATGGTCTGGATCGTGGTGAGCTCGTTCTCGCCGGAGAGCTCGAAAGACAGCGCGTGGCCGTGCTCGAGATCCCAGCGGAGCTCGCCCTCGAGCAGGAAGCGCACCTCGACCCGCCCCGTGCCGCTGGCGCCTTCCGGGACCTCCTCCGGACCGAGGGCCTGCTCGGCATGGGTGTGCGTGTCGAACTCCAGCGCGATCACGGCCTGCTGCACGCCATCCTCCTCGCGCATGCCCTTGTAAGTGGCCGTGATCGTGCCCGCGAGGTTGGCGCGCAGCTCGGCATCCTGGACGGACGTGTCCTGCTCCTCGCCCTCGGCGTCTTCCAGCCCGAGGTCGCCCCCCGGATCGAGGATGCACGCGAACGCGCCCGGTTCGATCGACCACGTGTCGCCCTCGGAAACCGAGCCCGTGGGCAGCAGCCGGCGCAGGTCCATGTCCTCGTCGAGCTCCGCGAGCAGGGCCTCGTCGCCCTCGATGCCCTCCGCGAAAGTCGCGTCGAAGCGCCCCGCCTCGCCGTTCCAGGTGAACACGACGGTCTTGCCCTCCAGGACGCTCTCGTAGCCGCTGTCGTCGCTCTCGTCGCCACCCTCCGAGGAAAAGCTCGAACGCTCCTGGCCGCCCAGCTCCTGGAAAGTGCGCCGCAGGCGCTGCGGCCGTCCGTCGGCCATGGCCTCGAAGGCGTCGGTCACGACGTAGACCTCGCTGTGCTCGATCTGGATCTCGACCTCGCCGAAGGCATCCGCCGGCACCTCCTCGCCGTCCATGGAAAAGGCCATGGACTCGAGCTGCATCGAGTATGCGTTCTTCACGCTGCGCTCGAGGGTCGTGTCGGCCGGGACGCGGAAGACGATCTCTTCCCGGACGGACGAGGAGCAGAGCGCGAGGAGGGCCAGGGGCGCGAGGGCGAGACGCGGCAGGGACATCGAGGCTCCTGAGAGGTGTTCCGGGGAGAACCGGTGCGGGTGAGGGCGCTCGCACTACAGGACCCGAACACCGGGTGCCAGCGAGCACAAGTTATCTTCGGCCGCTGGATGGGCGCACTTCATTTGCACTCGCCCTTCTTCCCCGTTTCTTCCTTCCGTCGCGAAAGAACCCAGCGTGTCGAACCCCCTGTGCCTGCTGCTCCTCCTGCCCCTCTCCTCCTCCGGCGGAGAAGTACCCCAATGGGGCGGCTTCCGCGGCAACAACGGCGCCGGCGTCGGTCTCGGGACGCGCCTGCCCGATGCGCTCGATCCGGAGGGCAATCTGATCTGGCGCGTCGACGTTCCGGCGGGCTATTCCTCGCCGGTCGTCGCGGGCAAGAACCTGTACCTCACGGGCTCCACGCACACGACCACGGGCGGAACTCTCACGGGCAAGCTCTCGACCCTGTGCCTGGACGCATCCACGGGTGAGACGCGCTGGAAGAAGGAGCTCGACTTCAGCGGTGCACGCCCCGGACAGAACTCGCCGGCCGCGCCCTCGCCCGTGACCGACGGCGAGGTGGTCGTGGCGCTCTTCCACCACCTCGGCCTGGTGGCCTACGACGCCGCCGGCAAGGAGCTGTGGAAGCAACCCATCGGTCCGTTCAACATCCCGCACGGCATGTCGACCTCGCCGCTGCTGCACGGCGAGCTGGTGGTCCTGCAGGTCGACCAGGACAACGGCGCGTACCTCGTCGCCTACGACAGGAAGACCGGCGCCCAGCGCTGGCGCGTCGAGCGCCCGGGCGTGACTCACAGCTATGCCACGCCCGCCATCCACGCGCCCGCGAGCGGGCCGGCGCAGGTGGTCGTGTCGGGGACGTTCCAGGTGGCGGCGTACTCGCTCGCGGACGGCGCGAAGCTGTGGTGGATGGACGGCTCGGCCTGGCAGTCGAAGAGCGTGCCGGTCTTCGCGCGCAACCGCTGCTACATGAACGCCTTCATGCCCTCGCTCGGGGAGATGGAGTATCCGACCTTCAGCGGGGGCTTCGCGGAGACGCTGGCCGAGCACGACGACGACCACGACGGCAAGATCGCCAAGACCGAGTACGGCGACGCCCAGCTGCACCAGATCTGGTTCCTGTTCGATCTGAACAAGGACGGGCTCCTGGAGGAGTCGGACTGGAAGTTCGCGCTGGCCAGCAACGATGCCAACGGCGGCCTGTTCGCGATCGAGCTGGGCGGCAAGGGCGACGTGACGAAGTCGCACGTCAAGTGGAAGACCGACGACCGGCGCGTGCTCTCCGACGTCACCACGCCCGTGATCGTCGGCGACACGATGTTCGTCATCCGCGAGGGCGGCATGCTCACCTCGCTCGAGCTGGAGAGCGGCAAGGTGATCAAGCAAGAACGCGTGGGCGAGCCGGACGCCTTCTATGCCTCGCCCGTGGCCGGCGACGGCAAGCTGTACCTGGCGGGCAAGTCGGGCGTGCTCACGGTCGTGAAGGCCGTGCCCGAATGGGAGGCCCTGGCGACGCACGTGCTCGACGAGGAAGAGGTGTGGGCCACACCCGCTCTGGCCGGCAACGCGGTCTACGTGCGCGGCAAGGAAGCCCTCTACTGCTTCGAGCGGATGGAGTAGCCGTTACGGAACCAGGTTCAAGACCACCGGGTTCGTGCGAACGCTTTGCGGTCCGCAAGGGGGTTCCTTCGAACCGGGTGGTCTTGAACCTGGTTCCGTAACGGACGGCCGAGCGCGTCCGGAGGCGCCTGGAAGGACCAGAGTCGAGTCAGTGACCCGATTCAGTCGTCGAGCCCGTGGGGCGAGCGCCCGTTCACGAGCGAGGCGGCGGAGTACAGGTTGACCCCGCCGGCGTAGCCCGCCGGGTTGCGTTGCAGGTAGCGCCCGAGGTTCGGGTTCAAGCTGCGCTCGCGGAAGAAGATCAGCCCGACCTCCGCATCGTTCTCGCGGCCCTGGAAGGTGAACGGGTTGCCCACGGCCGTGTCGACGCCGATGGGCGCATAGCTCCCCGTGAAGACCCGGGTGCCTCCGTAGGGATCGTACTCGTAACGCTCGGCGGTGTTCCCGCTCGCGTTGGTGAGCGCGACCGTGCTGCCGCCCGCGTTGTGGTGGAAGGAGTAGGTCTGATTCTGGCGCACCATCACCAGCGGTTGATCCGGCTCGGTGCCGTGGGCGAAGGCGGCCAGGAACTGGTCCGGATCGTCGACCGTGGGCTTCACACGCATCTCCACGATCCGCTCACCTGCGTAGCAATAGAGGAGGCGCCGGATGGTGATCGCCGACTTGTCGACGAACGTCCGCCCCAGTCGCCGTCCCAGGGCATCGTAGGTGTAATCGGCCAGGGGCTCGTCGTTGGAGAGCAGGTGGACGGACTTCAGGCGGTTGTTGAAGTCGTAGACGTAGCCCTGGACGCCATCGTCGACGAGGTTGCCGCGTTTGTCGTACACCAAGTTCCCGAGGCCGGAGATCCCGACCAGCTCGTTCGAGTCGGTGTGCAGGCGGAACTCGTGCGTCCCGTTGTGCTTGAACTGGCTCCAGTTCCCGACGGGGTCCAGGACCCACTCCTGCACCTTGCTGACGCCCTTCTCCGGGTCGAACGGCACGGACGGCGCTTCACGCACGGGCGGCACCTTGCCGCGGAAGGAGACGAGACGGCCCGCGGCGTCGTAGACATAGGTCTCGCTCCGGGAGGTGTTGGTGAGGTTGCGTTGCCGGAGCATCCGGCCCTCGCCGTCACGCTTGTACGAGAGCTGCAGTAAGTCGCTCGCGCCGCGCGTGTGGTGGATGGCGCTCAACCAGCCACGAGCGTCACGCTCCCAGCTGCTGCTGGTTCCGTTCGCGAACTCGCGCTGCACGAGTCTCCCCCCCGCGTCGTAGGCGTTGTCCACCAGGATCGTGGCGTCGAGACGGATCGTGTCCAGCTCCCCGCGCCCCGTGTAGGTGCTCACGAACTCGCGGCCCGAGGGCGTGAGGATGCTGGTCTCCAGCGAACGCCGGTCGTAGGCCAGGTGCACCAGCCCGGACGAGCCATCGCGGATGAGGCGGTCGGCGCGGTCGTAGGCGAACGTGACCGTGTTCCCGTACAGCCCGCTGGTGGCCTGGACCAGGCGGCCGCCACCGTCGTGAACGAAGGTGTCGGTCGAACCGTCCTGGTAGAGCACGCTCACCCGGCGCCCGGCAGCGTCATAGCCGTACTGCGTGTGGTTGCCCTGCTGGTCGATGCGCTCGTCGAGCAAACCGTTGGCGCGGTAGGAGTAGGCGACGGTGTCACCCAGCTCCGGGAGGTCCTCCCCCGTGCGACGGCCGAGCGTGTCGCAGGTGTAGGACGTTTGCTTCCCGCGCGCATCGACGACGCTCGTCAGGTCGTCCTGCAGGTTGTAGGCGTAGGTCGTGGCGTGGTTCAGCTCGTCCGTGGTCTGCACGAGCCGATCGATCCCGTCCTGGTACTCGGCCGTGGTTCGCCCCATGCGATCGGTGCGCAGGACTCCGACGCGCCCGGCGGAGGGCACGTCGCGGGTGAACACCGTGCTGGCTCCCAGCTCGTCGAGCTCGCGCATCACGCGCCCGATTCCGTCGTACACGGTCGTCTTCGTGCGGCCGTTCGGGTCGGTGACCGTCACGGCGCTGCCTTGCCCGGCCGCCAGGCGCAGGTCGAACGGCGCACCGTCGTCGGAGTAGGCGGTCAGCGTCTCTTCGCCCAGGGGATCGACCGAGCGGATCACCCGGTCTCGTCCGTCGTACTCGTAGGCGTACACGCCGCCCTCGCCGTCGACGCGCGCGAGCACGTTGCCGTTGCCGTCGTGGCTCTCGGTCGTGGTGATGTCGTTCACCCCGCCGTCGACCACTACCGTTCCACCCGCCTGACGCCCGCCGGCGTCGTACAAGAAGGTGTGCGCGCCCGATGTGGCGGGCTTGGAAGTCCGCGCGAGCGTGTCGTCCAGGTTGTACTCGTGGAGGACAGCCACGCCCGTGGCGTCGATCTCCTGGCTCAGCCGTCCGCGGTTCGAATAACCGAGGGAGCTCGTGTTCCCTTCCTGATCGCGGCGCGAGACGAGCTGACCCTCGGCGTCGTAGGTGAACTCGACGTAGTTGGCGTCGAACGGAGCCGGGTCGTAGGCGCGCACGCGACGGTCGTTCGAGTCGTAGACGTAGCGCCGCAGGTTCCCGTTGTCCTCGGTCAACAGGTTGCCGTTCGGGTCATACGTGTAGCTGGTCGCCGCGACGGAGCCGCCCTCGATCTGGCGGACGCGCAGCCCCACCTGACTCTCGGGGTAGTAGCTCGTCTGGGTCGTGAAGCCGTGCGGGTCCACGGTCTCGACCACGCGATCCAGCAGGTCGTACTGGTACGTGGTGACGTGCACGTGCGTCGCGTCCACGCCGCGCGTGAGCGTGGTCCGGCGATAGGCGGCGTCGTGACCGTAGCTCTCGGTGTCCCCGTTCTCGGCGCGCGCGACCAGGCGGTCGGCCGCATCGTACGTGTAGACGATCTCGCCCAGCGCGCCGGCTTCCCGTTCGAGCCGGTCGTTTGCCCCGTACTCGTAGCTCGTGACGTTGCCGTTGCGATCCGTACGCGAGACCACGAGCCCGGCGGTCGCGACCGGATCCGTGGAGCTCGGGAGATCCATGGTCCCGAAGACGACCTGCTCGCTCGACCCGTCCGGATGCGTGGTCGACACGCGCCGGCCGAGGGAGTCGTACTGGTACGTCGTGACTCGCCCCACCGGATCGGTCCTGGACAGGACCCGCCCGTCGACGTCGTACTGGTAGGCCACGACCGGGCTCGCCTCGCTGGGCTCGGCCGGCAGCACGAGCGCGGACACGTTGCCATGCGCGTCGTACTGGTACGACGTCACCAGACCGTTCCGGTTGCGGTAGTCCGTGACCCGCCCCGAGGCGTGGCGCGTCCATTCCTCGTAGCTCGCGTCGGCGTAGGTCTTCTTGACCAGGTTGCCGCGTGAATCGTGGTCGTAGTGCGTCGCGTTGCCGTTCGGATCGACATGGTCGACCACGCGGTTGTTCGCGCCGTAGCTCCACGTGTCGGCGGAGGAGTCCAGGTTGTGGCGCAGGACCCGCAACGCGAGCACGTCGTCGTAGTCGGCGGTCAGCCAGCTCCCGAGCGGATCGACCTTGGTCTTGAGGAGACAGCCGTTGCGCTGCCACTCGTTGGTGGTGACCGCGCCGGTGCGCAGGTTCGTGACCCGCCCGTTCAGCCCGGCCAGGGCGCAGTCGTATTGGTAGCCGCGGCCGTCGTCGTACTCGATCCGGATGGAGGGACCGGCCGGTTCCTCGTAGCGGGCGAGCTGGACGTGTCCGCTCTCGTCCTTGATGCCGCGCACGCGGCCCGTGTCGTACTCGAAGGTCGGTCCGGTGCCGTAGGTGTAGACGCGCTGCTTGCGCGCGCCAGGCTCGCCCAGCAGATCGTTGAAGTAGTAGAAGTCGCCGTCGGTATCGTTGCCGAAGCCGTAGGAAGCCACGTCACCGTTGGGGTAGGTGAGGGTGTATGCCTGCGGACTGTCGAAGAAGTGCACGAGCTGGATCATCTGGCCGCTCGGCAGCACGACTCGCGCGAGGTGCCGCGTCCCGTTGAACGAGACCGGAGTCCAGACGTAGTGGATGAAGCGCCCGAAGCCGTCGGCCGCCAGGATCGGATAGCCGTTCGCGTTGTAGGTGAGGGTGATGCGATTGCCGTTCTCGTCCTCGAGCCAATCGATCCGGTACTGCAGGAAGGCACGGGTGGTCGTGTTCGGGACGAAGTGGTACTTGCCGCCCCAGCGATCGGTCACGAGGTGCTGGTCGCCCGGCTCGTCGGCGAGCGCGAGGACCATCGACTGCGCGCCGTCGTTGTCCTCTGTCCAGTTGCCCGTGGAGCCGACGTCGATCCAGTTCATCTCGGCGCCCGAGGGCACTTCCAGGCGCGCGACGCGGTATTCGGGGCTGCCGGTGATGTTCAGCAGGAAGAAGTAGTTCTCCTTCCAGCCCTTCGAGAGTCCGTAGTCGATGTACGACGCGCGTGTCCGGAAGTAGCGGCTGAACTCCAGCACGAAGGGCGTGTGGTGCGGCGTCTCGACGATCGGCTCCGGACCGCAGACCGGGTCGCCATGGTTGAACAGCACGCGATAGTCGAGCACGTGCTTGTAGAACGATCCGGTCGGAATGATGACCGAGCCTTCGTCCGTCAGCGCGACGTCGTCGACGCCGTCGGAGTCGCCGGTGATCCAGCTCCCCGAACGCTGCTGGTTCCGGCTGCAGGCGACGCCGTCGCCGTCCGAGTTGAAGCACTCATCGAAGTTGCCCGTGTCCTTGGAAGGGAGCGCGAGCTGGGCGAATGCCGTGCTCGCCAGGAGGAGCGCCGTGGAGCCAAGAATGAGAAGACGCTTCACTGGCCACCTCCCTCGGCGCCAGAGGCGCCGGCCGCGTGCGTGCGCGCCGCCGCCAGCTTGGCCTTGCGAGCCTGCATCGCCTCGCCGGCAAGGGCCCGGAAGGTATAGACCGCTTGCGATCCATCCCCGCGCGCCGGGGAAGCGATCACCGTGTAGCGCCCCAGGTTCGCGCCGAGCCGCACGTGCACGCTCGCGCGTCCCCTTTCATCCGCGATCACCGTGGCCTCGGCCGCGCCGCTCTCCTCGATGAGCCCGAGGTCCGGGCTGAAGAAGCGCACCTCGGCGCCAGGAGTCGTCTGGACGGCGATCGGTTCGGGGAGCAGCTCCCCGGTGACACCCACCTGGAGGTTCCCCGCCGGCAGGAACTGGAGCGCGAGCGGCGCGCTCCGGGATGCTCTCCTCTGGTCGGCTGTGACGATCACGGCGCTCAACGAGCCCGCGAGACAAACGGCTAGGGCGGCGGTGCGAAGGTGCATGGGCAGAACGAGGGGTGGGAAGTGGCCGAGCGACTCTCTCGACGCCAGCTGGCGGGCGCCGAACGACCGTCATTCTGCCCCCCCATCCGGGCGCATGGGAAGGTCCGCTCGCGGGTTTCCCGGCCGGGAACGAGTTCGTATCGCCCGGCCCAGGACAGCGCATCACGCGCTCTGCGGACCGTTACGGAACCAGGTTCAAGACCACCGGGTTCGTGCGAACGCTTTGCGGTCCGCAAGGGGGTTCCTTCGAACCCGGTGGTCTTGAACCTGGTTCCGTAACGGCTACGCCGCGCGGCGTACGTCGCTCACCGCGGCGGGCGCCTCGTAGGGGAAGCGCTCCTTCAGCGCGTTGATGCGCGACTCGAACAGGCGCCAGGAGAGCTCCGCGACCACCAGCGTGAAGCCGAGATAGACCGCGCAGCGCAGCAGCGGATGGAAGCTCGCCAGGCCGACGCGATCCAGCAGCAGCGCGAAGGCGTGGAACACGTACACCCCGTAGCTGACCTTGCCCACATAGAGCAGCGGCCGCAGGGTGAGCACGCGCCCGAACAGGCCGCCGAAGCCGCGCGCCGCGGCCAGCACGAGCCAGGCGAAGAACGGCCAGCGCGTGTAGACGACGAAGACCTCGAGCGCCGTCGCTCCCCCGCTGCCCTCCATGCGCACCTGGATCGTGGCGCCCCACAGGAGCAGCGCCGCGCCGGCGAGCCCGACCGTGCGTGCGAACCAGCCGCGCAGAACGGCTTCGAGCCCGGCGCGCTCCACCAGGATCGCGAACAACGACCCGGCCGCGAGCAGATCCAGGCACGAGGTCGTGACCATGCGCATGGCGTCGAAGGGCGCCCCGGCCGCAAATAGAATCCAGCGCGACAGCGGGCCCACCAGGATCGTCGCGCCCACGACCGGCACCAGCGCGCGGCGCGGCGCCAGCAGGATGACCCACGGCCAGACGAGGTAGAACTGCTCTTCCACCGCCAGCGACCAGAAGTGCGAGATCAGGCTGCCGGAGAGCGCGCCACGCCAGGCCCCGTACAGGTTGAAGGTGTAGGTCCACAGCGACACCAGGATCCCGGGCTCGAGCGTGAGCGCCACGCTCGCGAGCGCCAGCACGGCGTAGTACAGCGGGAAGATGCGCAGGAAACGGCGCGCGTAGAAGCGTCGAGCCGTGAAGCCCACGCTCTGCTTGCCCTCCTCCAGCGGCCGCCGGCACGCAAGCAGGATGCCCGTGATCAGGAAACCCGAGAGGACGAAGAAGAGGTCGACGCCGGTCGAGCCCCAGTTGATGCCCACGTGATAGCGGCGCGGCATCCAGTGGTGCCAGCAGACGAGCAGCACCGCGATGGCGCGCAGGCCATCGAGCTGGTGCATGTGCCGCGGACCGGTGGCGACGCGCTCGGGGGCAGGAGACAAGCGCATGGGCATCGGCTCCGCTCCGGCCCGAACTCAAGTTTCGTGCGCCGCGCACGGGTTGCCCGAGGTGCCGGCCGGCCCAGCCCACCAGGCTCGCGCGAAACGCCCACGGATGGCGTCGGGTAGGGAATTGCGTCCCCGGCCTGCCCTCCGGCCCCCCCGCCGTGTCCGGCCCCCCTACAATGGACGTGGGCGCCCCGCGCGGAACCGGGACCCAACGTTTCTGCCGGACGCGCATCTCCGCCAGAGAAGCCAGCAGATCGTCCCCGGCCCATCCTCCGCGCCGCGCGGTCCATGACCTACGAACCCGTCTCCGTCGAGAGCCTGCTCACGCACCAGAACTGGGCCCTGCGCCTGGCGCGCCGGCTGGTTCGCGAGGAGGGCGAGGCCGAGGACCTGGTGCAGCGCACCTGGGTCGCGGCCCTGCGACATCCGCCCGACAGCGAGCGCGGCGCCCGGGCCTGGATCCGCAAGGTGCTCCTCAACCTGGCCCGCGAACGCCACCGGCGCAACAAGACGCGCGAGCATCACGAGCACTCCTTCCCCCGGACGGTGGGCGACGTGCCGGACGCGCTCGAGGTCCTCTCGCGCGAGGAGATCCAGAAGCTCCTGAGCGAGCAGCTCCTGGAGCTCGACGAGCCCTACCGCTCGGTCGTCCTGCAACGCTACTACGACGGCCTCTCCTCGGTCGAGATCGCGCGCCGGCTCGGTATCCCCGCGGGCACGGTGCGCTGGCGGCTCAAGGTTGGGTTGGATCAGCTGCGGGCCGTGCTCGACCGGCGCTCGGGCGGCGATCGCTCGCGCTGGGTCTCGGCCTTGCTGCTCTTCACCTCGCCCGGATCCGGGCGGGCAGCCGAGGAAGCCACGGCGACCGAGACCGCCCTCGCGCCCGCGCTCGGCCCCGCACTGCTCGGTACGCCAGGCTGGATCGCGCTGGCAGGCGCCGGCGCGCTCGGCCTCTTCTTCCTTGCACGCGGCTTCGAGCGTGGCTCGAGCGCGCCGAACGCGGTGCATGCCGGCCTGGACCCCGCGCCCCTCACCCGCGAAGTCCGCGACGAGGCGGCGCGCACGGCCGCGAGCGTCGAGCGCTCGCCCCTCCTCGGCGACGCGGGTCCCGAACCGAGCGCGGCCTCCGCCCCGCCAGGCCTGCGGATCCTCGTGGTCGACGAGAATGGTGTCCCCATGTCCGCGGCCCGGATCCTGGTGGCGAGCGCGCACGGCTTCGAGGAGCGGGCCCGCAGCGATGCGGAAGGCCGCGCGTCGCTCGCGGTCCGGTCCGACGACCCGGGCGCGCTCGGACTGCCCGCGACGCACGGCCGGGTCGGCGTGCGCGCGCTTGCGGAGGGTCGTGAGGCTTCGCTGCTCGTCCACGTGGCGCCACCCTTCACGGCCGCACACGAGGTGCGGCTCGTGGTCGGCGGGCCCGAGGCGCGGCTCAGCGGTCGCGTCCTCGACCGCCAGGGACGAGCCGTCCCCGGCGCGGTGGTGGCCTGCTTCGACGCGGAGAAGCGGCTCGATCAGGTCCTGGAGGGCGACTTCGCCAGCCCCTCGTACCTCTCGGCCGAGAGCGACGCCGCGGGCGGATTCGTGCTCGCCAACCTGCCGAGCGCTGGCTGTACCCTCGGCTGCTTCGCGCCCGGCTTCGCCTTCTCTTCCATGGCCCTGGAAGCCCCCCCCCGCGTGCCGATCGAGTTCGTGCTCGAGCGCGGCGCGCGCCTGAGCGGAACCGTGCGCTGGCCCGATGGCCGTCCGGCCGCGAACGTGCGCGTCGGCTGCGAGCCCGTGCTCAAGTCCGCCGAATGGGCCACGGGTCTGCCAGGTTACGACGCCGATTGGCGCGGCTTCGGCGAGACGACGAAGAGCGACGAGCACGGCCGCTTCCGGCTCGAGGGCGTGAAGGCGGGGCGCACGCGCCTGTTGTGGGCGCGCGACGAGGGCACCGACCTGGTGGCCACGACCATGCGCAGGCTGGAGAACGACCGCGAGGAGCACTGGGATGCAGACCTCTCCGAGCGCGAGGGCTTCCGCCTCCGGCTGATCGACGAGACCGGAGAAGGGCTGTCCGGCTGGGTCGTGCACGTACGCTGCCCGCTCGCGGAAGGCTCGTGGTGGGTACGAAAGCGCGCGACCGATGCCGAGGGTCGCCTGCACATCACCGACTGCCCGGACGCTCAGGTCTTCCTGGACGTGTTCTCACCCGCGGACGTCGGCGCCTCCTATGCGTCGCGCCAGCTCCGACCGAGCGCGGACGAGGTGCTGGTCCAGGTCGCAGCGCGCGGGGCGAGCTCGGTCAGCGGCCGCCTCCTGGGTGCCCTCGGGGAACCTCAGCCCGAGGGCCAGCTCGTGTTCCAGTCGCTGCGCACGACCCAGAAGACACGCGTGGCGCGCGACGAGCACGGGAACTTCGAGCAGCGTCTCGCTCCAGGCGGCTACTGTGCCATGTTCCAGCTCGAGCGCACGACCGTGCGGCTGATGCAATTCATGCTCGCGCCCAGCCAGAGCCGGGAGCTGGGCCTGGTCACGCTCCCGACCATGGGTACGCTGCGCCTGGACTCCGCGGGCCTGCAAAACGGCGCGGGAACGCCGTCCTATTCGCTCTTCTCGCTGGGTGACACGGAACGAGATCGGAGTGTCCTGCGCGTGGCCCGCGGCACCCTCGAGGGCGAATTGCTGCTGCCGATGTTCGCGGGCCGCTATCGCCTGCTGGCTTTCGACGGCTCCGGAGCCTTGCCGAAGGCGCACGAGTTCCGCGTGCAACCGCACGCCGAGACGCGCCTCGATCTCCGGCGCTGATCTCCTTCTCGTTCGTCGCTTCAGCGCTTCAGCGCTTGCCGCTCGGCTTCGCGGGCGGGACGAAGCGCGCGCCCTCGTCCAGCGCGGAGCCCAGCGCCTTGCGCAGCTCCTCCGCGTCCAGGCGCAACTGGGCGGCGCGCCGCCGGCCCTGGCCGAAAAACTTGTAGTCCTTCTGGCAGCGTGCGGTGAGCTCGGTCAGGAAGGTGTTCCGCTGCTTGCCGTCGGGCACGAGCGGGACGAGCCGCGCCGGAACCGAATTCTGCTCGGACCACAGGGCCTGGAGGTTGAGCACGAACTTCTCGAGTCCGGGCGGAGGCGTAGGGTCCGGGAACAAGAAGAGCTCGGCCAGCGAAATGCGCAGCCGGCGCGAGTCCTTGCAAGTCGTGAAGAGCTCGTTGATCAGCCGGTAGAGCTCCTCGTGCTCGGAACCGGGCACGGGGGCGATCCAGCGGCTCCAGTCGCCGAGCACGTCGTGCACGATGCCGAGCACGTCCACGTCGGGCCGCTCGATCTCCAGGCCCGTGCTCAAGAGCTCGTACAGCGTCGCGGGATACACGTTTCCAGCCCGATCCGTGTAGGCGTGCGCGAAGGCTGCCTGCAGCTTGCGTTCGTCGGGATGATCGAGGGCGAGCAGCACCAGCGCGCGCGCCAGGTCCGCGCCCGGCGGCACGCCGCGCAGGGCGTTCTGGAAGACGACTTCGGGCTCGTCGGGGTCGCCGCGCTTCACGATGCGCGCGCCGAACCAGTCGTAGTCGTAGGCCAGGACCACCGCGCGCGGCTCGGGTTCCTGGCGGACTTCCTCGAGCAGGCGCTTCACGCGGCTGTCGTTCTTCGTGAGCCGCTTGCGCGCGATGGGATCCGCCGGGGCATGGACCTTGGGATCGAAGAAAGACAGCTCCTCGGCCTTCGGGATCTGGACTGGGGCCTTGGCCAGCACGGCCCGCAGCCAGAGCATCTGCTGCGTGTCGAGCTCGGCGAGCCCACGCCGGAAGGCCTCCAGCGCGGCCCCGCGCTGCGGCACGCTCAAGCGCCGCCACAGCTCCAGGAGCTCGGCCTCCGAACGCCGACCCTCGGCCTTCGCCACGAGTCCATCGCGGCGCACGAGCCAGCCATCCAGACGCGTGCGCAGCTCCGCGAGCGGGAAACCCAGGGTCTCCTCCAGCACCTGCCGCGGGTCGTCGCCGGCGCCCACGCGCGTGAGCACCTTGCCCAGGGCCGGGCGCTGCACCTCGACCAGGTAGGCCGCCAGCGCGTGGGCGCGCAGGTGATCGACGGGGTCGAGCTCGTGCACCTCGAAGTGCAGCAGCTCCTCGAGGTCGAAGCTGCGCTCGGACGCGAACAGATCGCGCGCGAGCAGCAGCCAGTCGGCGTCGAGCTCGTCCATCCGGGCCTTCAGGGCGACGTTGTCGGCGTCGCGCCTGGACTCGCTCGTGCGCGGCCGGACGAACCAGGAGAGACGCGTGCCCACCAGGGCATGAGTGAGATAGAAGCCCAGGCCCTCGTGCAGCCAGGCGTGGCGCTCGGTGGTGACTCCCGTCGTACGGAAGAGCCAGTCGAAGGCCAGTCGCACCATGGCGTCGAGACGTTTCTCGGCGTCGCCCTCCCACCAGGCCCAGTCGGCCGTGTTCGGCACGCCGGCGCCCTCGAGCTTGGTGAGACGCGCGCGCAGCTCGGGCGTGAGCGCCGGATGCTTCTCGAGGAACGCGCTCTTGGCCTCGCTCGAGCCGAGCAGGTAGGCCGAGAGCCCCGATGGCAAGAGCGCATTCGACCCGCTGAGCTCCACGAACACGCTGCAGGCCGCGCCGATCGCGGCCGCGACGCGCTGCGCCTCCTCCTCGCCCCCCGTGGCGAGCACGCGTACGCCGGAGGCTTCGACGACGCTCAGCTCCAGTCCGAAGGCGCGCTCGTTCTCCTCGAGGCTCGCCTTCTTGGGCTGCTTCTGGCCCTCGAAAGCGCGTTTGACCGCCGCGGCGAGTTCGCTCCGGCCGCGTTCGCCGGCGGCGTCGTCGCCTGGATCCTCGGGCGAGACGGGCTCCTGGAGCGCGACTGGCTCCTGGAACAAGAGCGGCGCCGCCAGCACCCACAGGGCGAAGCCGCCCATCCACCCGCTTGCCATCCGATCCCTTTCTGCCTCGCTGCCGTTGGACCTTCCGCTCGCCCGCTGCCTGCCCCGTCGGACGCCCAGACTACCCGGCCTGTTTGCGAGGGACACGCTCTCCGCTCTCATTCTCCCAGGGGAAACAGCGCCAGCTTCGGATCCTCCGGGATCGGGAGCGCGCTCTCCAGCTCCAGTCCGAGCCGGGTGAGGTCCGCCGCGAGTCCGAGCAAGAACCCCGCGCCGTCGCTGGAGAGCAGGCAGCGCTTGCCCGACACCTGCACCGCCTGGCGCACGACCTCGATCGGATCGGCCGCGCGGTCCCGTGCATGGATCGTGTGCCAGAGCTCGGGCAGCGAGACGACGTCCAGCGCGGGCCAGTAGTAGCGCAGGTGGTTCGTGAGCGGTCCCGCGAAGAGGCGCGCGCCTTCGGGCAGGTGGCGCGCCAGGAGCTCGGCGCGCGCCCGATTCGCGTCGGGCTCGCGGCGCCACGCGAGCGCCTGCGGCAAACTCAGGCCGAGCTGGAGCGCGGCGGAGAGCGCCAGCACGAGCACCAGCGCGCCCGGTGGCACGCGCGCGCCACGCTCCATCTGCGCCGGGCACGCGAGGGCGGCAGAGCTCCCGAGCACCAGCGCGGCGGCCAGGATCACCGGCATCAAGAGGCCCACCAGAGGCTTGCCGAGGATCAGGTAGGCGGCGAGGTAAGGAGCGGCCAGCCAGACGCCTTCCTCCACCCCGCGCACACCCGCACGCAGCAAGGCGAACGCGGCCAGTCCAGCCAGAGCGAGCAGGACCGGCGCACCCTCGAGGAAGAGTCGCCCTGCGCGCTCGAGATGCCAGCCGAGCTCCGTCCCGAGTCCACCCCGGAAGTCGGGCACGAAGCCCGACCAGTAACGCAGGTAGACCCCGAGCTCGCCGCCGAGAAGCGCGACCAACAGCACGCCGAACGCGCCGCCGAGCAAGAGGAGGCGCTGCTGCACGGGCAAAACGGCGCCCTTCCTGCATGCGCGCGACACGAGCCACGGCAAGGCGCACAGCGACACGAGATGGAAGCCAACCGCCGCAGCGAAGGCGAGCATGGCCGCGCCGAGGCGCAGAACCGTCGCGCGCCGGGCGTAAGCCTCGGCCGCCTCGGCCGAGACGAGCAGCGCCGCGAGCGTCCAGGTCGTGGGTTCGATCGAGCCCGCTTCCTGCCAGAAGAGCGTGGCGAACCCGAAGCAGGCCGCAACGAGCATGGCCAGTCCGCGCGGTGCGCCCCCGCGCTCGACGCGCCGCAAGAGGAGCACGATGGTCGCGACGCCCCCGAGCGCGGAAACGACCTGCGCCACGCGCTCGGGCGACGCGCTGCTCCCGGCCAGCGCCTGCGCCGCGTTCAGTAGCGGCAGGTAGAGCGCGTGCCCGTAGTCGATCGTGCCCACGCGTGCCGCCATGAGAAAGGCCAGGCCGTCGAAGGCCACCGCGCGCGGATAGAGCCCCGCGACCGCCGCGAAATAGGCGAGCGCGACCGTGACGAGAACGAAGGAGCGCATGCGCGGCGCGCCGGCATGGTACGGCCCCAGCCGCGGCGCGCCGAGAGAGCACCGGGCTGACCTAGCCCGACAGAGTCCCGCCAAACGCTCTGGGCGCGCTTACACTGCTCGCGTCGTGCAGATTCGCCGCACTTTCGAGCCAGGCCTCTCGGTCCGGCGCTGGCGCTCGCCGCGCCCGGCGGGATCGCGATGAACGCGTGGCGCGAACGACTCGCGTCCGCTGCGGTACGCCGGCGCCTCGACGAGCTGGAGCGCTGTGACCCCGAGACGCGCGTGTTGCGGCTGATCCTGGGCGAATTCAAGTTCTACGAATGGGCGCTCTCGCTCGGGACGCTGCGCGATCCCGTGCTACGTTCACTCGCGCCGCCGCTGCCGAACGAAGCGCTACGCCGCATCACCGCCGATGAAGCGCCCGAGTCGTTCCTGTGGACCGGGCTGGTGGACGTGGAAGCGCTGCTCAGCCTGTTCGCGCGCAACGGGGCCGAGCGGCACCGGACCGAGCCGACCACGCGGCCGCGCTTGCTCGACTTTGGCTGCGGGTGTGGACGGCTGCTGCGCTTCCTCGTCGGCCACGCCGACCTGTTCGAGTTGCACGGTGCGGATGTCAACCCCGAGCACATCGCCTGGTGCCGTGCGTTCCTGGCGCCCGTCGCCTTCACGAACAACGCCTCTCGCCCGCCGCTCTCCTACCGCGACGCATTCTTCGACTGCATCTGGTCCCTGTCGGTCTTCACGCACCTCGGCGAGAGCCAAGCAGCCGCCTGGCGCGCCGAGTTGGCGCGCGTACTCGCTCCGGGGGGCATCCTGATCGCGACGGTACACGGGCCTACCGCGCTCACGAGGATCGCCTCTGAACCCGATCTGGCCGCGCGCTTTCGCTTCGACGCGCAGCGGTTGCAGGCCGTGCAACGATCGACGGCCGCCGAGGGCTTCGCCTTCGTTCCCTACGAGGACGACGTCGTTGCCGCCGCGCGCGCGGGCGAAGCATATGGAGTCAGCTTCACCTCCGCCGAGCACCTGGCCCGACGCTGGGCCGACGCGCGGTTCGAGCTCGTCGCGCACTTGCCTGGAGCGCTACGCGGCTGGCAGGACGTGGTCGTGCTACGGCGGCTGGTCGACCGATAGTCCTGACCACGCCGGCGGATGGACAACGGGCGAATGGCGATAGAGTCAGGAGCCTGATGCCCTCGCGCGACCTGATCCTGGAGCGAACCACGCTGGTGACGGCCGCTGTGGACGCGGAGACCTGCCTGGCGGTACTCGTGCGCGACGGATGCGCCGAGCTCGCCCGCGCAGGACTCCTGCGCGGATCCGCGCGCGAGCTGGCGCAGGCTCTCGGGCCCGCGGCGAGCGAGGACGAGGTGACGCGCTGGCTGCGCGCGCGTGGCGCGCCGGACGAAGCGGTGGCGCGCACGGATGCGCGCCGCTTCCTGGCCGAGCTCGAGCGCCTCGATCCAGCACGGAACGGCGGCTCTACGCCGTCGGGATCGAGCGCGGGCCTCGCGCAAGCAACCGGCCCCACGCTCGAACCCGCGGCCTGGACGCGTCTCGCGCGGGCCGTGCTCGCCGGCGGCCACCGGCTGCGCTTCCGCGCCCACGGACGCAGCATGCGGCCATTCCTGCCGCACGGTTCCCTGCTCGAGGTCGCGCCGCGCCCCTTCGAGCACGTGCGCCTCGGCGAGGTCATTCTGCACGCCGCCGAACGCGCGCCGCTGGTCGCGCACCGCGTGGTCGGTCGCGGCGCAGGCAAGCTGCTGACGCGCGGCGATTCCAACGCGCGCCTCGACGCGGTCGAGGCCGGCGACTATCTGGGCGTGGTGGTCGCGCGCGAGAGCGGCGGACGCTGGCGGCCGGTCTCCTCCGGCCCCGAGCGCTGGCTCGGGCTCGCTTCGGGATTCGGGTACCGCTTCCTCGTCCACTGCGCGCGTCTCTTCGTGCTGCACCCGCTGCGCCGGACCTTCGGCCGGCCCTCGTTGGTGCGGGCCGTCTTGCGCTGGAGCTTGCGCATGGCCAGCGGCGCGCTGCTCTTCCTCGAACGCGCCGCGATCCGCCTGCGGCGCCCGCTCGACGTGCTACGTGCGGCCCTGCTCGCGACCGAGGAGAAGGACGCCGAGCGCACGCGCCTCTACCGCCGCAAGGCGATCCAGGACTTCACCGCGCTCGAAGAGAACGTGCGCTCGGGCCTGACGCTGCTGGAGGAGGTGCTGCTCGCGCGCCATCCGCTCGACGGCAAGGTGCTGGTGCTCGGCTGCGGGCCGGGTCGCGAGTGCCTGGTGCTCGCGCGCCGCGGCTGCGCCGTGACCGGGCTCGACCGCGAGCCGGGCATGCTGGCACGGGCACGCGAGCTCGCGCGCGCGGCCGGGCTCGAGATCCGCTACCTCGAAGGCGAGGCCATGGACTTCCGCGTCGATGGCGGCCCGTTCGACGCCGTGGTGATCTTCTCGGGCCTCTACAACATGCTCCTGCCGCGCGCGCGGCGCGTGCGGATGCTGCGCTCCGCGCGCGAGCACCTGCGGCCCGGTGGACGCGTGCTGGTGACGTTCCTGTCGGCCTACCAGTGGCCCGGGACTAGTCCCCCGCCGTCGGGCAAGCACGTGCTCGAGGCCCTGAACCCCGAGCACCAGCGCGGCGACCTGTACCTGCTGAACGAAGCCATCCACGTCTTCCCGCGCGACGAGGACGTGTCCGCGGAAGCGCGCGCGGCGCAGCTCGAGACCCTCGACCTCGCCCGCGACCAGCGCGCCTACGACCGGCCGGCCGGCCAGGTCCGTGGCTACGCGGTGCTACGTCGCCCCGATTAGTCGGGGCTTCCGGCTTTCGTGTGGGCGAAGCTCTTTTAGGAATCGTCCCGGTGCGCTCGTGAGTGGGAGTATCGAGGGGATGAATTCGGGGCTGTGGAGCGAGCTCGACTGCACGGGGAGGCGGGTGGTCTCTCCCGCGTGGAGAAGCCCCGTCGATCTCGTTGGCCGCAGCTCGGCAGATATTCTTCGAAGAAGTCGCGAACGAATGAAGGACGCCGTGCGTCTATGTGTTGTCGCGAGCAAGGGGGGATTGCGCTCGCACTCCGTCACCGAGAGTCCGTCACGAGGAGTCACCATGAAGAGTTCCAGCGCTCGTCGGCGTTCCAGTGTTCCGCACTCCGCTCGACCAGAGGTTCGCGGTGTCTGTCACGTCGTTCTGCAAGTTCGGCGCGGCTTGCCGTGGCTCAGGACGCCGCGGGTGTATCGCGTGCTCGAGCGCGCGTTCCGGCGGGGCAAGGAGAAGCAGGGCTTCGCGCTCGTGCAGTTCAGCGTGCAAGGCGACCATGTTCACCTCTTGATCGA
>JANOGB010000140.1:0-5993 GCA_031413955.1 Planctomycetota bacterium | reverse complement strand
CTACCTCGTCTCCCCTCAGGGCAAGCTCAAGATCACCGCCGCGCTCGCGGCACGCCAAGCCTCGGTCGCCAAGCTGGTTGCCAACGCCGCTTGAAAAGTCTTGCTCGCCCTGCAAGCGGCCGGCGAATAGAAGATCAGCGCAGGCAGGAAGTGCGCGGCCGCGGCCCGGGGGATCGAAGCGATCCCGCCGCCATAGGTGTTGTAGTGCATGAGCACCGACAGATGCTGCGCGGGAAAACGCAGGTAGTAGCACGAGAAGCCGTTCGTTTGCCCGGTGTGCGAGATGTGCTCCAGGTCGCGCGTGCGGTCGGTGAACCAGTCGGCGCCGCAGGGAATGGTGCTGCCGTCGTTGGCCTTGGCGGGCTCCCACAGCTTCGCGCAGCGGTCCGGGCAGGAGCCCGGCGCGACAGCGACCCCCGAGAACGTCGCCCGGGGCTGCCGGGCCGCAGGGGCATGCGCTTCGATGTCCTATCCTCGTGGGAGCGCGTGGTGGTGCTCGACTTCAAGACCGACCGCGTGCGGGAGGACGAGGTGGACGCGCGCGTCGAGTTCTACCGGCCGCAGCTCGAGGGCTATCGGAAGGTGCTGGCGAAGATGACCAGGCTCAGTGAGCCTACGAGGATCGGGGCACGGGTGCCGTTCTCGAGGCCCGACCAGGCGCTCAGCGTCTGAGGCTCCTGCTGCGGTGGAGCAGCACGAGGGCGCTCGGCGCCGAAGCGCCGAAGCGGCCGCCGTCGGCTTCGCGCACGCTGGCCTGGCAGAAGAGCACCATGCCCTCCAGCCCAGCCGGGAGCCTGGGAACGAAGGGGCTGGAAACGAGCTCACCTCCGGCGGGGATCCGCCCCAGGAAGTGTCCATCCATCGGGCTGCGCTGCGCCTTGAGGTGAAGGGGCTTCCGGGCAAGGTGAAGCCAGACGAGGTCCCCGGGCTCGCCCCGGACCGTGAACGTGATCAGGTCGCCCGCGCGCACGGGCGAGGGCACCTCGAGGGTCTTGCTCGGTCCGGCGCGCGAATGCAGGGCCCCGCTGGTGACGACGAGCGCCTCGCCGTCCGCACCGGGAAGGCCGGAGCCGTAAGGCATACCTCCAGCGCCGCCGAGCAGGATCGAGTCCTGGATCCAGGCCTCGGAGCCGTTCTCCAGCACGAGACCGTCACTGCCGTCGCCTCCGTTGGGAAGGAAGACGAAGCCATCTCTGCCGTCGATGCCATGGACCTGGCTGCCTTCGAGCGAAAGGCGCGTGTTCCTCAGGAGAGCTGCGGGACCGCCGCGAACCATGCTCTCGAACAATCCGATCCGCGAGCCCATCGCGTCGAGGCCCGGCTCGGTTTCCGGAGCCTCGATGTCGCAGCCGATCAGCAGAGTGGAGGCGCAGTCCCAGACGCGCAGGGCCTCGTGATCGTTCACGAACAGGAGCGAGCGAAAGATGCAACGCTCGAGCCAGACCGGGCCCTGGTTGTCCCTCAGGAAGCCCGTGATCCCCTGGGACTCGATGCGGATGCCCTGGACCAGGCTCCACTGGTCCCGCGCGAGACCGGAGAGGGTCAGCGAGCTCGTGCGCACCTCGGCTCCTCCCTCCGCGACGACGGCCAGCGACTTGGCACTGATCGAGATCTCGTCGAAGCCGTAGTTGCCGGAGCGCACGAGCACGATGTCGCCCTCGGCCGCGGCCTCCACGGCTGCGGCGATCGTCGTGAAGTCCGCACCCGCGCCCCCGGCGCGGTCGACCACGTGGACCTGCCCCTGCAGCGGGGCGGCAACGAGCAAGAACCCGAGCCACAACACAACTACGGATCGTAAGCACGTGACCCTGGCGCGTCAATCCGCGCCAGGTGCCGCCCCTGCCCGAGCGCATCGGACTCTACCGCGTGCTGCGCGAGCTCGGACGCGGCGGCATGGGCGTGGTGTTCGAGGCCGAGCAGGAGAACCCGCGGCGCACGGTGGCGCTCAAGGTCCTGAGCGTGGGCATCCTGGGCGCGGAGCTGAGGCGGCGCTTCGAGCGTGAGGAGCGAGGCCGCGCCGCTGAGCTCCATCCGCCGGACCTTCAGGGCAGCTCGCGCAGCCGCAAGTTCCTGAACTCGACGCGCGCGCCCTCGGCTTCGAGCGCCACGTAGCCGCTCGCCGGCTGGCACTTCGTGCCGCCGTTCACCTCCTCGCCGTTGACCCACAGGCGCACCTCGCCGTGGATGGCGCGGACGTAGTAGTGGTTCCACTCGCCGACGAGGCGCGTGAGGCGGCGGGTCGGGAAGCTGCGGCTGCCGTCCGGCTTGCCGACGGCGTAGGTCGTGCCGTCCTCGGCGCGGTACTCGATCCGCGGCGTGAAGGGCGTCATGGTCGAGGCGCCGACGGGGAAGACGTCGCCGTGGCTCGTGAACCAGTCGGAGCGCGTGCCCTTCGCGCGCAGCCAGTCCTCCTCGTAGCCGAGATCCAGCACCTGCACCTCGATTCCGCTGCGCGGGAGCTGGCCCTTCGGGAGGTCGGTGAAGGCGGACTCCGGGCACCACAGGAAGAGGCCCGAGTTGCCGGCGTGCTCGAGGTGACGCCATTCGACCACGAGCTCGAAGTTCGTGTAGGGCTTCTTCGTGCGCGCGCCGCCCAGGGGCAGGCCCGTGCCCACGATCACGCCCTCGCGCTCGGTCCAGGTGTCGGCCTCGCCGTTCACGACGACGAAGTCGGCCAGCGTGAGCGCGCTCCAGCCCGCGCCGGTGATGCAGGCCTTGGGCAGCTGTGCCTCCTGCGGGCAGATCGCCGCGGCGAGAGAGGCGAGCGCGAGAGGGAGAATCGAACGACGCATGCGGGCGCTCCGGTTGGGTCGCGCGGATCGGCGACGCGCCGAGCATAGGTGCGCTGCGGAGCGACGCCAGAGCTTGCGACGATCCTGGAGCGAACCCTACGCCTTTCTCTGCGGCAGCGCGGGCGGGAAGGCCGTCAAGGTGAGCGCGCCCTCGGGCCAGCCGAAGCCGTCGAGGTCGCCGCGTTGGCTCCGTTGGCGCGCTTTCGAGACCTACCGCCGTTTGGCGGTCCTGCGCCGCAAGAGGCGTCTCAGCTCAGAGCCGTTCGCCGAAGCGCAGCGCCACCGCGTTGCTGACGTGCTCGAGCACCTGGACTCGGCCGGAGTTGCGCCGCCCGCGGTCCGCGAAGGGGGCTCCGACCACCAGGGTGTCGCCGCTCATCGCCACGGCGCTCCCGAACTGATCCCCCGCGGCGGAGTCGTGCGCGGTCACTTTGTTGATCAGGCAGTGCTGGGCCGCGGCGCCGCCAGGCAGGAGCAGTGCCGCGAGAACGGGAAGAGTGCCGCGCGAGAGCGTGGGCATGGCTGGGAGGCGCAGGAAGTCGCCAACTGAGTCCTATCCCTGTTTCCGCGGAAGGAGATTCCTGGCCGCACGCCCGCGTCGAACGCGAAGACACACGCGAACGCCTGGCTCGACACGATCCGTTCGTTTCCCGCGTTCACGTTCACCAGCTCGACGAACGGGGGTCCGCCGCCGGAGTTCTGGTGTTCTGGTGGTGTGTAGTGTGCGGCGATGAACCTGGTTCAGTACCGGCGGCCGCTGACGCGCAGTTCCAGGTAGCGGCGGATCAGCGGCCCCGAGAGCTTGTGCGGTTCGGCGTCCACCGCGATCACGCCCAGACGTTCGATGCCGGCCAGGGTGCGGCGGCGTTCGAGCAGGAGTTCGCCGGCCACGGCGCGCTGGAACAGGACCGGCTCGCTCGCGCTCTCGCGCTCGTCGAAGATGCGCGCGAGGTGCGCGTCGGCGACGGCGGCGAAGACCAGCACGTGCCGGCGCGCCAGGGCGGCCAGGCTGGCGTAGAGTTCTTGGGCGCTGACCTCGTCGGTGAAATCGGTCAGGACGACCACCAGCGAGCGCTTGCGCTGGCGCGCCTCGAGCTGCGCGATCGCGCGCAGGTAGCTGGTGGGTTCCTCCTGCTCGGGCAGCTTGGCGAGCATCGCGAGCATGCGCTGGAGCTGCTGCAGGCCCGGGCGCGGCGGCAGCCAGATGCGCGGGCGCGAGTCGAACACGAGCAGCCCCACGCGCTCGCCGCGCCGCAGCGCCACGGCGGCGAGATCGAGCAGCGGCGTCATGGCCAGGTCGAGCTTCTTGACGCCATCCACCAAGGTCCCCATCAGGCGCCCGCAATCGAGCGCCAGGATCGTCTCGGCGTTGCGCTCCAGCTCGTACTCGCGCACGCGCGGCAGCGAGCGCCGCGCGCTGGCCTTCCAGTCGATGCGCCGCAGCTCGTCGCCGGGCACGTAGTCGCGCAGGGATTCGAACTCCCAGTCGCCGCCGATGCGGCGCAGGCGTTTTTCGCCCGCGTCGTTCAGGAGCGAGGCGCGTGAGAGCAGCCACGCGAGCTCACCTGGCGGCCGGCCGGGCGCGGCCTCGATCCGATCGGCGAGCGTGGGCTCCAGCGGGAACTCCAGCAGGCCACGTGGGAAGGAAACGCGCACGCCGGGCGCAGGCAGGCGATGCGTGCCACGCTCGAGCGGGGTGCGCGTGACTTCCAGCGTGGTTTCCGCGCCGGGCGCGAGAGCGACGCGCTGGCACAGCTCCTCGCCCTCCAGGCCCTTCGTTGCCAGCTCGCGCAACGCGACCACGATGGCGCGCGAGCCCCGGTTGGCAAGCACGATCCGGTAGCGGGTCTCGCGCCCCACGTGCGCCAGACCGGAGAAACGCCGCTCGAAGCGCAGCGCCGCGCCGGGCCGCGCCAGGAACTCGGCCGTGGCGATGGAAGCGAGCAGCACGAGCGCCGTGATCCACAGCCAGAAGAGCGGCGGCCACAGCGGCGACAGGAGCGCGAGCAGAGACACCCCCGCCATCGCTCGCAGGAATCGCGCGGAAGGCAGGCAGGGGAGCATCGGGTTCTTCAGGCGGCCTGGGAGCGCCGGGCTCCGGGCCGGGTGCTGTTTCTTGCGCGCGGGAGGAAAGGACGGAGAAGAGAGGAGAGAAAGAAGCGGAGCCGGGCTGGAGCCCGGCGCTCCCAGGTGAAGACGAGCATGGCCTCTAGCGCGGGACTGCCACGCCGTCGGCGATGCCGCGCAGGAGCTCGGGGATCTGGGCGCCCTCCACCTCGGCGGTCGTCGTCAAGCGCACGCGGTGGCGCAGCAGCGGGACGAGCATGCCCTTGACGTCGTCCGGCACCACGTAGTCGCGTCCTTCCAGGGCCGCGGCCGCGCGCGCCGCGACCTGCAGGTAGAGCGTCGCGCGCGGGCTCGCGCCCAGCTCCAGGTTCGGGTGTTCGCGCGTGCGCCGCACGAGCTCGACGATGTAGCTCACGATCCCCTCGTCGACGCGCACGGCCAGCACCTCGCGCCGCGCGGCCGCCAGTTCCTCGGCCCCCGCGATGCGCTCGATGGACGCGAAGAGCTCGCTCTGGCCCGCGCTGTCGCCGCGGTGCTGCGCGAGCATGCGCGTCTCTTCCTCGGCGCTCGGATAGTCGAGGCGCGCCAGGAACAGGAAGCGATCGAGCTGCGCCTCGGGCAGCCGGTACGTGCCCTCGTGCTCGATCGGGTTCTGCGTGGCGATCACCATGAACGGCCGCGGCAGCGGGCGTGGCGTGCCGTCCAGGCTGACCTGGCGCTCCTGCATCGCTTCGAGCAGCGCGGACTGGGTCTTGGCCGGCGAGCGGTTGATCTCGTCGGCGATCAGGATGTTGGTGAACACCGGGCCCTCCACCAGGCGAAAGTTGCCCTCCTGGAAGCTGAATACCTGCGTGCCCAGGATGTCGGAGGGCATCAGGTCCGGCGTGAACTGCACGCGCCGCGAGCCGAGCCCGAGGCTGAGCGCCACGCAACGCGCCAGCGTGGTCTTGGCCAATCCGGGCACGCCTTCGAGCAGGATGTGGCCTTCGCAGGTGAGCGCGATCAAGATCAGGCGCAGGGGTTCGGCCTGGCCGACGACGAGGCGCGCGGCCTGGGTGCTGAGAGCGGTGTGCAGTTCGGCGACGTGGCCCATGGGATGACGGTAGCGGAAGAGGGAGCTGGATCAGCGTGAGG
>JANOGB010000139.1:0-26123 GCA_031413955.1 Planctomycetota bacterium | reverse complement strand
AGAATCCAGAGCGGATGGGGCCTCCGGGCCTTCGGCTCTCCGAGAGTCGACGATCCGGAGGCCCCCTTCCTCCTCTGTGAGGCTCCGTGCCCTCTGCGCCTCTGTGGTCCTGCTTGGGTTGCGGGCGTCAGCCCGCGCTGGCTCCTATTCCAGAGCAGGGCCGATTCCAGAGCGGCCCCGTTCCCGAGCAGGCCCGGAGCGACGACGGACCGCGGCCCATCGAAGCGCCGCGGTCCGCTGGTTCTCGGGACTCGAGCGCGGCTACTGAGGGCCGCCCGCGTCGCGCATCTCGAGCATCTCCTTGCGGATCTCCTGGGCGATGGCCTTGACCTCCTGCATCGCCTTGCGCACCCGGGAGGTGGCCGCCTTGTTGCCTTTCACGGCCTTGTCCACGTCGTCACGGATGGCCTCGACCGCCTGGCGCAGCTTCTCGTAGTTCTGAGTCATTGGGTGAATCCTGAAGAAACAGCGGGCCCCGGATGGTCCGGAAGCCTCCGAAGGGGCCCCTGGAAACCACATTCCGGGCCGCGGATCAAGCTTCTGGAGCTCCCGCGCCCGTTCTGCGCCCAGCCATCGGGCCCCGATCCGAGCCGGACGTGCACTCGTAACCCTCTTTCCGGGCAGTGACTTACAGCGCTACTTGGGGGCCCGGAGCTCGGCCAGGGCCAGGATCACCCGCCACTCGGACGGGGTCACGGGCTGGACGGAGAGGCGCGAGCCCCGCTGCAGGAGGACCATGCCCGCCAAGCGCGGCTCGCGGCGCAGCGTCTCCAGCGGGAGGAAGCGCGGCAGCTTGTGTACGGCCTGCACGTCGACCGCGAACCAACGCGGCGCGGCCGGGGTGCTGGCGGGGTCGTGCGCGGGGTCGCGGGGCTCGAACTGCGTCGGGTCCGGATAGCCGGCGCGCACCACGCGCGCGCTGCCGGCCACGCCGCTCGGCGCGCTGCTCGAGTGGTAGAAGAGCACCTCGTCCCCGACCTGGAGCTCGTCGCGCAGCAGGTTTCGCGCCTGGTAGTTGCGCACGCCGCCCCAGCTCGTCGTGCGCTGCTTGGCGCGCCAGAGATCGTCGAAGCAGAAGGTCTCGGGCTCGGACTTGAGCAGCCAGTGGCGCGGCGAGCTCGCTTTCAGAGGGCTCATGCCCGCAGGGCGCGGTCCGACACGGGCGGCCCGAGGACCTCGGTGAGCACGATCGCGCGGCGCAGATCGCCACGCGCCAGCAGGAAGGGCGTGCGCGCCGGCGCGGATTCCGCGGACGTGGGCGGCTGCATGGCCACAGGCGCGCCCAGGACATCCAGTGCCACGGGCTCGACCTCGGTTTCGAGCGAGACCTCCGGCGCCTCGGCGGGCTCGAAGACCTCGCCCAGCACCGAGAGCGGCTCCGGCTCCTCCTCGCTCTCGAGCGAGGTCGCGCGCGGCACGACCGGAGTGGGGAGCGGAGCCGGGGCGACGGGCAGCGGGCCTACCTCGCCGCGCGCGAGCTTGCGCCACAGATCCTCGCCCTCGCTCTCGGCGCGCTGCTGTGCCTCGCGCCGGCGCCGGAGCCGCTCGTGCGGATCCTCCTGCTGGTCCGGCGCGCCACCTTCACCCAGGAGCCCCAGGCGCGTGAACAGCCACTTGAAGAAGCGCGCCAGGAGCGGGACGACGATGAAGACGACGAACCACAGGTAGTTGCCCCAGTCGACGTCGCGTGCCAGCAGGGCGAGACGGGTCACTTGCCGGGCTCCGTCTCCTCGCCCTTCTCGCCCTTCGCGATCGAGTCGCGCATGCGCGTGTCCGACTGCACGTTCTGCATGCGGTAGAGGTCCATCACGCCCAGGCGTCCGCTCTTCAGTGCCTCGGCCAGAGCCAGCGGCACCTCGGCCTCGGCCGCGACCACCTTGGCGCGGTTCTCCATGACCAAGGCCTTGAACTCCTGCTCGGCGGCCACGGCCATGGCGCGGCGCTTCTCGGCGTTGGCCTGGGCCACGCGCTTGTCGGCCTCGGCCTGGTCGGCCTGCAGGCGCGCGCCGATGTTGTTGCCGATGTCGACGTCGGCGATGTCGATCGAGACGATCTCGAAGGCCGTCTGCGCGTCGAGGCCGCGCGCCAGCACCGTCTTGGAGATGTGGTCGGGATTCTCGAGCACCTCCTGGTGCGAGGCTTTCGAGCCGATGGTCGAGACGATGCCCTCACCGACGCGCGCGATGATGGTCTCCTCGCCCGCGCCGCCGATCAGCTGCGCCAGGTTCGTGCGCACGGTGATCCGCGCCTTGGCCAGCACCTGGATGCCGTTCTTGGCCACGGCCGCGATCTCGGTCTTGCCCGAGGCGGGGTTGGGACAGTCGATCACCTTGGGAGTGACCGACGTCTTGACCGCCTCCAGGACGTCGCGACCGGCGAGGTCGATGGCCGCCGCCGTGCGAAAGGAGAGCTCGATCTGCGCGCGGTTGGCCGTGACCAGCGCGCGCACGATGCGCTCGACGTTGCCACCCGCCAGGTAGTGCGCCTCGAGGTCGCGCTTGGAGACGTCGGGGATGCCGGCCTGCACCAGGGTCACGCGCGCATTGACGATGATGGCGGGATTCACGCGCCGCAGGCTCATGGCCACCATGTCGAGCAAGCCCACCCCGGCGTTGGTCAGGACCGAGCGCACGTAGAGGTTGGCGTAGCGCAGGAACACGAACAGGAAGATCAGGAAGGCGATCGCCGCGACGACGAGGCCGACGAGCTTCAGGAGGCTGGTCTGAGGAATTTGCAGGAGGGTGGCGATCATCGCTCGATGCCTTGGATTCGGGTTCGCTGTGCTGTCGCGGAAGGGGAAGACGATGCGGTCACGGACGGGGGTGATTCATGCGGGCTTCTCGGCGCGTGCGACGACCACGCGATTGCCCTGCACCTCGACCACGCGCACGTGGACGCCCGCGGAGATCCATTCGCCGCGCGTGACCACGTCGACGCGCCGGCCGTCGAGCCGCGCCATGCCCGCGGGTCGGCAATCGGCCTCGAGCGTGCCCTCCTGGCCGAGCAGGTTGCCCGCGCGTGGATCGGCTGCCGTGCCTTGGAAAGAAGGTCCATTCATGACCATGCGCTTGCCGAGCGGGCTGCGCGGGAAGAGCTTGAAGCCGAGCACGATCGTCGTCGGCACGAGCAGCGCGACCGCGATCAAGAAGCGCACACCCATCTCGTTGCTCTCCTGGAAGGCCATCACCACCGCGCCGACGATCACGGCCGTGGCCAGCACCGAGAGCAAGCCGAAGCTCGGGAAGAAGACCTCGGCCACGATCAGGCCGAGCCCCAGGGTCAAGAGCAGGATGGCCGCGGTCATGCGCCTCTGGCTCCACTCTCCGCCGTGGCGCCGTCCAGGGCGGCCACGACCAGGCGCCCCGAGACCTGGACCTCGACCACCCGGACGCGCACGCCCGCATCGATCGCCGGTCCCTCCGCGCGCGCCTCGTGGTCGCGCGAAGGATCCTCGTCGAGCACGACCTTGCCGAAGGGCAGGAGCGGGGTCGTGACGCGTCCGGCGGCACCGACACGCGCCGGACGCGCGACGCTGCTCCGTGCCGCCTGCGCGGGCGCGCTGCCCCGTGCCTCCTGCGCGGCCGCGCCGCCCCGTGCCTCCTGCGCGACTGCGCTGGGCGCGCCACCCGTGAGCACCATGCGCGAGAAGAGCGGGGTGTACGGCAAGAGGCGTGAGAGGCCGAGGATCAGCAGCAGCGCCAGGAAGCCCGCGCCCACCACGCGGAAAGACTCCTCGATCAGGATCGTGCGGTCCAGTCCGTACTCGAAGCCGAGGCGCGAACCGGCGAAGGACCAGATCAGACCGAACAGGATCGCCAAGGTGCCCACGATGCCCGGCCAGAGCGTGCCCGGCACCAGGAACAGCTCCAGCGCCACCAGGGCCGCTCCGACGGTGATCAAGAGCACGTGCGGGATGTCCGCCAGGCCCACCAGGTAGCGCCCGAACAGCACCACGCCGATCGAGACCAGCGCGAGCGTCCCGGCCAGGCCGAAGCCCGGCGTCTTGAGCTCGAGGTAGAAGAGCACGAAGCTGGCGATCAGGAAGAGTGGCGAGAGCCGGTACAGCCAGGCAGCCAGGTCCTCCGAGCGCGAGCGCCGCACCTCGGTCGGCACGGCACCGGCAAGTCCCAGCTTGTCCGCCAGGTCCCCGAACGACTCCGCCAGACCGTCGGCCAGGCCGAGCTCCACGGCCTCCCTGCCCGTTGCGTTGAACAGCCTGCCCCTGTCGAGGATCGTCTTCTCCTCCGGCTGCTGGCCGCGGCTGCGCAGGTTGTCGAGCTCTTGGCCAGAGATCAGGCGCGTACCGTTCTCGTCCTCGATCTCGAACACGCCCACGTCGGGATCCACCATCGCCTCGGCCAGCAACCCCGAGCGCCCACGCTTCTCGGCCACGCCGCGGAACTCGGCGCGCAAGGCCGAAGAGAGCTTCTCCCGGACCGCCGGGTCCTCGGACGACGGCATGAGCCCGCCCGGACCGACCGTCACCGGCAAGGCCGAGCCCATGGTGGCGTGCGAGCTCATGTAGACGCGCTCGCAGGCCAGCGCCAGAAGCGCGCCGGCCGAGAGCGCACGGTCGTTCACCCAGGCGACCGTGCTCACGCCGGACGGCGACTTTTCCCCGGAGGGCGACTTCTCCACGGAGGGCGCCGCATCCAGCAGCGCGTTCGCGATCTGCCACATCAGCTCGATCTCGCCGCCCGGGGTGTCGAGCTCGAGCACCAGCCGGTCGCCGCGCTCGCGCGCCCCGTCGATGGCGCGCTTGACGAGCGCCTGCGTGCCCACGTCCAGTTCGCCCTCGATGCGCACCAGCGTCAGGCCACCCTCGAGCCGCGCGGGCTTGCTGGGGCCGAGCGCGCAGCCGAGAGCCGCGAGCGCCAGCGAAAGAGCGACGGGCGAGCTCATGTCAGGCGCGAGAGCATAGCGCTTGCCTGCCTCCGTATTCATTCACAGGAGGAGCGCGTCCGCCAGGGTGGTCCACCAGTTGTCGCGTAGCCACAGCATGTCGAAGCGCGGAACGGCGCTGCGCACGAGCTGCAGATGCTCGCTCGGGCGGTGCTGGAAGCCCTGCTCCTGGAAGGACAGGGACCAGGGCGACCATTCCGGGAAAGACGCCGCCAGCACGCGGGCGCCGTCCGCGCGGGCGCAGGCAAGAACCGCCGCAACGAGGCGCGCGGAGGCCTCGTCGTCGCCGGGCAGCACCAGCCAGTCGAGCACGAGACCGAGCCCAGGCTGGAGCTCGGGAGCCGGGCGATAGACCGCGTAGCCGCGCAGCACCTGCTCGTCGCCCACGGCGAGCAGCCGGTAGCGCTGCAAGGGATTGCGCGCGAAGCGCCAGTTCAGGAAGGCCGCATCGCGGATGGCACTCGCATTCCAGTGCGTGGCGCAGCAGGCGTACAGCACGTCCGCCGCGGGTCCGAAGTGCTCGAGCTCGCGCACGCCCTCCGGCAACCCGGCCGGGCCCGCGCCCGGCTCACGCACCAACAAGCTGGAGACACGCAGGAGCTCGTGCTCGAGGTGCGCTTTGCCGAAGGCGAGATCGTGCGCGTTCGGCCAGCCGTAGTGCACCAGATCCTGCTCCGGCCCGCCGTGGGCCGCGAGGAAGGCCTGCGCGGTCGCGAGCAGCGCTCCGGACTCGCGCTCTTCGGGCCGCACGAACGTGTCGAGCAGGTTCGCGAAGGTGCGCGGCGCGCCCAGCACACGCGTGCGCACGGGCAGCGCGGCACACTGCGCCACGACGCGCCCCGCGCGGCGCGCGAGGAAGAGGCGCAGCCCGCCAGGATTCTGGCGAAACGCCCAGTCCCAGCCGGCCGCGCCGGGAAACAGCCGCGCCAAGGCCTCGTACACGGGCGGCTCCTCCGGACTCCAGGCGCGGATCTCGAGCGCGGCGCTCATGCGAGATCCGTGTCGCCCAGCGTGTAGTACCAGTGCCGGCGCATCCAGGCGAGGTCGTGGCGCTCGGAAAAACTCCAGGCCACCAGGAAGTAGCGCGTGGCGAGCACCCGGAAGCCGAGCTGCTGGAAGGCGAGCCATTCGGGCGCGGTGTCCGGGAAGAGCGCCGTCAGGCGCTCGCAGCCCTCTGCGCGCGCCGCGGCGAGCACCCAGGCGAGCAGCGCCGCGCGCACGCCCTCGTCCCCCGCCGGAGCGAGCCAGTCGACCAGCAAGCCGTCCTCGACCAGATCGAAGCTGCCCTTGCGGTACACGGCGAGCCCGACCAGCTCGCCCGCGCGGCGCACGCCGGCGAAGCGGTAGCGATGGTGCGGGTTCTGCGCGTAGCGCCAGTGCATCTGCGCGCGGTCGCGCACGGCCAGCGCTCGTCGTTCCAGTCCGGCGCGCGCGCTCAGGGCGTCCAGCTCGTCCGGAAAAACGCGCAGCTCCTCGGCCTCGAGCGTGCTCGCGCCCGGCGCCAGGCGCGCGAGCGGCGCACCCAGCTTGTGCTGCTGGCGCACGAGCTCGTACTTGAGCTGCTTCTTGCCGATGCGGTAGGCGACCGGCACCGGCAGGCCCCACATGAGCGTGTCCTTCTCCGGCCCGACGCCGCCGAAGCCCGCGTCGAAGGCGCGCCCGACCTGCACGAACAGCGGCTCGTGCGCCAGGCGCCTGAACTCCGGGTCGGCCATCGAATCGACCGACTGGCTGAAGTGGCTGGGCTCGCCGTCGAGCAGCACGCGCTGCGGAATGCCGGCGTACTGCGCCAGGATGCGACCGTCCTCGGCCGCGGCGAGGTAGATGCGCCGGCCGGATGGATTGCACTCGTACTGCCAGCGCCACTCCGCCAGCGTGCGCGGCCGAAAAGTCGGATCGACGCGTGCGAAGATGCGGTTGAAGGCCGCCAGGATCGCGTGCTCGTCGCCGCTCTGGTAGGCGCGGATCTGGTACGCCGGAGCGCTACTCATGGAGCTCGCTCGTGAGGCGCTGGTGGCGGGAGTGCATGGGAATCGAACCCACCGACCCCGCTGTTCACGAGGCCCCACCGGCTTTGAAGACCGGGCGGCACACCAGCACCGATCCACTCCCGTAGAGGACTTGAAGGCGCGCCATTGGAGTCGTTCGCGCTCATGGGCTCAAGCTCGGCCTGTCAGGAAGAGCCGCGCGGGGGCTCCGGAGCCCAGGCCATAGGGCAGTACGCCCCCGAAACGGCGCAGCCGGCGCCGCCCGCTGTCGGGCTCGGTGCCCTCGAAACCGACGCAGAAGGGCGCACCCTCCGGCTCGAGCTCGGCCGGCAGGCGGATGCGCACCGCGCGGCGGCCGGTGCGCACGCGTGCGCCGACGCGGATCCGCGCGGCCACGTCGGTCAGGGCCCCGGCATCCTCGACCGCGGCCAGGAGCTCGCCGCCGCGGCGGCGCAGCGTCATGCTGGCCTCGCGGTCGCCGGGACGCTCGCGCAGCATGCGCAAGCGCTCGGCCCCCGCGCCCAGGCGCAGCGTGCGCACGCGCGCGAGGGGCGCGTCGAGCACCAGGCTGCCGGCCGCGCGCCCGCGGCGCCAGGCGAAGCGCAGCACGATGCTGGGATCCTCGAGCGGCGACCAGGAACCGCCCTCGAGGCTCACGGACAGGCTCTGCTCGGCGCGCGAATCCAGCGCCAGCGTGGCCGGCAGGCCCGTGACCCGGAACGCGCCGCCGCGCGCGGCCAGCGCCAGGGCGGCCTTGACCGGGAAGGCGAAGGGGTTGCGCACGCGCACCTGGAACGACCAGTGCCCCGACCACTCGCCGTGGGTCGCGGGCTCCGTGCTGCCCAGACCGGCGCGCTCGACCTCCAGCTCCGGGACCTGCAGCGGATAGGGCCCGCGATCCTCGGGCGCGAGCTTGGTCAGGGCGCGCACGGCCAGCGCGCGACGCGGCTCGTTGGTGTTGAAGCCGAAGAGCGGCTGGCGGCAGGCGTCGAGCAGGTCGCGGGGCTCGTCGACCGACCAGGACCAGCGCTCGCAGCTCCACTCGGCCCGCCCCGCAGCCGTGTGCCAGCCGCAGGGCGCGGTGCCGTAGGCCGCGATGCGCTCGTCGCGCACGAAGCGCCGGTCGTCCTCGTTCGCTTCCTCGGTCAAGAGCATCGACGGCAAGCCGGCGTCGCGCGCCTCGAGGCACACGTTGCGGTGGAACGAGGCGATGCGGAACGGCACTGCACGGGCGAGGCGCGCCAGGGCGCCCGCCACGGCCGCCACCAGGCTCGGGTCCTTGAGCTCGATCATGTGGTGCACGGAGCGCTCCGCGCCACTCTGCGCGCCGTGATCGAGCTCCAGCGCCTCCTCCAGCAGCGGCAGGGGCTCGCCCACGAAGCGCCGCGCGAACCAGCTGCCCGCGTCGGCGTGCACCAGCTCGGACAGCGCCAGCTTGGCGATCGGTCCGCCGAGGTTCGTGGTGCGCTCGAGCGTCTCGTCGTGCAGGAGCACCGGCTCGCCGCTCAGACAGGCATGCACGTCGTACTCGACCCCGTCCAGGCCGAGCTCGAGCGCGCGACGCAGGCTCGCGAGCGTATTTTCCGGCGCCTCGCGCGGCGCACCCCGGTGCCCGAGGATCCAGGGCGGGCCGAGGATCTTTTCACCGTACTCGTCCGGCTCGCCGAGACTCTCGCCCATGGTGCGAGGGAGGATGGCGAGGAGCGCGGCCCGGATCCACGACTTCCTTCGCTTCCCCCTGGACGGAACAATCTCGGCCCGTGATCACCGACCCGCAGCTCGAGTCGCGCGTGCTCTTCTGGGGCAACCTCGCCCTGGCCGCCTGCGTGGGCCTGTACCTGACCTTCGTCTTCGTCACCTCGGGCGCGGCGGGGATGGCCGAGCTGGCGACCGCGGCCGGGCTCTCGTTCGCGGCTTTCGGGAAGCTCGTGATCTTCTGGGGCCTCAAGAACGGAGCCACCCCGGTCTGGTCGCTGGCCGTGATGACGTTCCTGATCGACATGGTGCTCGCCTCGGCCCTGGCGAGCGGCCTGCGCGGACTCGAACGCGCGCCGCTGATCGGCGGCTGGCTGCACAACAGCCGCACGCGCGCCAAGGAGGCCTTGCAGGAGTACCCCGGTCTGCGGCGCATGGCCTTCTTCGGAGTGGTCGCCTTCGTGCTGCTGCCGATCGCCGGCACGGGCGCGATCACTGGCTCGATCGTGGCGCGCCTGCTCGGGCTCCCGCGCCTGTCCGGTATCGGCGCGATCGCTGTCGCCTCCGGCTGGGCCGCCTTGTCGTTCTCGTTCCTGGCCTACTTCCTCGGCGAGCAGGGCGAGGCGCTGATCAAGAACCCGCTGATCGTGCTGGGAGTCGTCGGCCTGCTCAGCGCGGTGGGCTGGAGGCTCTACCGGCGCTTCGTGGCGGAGCTCCGGCGCAAGGCGTGATCAACGCAGCAGGATGCGCTTGCCGCGGTACTCGAGGCAACGCCCCACCCGTGCCACCGGCAGGTCACGCGCGCGCAGCTCGCGCTCGAGCGCGGAGCTGCGGCTCTCCGGCAGCACGATCAGGAGTCCGCCCGAGGTCTCGGCGTCGAACAGCAGGTTGACGCGCGCCTCATCCAGGTCGGCAGCGATCTCGACTTCCGGCCCGAGCGAACGGCGCCCGCGCTCGGCGCCGCCCGAGAACAGCCCCTTCTTCGCCAGCTCGAGCGCGCCCGGGAAGAGCGGCACGTCGGCCACGGAGAACTCGAGCGCGAGTCCGCTGGCACGCGCGATGTTCATGGCGTGGCCCACCAGCCCGAAGCCGGTGATGTCCGTGCAGGCGTGCACGCCGGCAGCGTTCATGGCCTCGCAAGCTTTGTCGTTGAGCGTGGCCATCGCGCGCGCGGCGGGCTCGAGCTCGCGCCAGGTGATCTTCCTCTTCTTCGCGGCCGTGGTGAGGCAGCCCATGCCGAGCGCCTTGGTGAGGTAGAGCACGTCGCCGGCCTTGGCGCCCGCGTTGGTGGCCACGCGCGCGGGATCGACCAGACCGGTGATCGAGTAGCCGAACAGCGCCTCGGCTTCGACCGTGTGGCCGCCGCACAGGATCGCGCCCGACTCGTGGATCTTGTCGTAGCCGCCCTTCAGGATCTCGGCCCGCCATTCGGCCGGGAAGTCCTTCGGAAAACCCGCCAGCGAGAGCGCCGTGAACGGCTTGCCGCCCATCGCATACACGTCCGAGAGCGAGTTGGCCGCGGCGATCGCGCCGTAGAGACGCGGGTCGTCGACCACGGGCGGGAAGAAATCGACCGTCTGCACCAGCGCGAGCTGGACGCCGGGCGGCAGACCCTCGCGCTTTCCGAGCACGACCACGCCCGCGTCGTCGAGCGTCTGGGGCCCGACGAGCAGGCGCTCGTCCGCGCGGTCCGTGACGTCGCGCAGCACCTGCGCGAGCTCGCCTTGCGGCATCTTGGCCGCTCAACCGGCGCAGGTGGCGTAGTCGGTGAGTCGCTTCTCGGAGAACAGGGCCATGCGCGCAGGGTAACTCCGCAGCCATCCTTCCACGAGCGCGCCCACGCGGCGGTCGTGGCGTAAGAGGCCTGTCCAGGGCCCTTTCCCGTGCGCCCTGCTCAAGAAGCCAGGCCCGGCATTCCGACCCAGCGCCATCGAGGTGGGTTAGTCAATGGTCGCTCGTCCCGCATTCCTGGAACGTTTCCTGAGCCGCGCGCCGGATCTCCTGTCGCTCCGTTTTCGTACGGTGGGCTGGACCGGGCTCGTGGCCGGCTCGTTCGGCCTGCTGCTGGCTCTCAGCGCCATCCAGCTCGACGCACGGCGTTGCGCCGAGGTGGCGCGCGTGCGCGCCGTGACCCTGGCCGAAACGGCCGGTCCGTGGCTCGATGGGGACGCCCACGCCGAGCTCGGACCCGACCAGGAAAAGCGCCTGGCGGACGCCGCGGCTTCGCTCGCCAAGATCCTGGAGATCAGCGAGTACTCCGGAGTCGTCCGCACCCTGCGGCCCAGGGCCGAGGCCAAGGCCGTGCTCGCCGCCAAACCGGGCAGCGCGCGCGCCGCGGCGCTCGAGGTCGTGCTCGCGACCGGTGAGAACACGTCTCGCTCCGACGTCGACTACCTGCCGGAGATGGAGAGCGCGCTGTTCGAGAACCGCTCGACGAGCGCGTTCGCCGCGGGCCAGGTGTGGGCCTATGCGCCGGTGCCCGATTCCTGGGGCTCGACGCCGGCCATCGTGTGCGTGCAGGGTCCGGCCACGTCGCCCCTGTGGCGCCGGCTGGTCTTCGGCGTGAGCGCGCTCGTGTTCGCGGGCCTGCTGGTGAGCTTCAGCGTGTGGCTGGCGCGGCGCGCGGCCGAACGCCTCGAACTCGCCGTGGCCACCCTGAATGCAGGCGTGCTCGAGCTCGCCAGCGGGCGCATGCCCGGCGCCTTCACGCTCGCGCGCCGCGCCCCGAGCGAGCTCGCGTCGCTGGCGTCCGCGCTCGAGACCCTGCGCGCCAGGCTCGAGGCCCAGGCCACCGGTCAGCCGCTGCCGCCTCCTCCGGAGACCGCGGTGCAGACGGAACGCGCCGAGCAGCTCGGCGAACCGGCGGACTTCGATCTGGCGTTGCTCCTGCAGCAGCTCGTGGATCCGGCGCGCAAGATGGCCCTGACGCGCCACGTCGAGCTGCAGCTCGTCTTCCCGGACGGGGTGCCCACGCAGCTCCGCGGGCATCCGGTGCAGCTCTTCCGCGCCCTGGATTCGCTCATGCGCAATGCCCTGCGCACCACGGCTCAGGGGCGCATCACGCTGCGCGTGAGCCGCGCCGGGGGCGGGGCCGAGGGCGAGAACCTGCGCTTCGAGGTGGCCGACACGAGCCCGGGCATCGCCTTCAAGGAACAGCAGGAGCTCACCACGGCCCTGGCCCAGGCTGCAGAGGCCGATCCGAGCACGCTCAAGGACTCGCTGCCGCTCGCCAGCGCGCTGGCGCGCGCGCTGGGCGGGGAGCTCTCGTTCGTGAGCCAGCCAGGCCAGGGCAGCCGCTTCGGCTTCACGGCCACCTTCCAGGTGCATGGCCCGGCGCCGGCCACGGCTTTCCATCCGCAACCCACGACCGCCTTCCAGCCGCGGCCCGCGGTCCCGACGCAGTTGCCGCCCGAGTCGGCCTTTCACCCGCGCCCGAAGATCGGCTCGCGCTGATTCTCATCTGGGAGCGCCGGGCTCCAGCCCGGCTCTGCTCTGCTCGCATTCTTCTTGCTTCCTCCGAGACCGTGGAGAACGGAAGGAGCGCACAAGAAAGAGCCGGGCTGGAGCCCGGCGCTCCCAGATGAGAATCAGCCGAGGATCTTCGCCAGTGCGCGCTCCAGGCGCTCGACGTCGGCTGGACCGACATCGAGATGCGTCACGAAGCGCACGCTCGCCTGGCCCATCGGCAGGGTGAGCACGCCCTCTGCACCGAGCGCCTGCGTCAGGCGTTCGGGGGTCCAGCCCGGCCGCTCGACGCGCACCATGACGATGTTCGACTCGATCTCGCCCGGCCAGGCCGAGAGACCCTCGCAGCGCGCGCAGACCTCGGCCACGGCGCGCGCCAGGCGATGATCGTCGGCCAGGCGCTCGAGGTGGTGCTCGAGCGCGTACAGCCCGCCGGCCGCGATCACGCCGGCTTGGCGCATCCAGCCGCCGAAGCGCTTGCGCAGGACCCGCGCGCGCGCGAGGAACTCGGCTGGCCCGGCCAGCACGGCTCCGACCGGCGCGCCCAGACCTTTCGAGAGCGAGGTCATGACCGAGTCGGCGCAGCGCGCGAAGCGTGCGGCCGGGACGCCCGCGGCCACCACCGCGTTCGGCAGGCGCGCGCCGTCCATGTGCAGCGCCAGGCGGTGCTCGCGCGCCACGGCGGCGACGCGCTCGAGGTGCGCGAGCGGCACCACGCGCCCGCCCGGACCGCTGCCGTCGCCCATGAAAGTCTGCTCGACGCACACCAGCGCCAGGCGCGGGCAGTGCAAGGAATCGGGGCGCACGGCGCGCGCGAGCGCGGCCGGATCGAGGCGCCCATCGGGCGCATCCAGGGTCTGCGCCTGCACCCCGTGGAGGGCCGCGACGGCGCCCGCCTCCCACTGCAGGACGTGCGCGCTGCGCTCGGCCACGAGCTCGTCGCCCGGCCGCGTCCACGCCCCGACCGCGATCTGGTTCGCCATCGTGCCCGAGGGCAGGTAGAGCGCGCCCTCCTTGCCGACCCACTCGGCGTAGGCGCGCTCCAGGCGCTGCACGGTCGGATCGCCCTCGAGCACGTCGTCCCCGAGCTCGGCCCGGAACATGGCCTCGCGCATCGGCTGCGTCGGGCGCGTGACGGTGTCGCTGCGAAAATCGCTCGGGCGCGTGCTCACGCGCGAGAAGCTACCGTTTCGCGCGGCTGCGGCGCACCCCGAGCCTGGGTAGCGCGCCCTTCGGCTCGACCGCCAGCACCGCGCGAATGCGCTCCAGCGCTTCCGCGATCTTCTCCAGGCTGTTCGCGTAGCTGAAGCGCAAGTAGCCCTCGCCCCGGGCGCCGAAGGCCGTGCCCGCCACGGTCGCGACGCCCGCGTCGAGCAGGAGCTTGTTCTGGAGCTCCTTGGCCGAGAAACCGGTGCCGGTGATGTTCGGAAAGGCGTAGAAAGCGCCCTGCGGCATGACGCAGGTGAAGCCCGGCAGCGTGCGCAGCCCCGCGACGATCGCCGTGCGGCGCTGGTCGAAGGCGAGGCGCATGCGCTCGACCGGTTCTTGCGGGCCACGCAGGGCCGCGATGCCGGCGCGCTGCACGGGCGCGCTGGCGCACGAGTTCGAGTTGATCTGCAGGCGCTCGGCGTGCTCGATGAGGCTCTTCGGCCACACGCCGTAGCCCAGGCGCCAGCCGGTCATGGCGAAGGTCTTGCTCCAGCCGTCGAGCAGGATCACGCGCTCGCGGATCGACTCGAAGGCGAGCAGGGAATGGTGCTCGGCCGGCGCATAGGTCAGGCGCCCGTAGATCTCGTCGGCCAGGATCGCGACCCCCGGAAAGCGCTCGAGTCCGGCGGCCAGGCGCGCGAGTGCCGCGCGCCCGATGCAGCCGCCGGTGGGATTGGCGGGCGTGTTGACGATGATCAGGCGCGTACGCGCGTTGACCTTGGCCAGCACTTCCTCGGGATCGAACTCGAAGCCGCGCTCCTCGGCCAGCGAGATCGGCACGGGCGTGGCGCCCGCGCAGCGGATCATCGACTCGTAGATCGGAAAGCCCGGATTCGGATAGAGGATCTCGGCTCCCGGCTCGCCGAACATCAGGATGGCGAAGAACAGCGTGGGTTTTCCGCCCGGCACGATCAGGACCTGGTCGGGGTCGATCGCGACGTGGCGCCGAAGCTGCACGTCCTCGGCCACCGCCTCGCGCAGCTCGCGCAGGCCCTTGGCCTCGGTGTAGGAGTGCCAGCCGTCGCGCAGCGCCTGGCAGCCGGCCTCGACGATGTGCGCGGGTGTCGGGAAGTCCGGCGCGCCGATGCCCAGATTGACGATCGAGCGGCCCTGCTGCTCCAGCTTCTTCGCGCGCGCGAGCACCTCGAAGGCCGACTCGGTGCCGAGCTGGTGCATGCGATGGGCGAGCTCCAAGGGCGGTGTCCTTTCAGGCTTCGAGACGCGGACTGTCCAGCATCCAAGACTACGTGCCTGCCTTCGAAGCGGTCAAGGTGTGCCGTGCACCTTCGTCGAACTCCGCCTTCGACTCCGGAATGGCGCGCGAGAAATCCTTTCCCAAACCGCACGTGGCGCGCGACCGTAGCACCCATCGAGCATGAGCGAGCCGTCTCACGGGTCTGGCGCGCGCGCACGAGCACTCGCGCTGGCCGCGCTGCTCGCGCTCGTGCTGGCGCTCTACTGGCGCACGGCGAGCCACGGCTTCGTGGCCTATGACGATCCGCTGTACGTCAGCGAGAACCCGCTCGTCGCGCGCGGCCTCACCCTCGAGGGCCTGCGCTGGGCCTTCGGTTTCCAGGCGGGCAACTGGCATCCGCTGACGTGGCTGTCGCACATGCTGGATGCCGAACTCTTCGGCCTCGCGCCGGGCGCCCATCACCTGGTGAGCGTGATCCTGCACGCGCTCAACACCGCACTCTTGTTCCTGCTCGTGCGCCGGCTTTCTGGCGTGGGCTGGAGCGCGCTCTTCGTGGCGGCGCTGTTCGCGTTGCACCCGTTGCGCGCGGAGTCCGTGGCCTGGGCCAGTGAGCGCAAGGACGTGCTCTCGGGCACGTTCTGGCTGCTGACGCTGCTTGCCTACGAGCGCTACGCCCGACATGGCGGAGCGCGGCGCTACGTGCTCGTGGGCGCGTGCCTCGCGCTCGGGCTGATGGCGAAGTCGATGCTGGTCACGCTGCCGCTCGTGCTGCTGCTGCTCGACGTCTGGCCCCTCGCGCGCTGGAGCAAGGACACGCGCGCCGCCCTGTTGCGGGAGAAGCTGCCGTTCGTCGCCCTGGCGCTCGCGGCGGGCTCGGCCACGCTGTGGATCCAGCAGAGCGAGGGCGCGGTCGGCAGCCTGCACTCGCTCTCGCTCGCGGAGCGCGCCAGCAACGCCTGTCTCACGTACTGGGTCTACCTCGTGAAGACGCTCGCGCCGGCGGGGCTCGCCTGCTTCGTCCCCCACCCGGTCGTGGTCACGCCGCGCGAAGAGCTCGCGCGCGTGCTCTTCTGGCCCGGACTCCTGTCCTTCGTCGCGCTCGCAGCCGTCACGGCCCTCGCCTTCCAGCAGCGCCGCGTGCGCCCGCACTTCTGGCTCGGGTGGCTGTGGTACCTGCTCGCGGCCGCACCGGTGATCGGCTTCGTGCAGGTCGGGCAGCAGGCCTACGCGGATCGCTACACGTACTTGCCGACGATCGGGCCCGCGCTCGCGCTGGCCTTCGAGCTGCGCGCGCTGGCCGCGCGCCGCCCGCGCCTGCGTCCGCTGCTCGTCGCCGCCTGCGCGCTCGTGCTCGCCGCCCTCGTACCGCTCAGCGCGCGCCAGATCGCAACCTGGCGCGACAGCCGCACTCTCTTCACGCACGCCCTGGCTGTGACGGAGCACAACTACCTGGCCGGGACCTTCCTGGGCCAGGTGGAACGCCGCAAGGGCGAGCTCGACGCCGCCCGCGCGCACCTGGAGCGAGCCCTCGAGGACAACAAGTTCTATGCGCCGGCCATGCTCGAGCTCGGACTCACGCTGGCGGAGCTGGACGATCTCACCGGCGCGCGCAAGGCGCTCAAGCGCACGCTGCGCAACGACCCGGCCAACTCGCAAGCTCAGCGCGCCCTGACCTCCGTCGAGCAACGCCTCGGGGACGGGCAGGGCGGGGACGAGCGCTGACCGCCGCTCACCCCGGTCCGAAAATCGCGTAGCCCACGACCCCGGCCCACGAAAGCGTGTTGGCCAGGAACCACCCATCGCCGCCGAGCAGGATGCGCGCGGGGTTCTCGCCGCCCTGCGCGCTCTGCACCAGCACCATGTAGCGGCCGATGCCGAAGGCCACGAAGGGCACGCTCCAGAAGAGCACCGGGCCGCCGCCGAACTTCTGGGCCGTGTCCGGATCGACGGTGTACATGGTGTAGGCGATGATCGTGCAGGCCGCCAGGACGCTCACCATCTGGTCGAGGAACGAGAGCGTGTAGTGCTGCAGGCTGGGACGGGTGTTGGCGCTCTCGCCGCCCAGCAGCATCAGCTCCGCGCGGCGCTTGTTGAGCGCCAGGAAGAGCGCCAGGAACAGCGTGCACAGGAACGCCCAGCGCGAGACCGCAGCCCCGGCCGCGGTGCCGCCGGCGGCCAGGCGCAGCAGGAACCCGGCGGCGATGCAGAAGGCGTCGACCAGCACGATGCTCTTGAGCTTCATGCTGTAGGCCAGGTTCAAGCTCCCGTAGCCCGCCAGGACGGCCACATTCCAGCGGCCCCCGCCGAGCGTGGCGGCGAGGAAGAGCGCGCCACCGAAGAGCAGCACCGCGGAAAGGAGCGCGGCGGCGAGCGAGAGCTCGCCCGAGGCGAGCGGGCGGCGGCGCTTCTCGGGGTGCGCGCGGTCCTTCTCGACATCGAGCACGTCGTTGACGAGGTAGGCCGCGCTGGACGCGAGACAGAAGGCGACGAAGGCCGACAGGGTCGCGAGCGAGCGGGACAGCTGGAGCCCGTGCTCGCCCGCCGAGAAGACCAGTGCCGCCAGGACGAAGAGATTCTTCGACCATTGCTGCGGACGCATGGCCCGCAGGAGAGGTCCCGGATTCATTCGATCCGGGAACCTACCGGTCCGCGCAGGCTCAATCGAGCGAGAACTTGGTCAGGTCCTCGATCGGCGAGTCGGCGCCCACGGGCAGGGTGACCTCGTCCTTGGTGATCTTGCCCTCTTCCTGCAGGGCCTTGAACTCGAAGGTCTGCACGCTGCCGTCGGCGTAGAGCACGTTGGTGGTCGTGCGGTGATTGAGCCCGCCATCGTTGTCGTCGCACACCAACGGCTCGCGCCCGGATGAGGACAGGCCCTGGCGCAGGGGGAAGTTCTTCAGGTCGCGCCCGGCGTAGGCGGAGTAGGTGCCGTCCACGCGCTCGAGGTCGCTCCACCATTCTTCCCAGGGGACCTCGGCGATCCCGGGCAGCGCGCTCTTGTCGATCGACGGACAAGTCAGGCGCTCGGCGTTGGTCTTGGTGTTCTCCATCGCGCCCTTGGCGATCAGGGCGGCGAAGAACTTGGCGCCGCCCTGGTTGGGGATGCCCTTGTACTTCGTGTTGTAGAGCACGAGCCCGTTGTAGATCTGGCGCAGGTTGGCAGAGCAGGCCGCGACCTTGGCGTTCTCGATGGCGTCGTTGACCATCGGCGTGAGGGTCGCCACCAAGATGCTGATGATCAGGATCACGGCCAGGAGCTCGATCAGGGTGAAGCCCGCGCGCGCGAGCACGGACCTCCGGGCGGGCACGGTCGGATGGGGTCGTTTCATGGACGGCTGGATCGGCATGGGTCGGAGTCTCCCCTCGGCTTCCTACCTCAGCGACGCGGGCTGGTCACAGGCTGCGCGCGGCTCTTCGTGAGCTCGGCCACGGCGGCGCGCAGGGCGTCCTTCTTGTTGGTCTCTTCCCAGGCGCACCCGTCGCGCCCGAAGTGGCCGTGGAAGGCCGTGCACGCGTAGATCGGGCGCTTCAGGTCGAGGGCCGCGATGATGCGGGCCGGACGCAGGTCGAAAACCTGGCCGATGGCGGCGCCCAGGATGTCGTCGGCGACGGTTCCCGTCGCGAAGGTGTCGATGCGCACCGAGAGCGGCCGCGCCACCCCGATGGCATAAGCAACCTGCACCTCGCAGCGGCGCGCCAGGCCAGCGGCCACCACGTTCTTCGCCACCCAGCGCGCGGCGTAGGCCGCCGAGCGGTCGACCTTCGAGGGATCCTTGCCGCTGAAGGCGCCGCCGCCGTGGCGGCCCATGCCGCCGTAGGTGTCGACGATGATCTTGCGCCCCGTCAGGCCGCAGTCGCCGTGGGGTCCGCCGGTCACGAAGCGTCCGGTCGGGTTGACGTGGTAGATCGTCTGTGCATCCAGCCAGGCGGCCGGAAAGGTCGGCTGGATGATGTGCTCGATCACCTCGCGCCGGATGGTCGCCTGGTCGACGTCGGGATCGTGCTGGGTCGAGAGCACCACCGTGTGCACGCGCGCCACGCGGTCGCCCTCGTACTCGATCGTGACCTGCGACTTGGCGTCGGGACGCAACCAAGGAATCGTCTTGGCCACCCGCAGCTCGGCCTGGCGCTCCACCAGGCGGTGCGCGTAGTAGATCGGCGCCGGCATGAGCACCGGGGTCTCGTCGCAGGCGTAGCCGAACATCAGGCCCTGGTCGCCGGCGCCCTGCTCGTCCTTCTCCTTCTCCGAGCGCGTGACGCCCTGGCTGATGTCGGGCGACTGCCGGTCGAGCGCCACCATCACCGCGCAGGTCTTGCCGTTGATGCCCCAGTCGTCGTTGGTGTAGCCGATGCGCTGGATCGTCTCGCGCGCGACCTGCGCGTAGTCGACGTGGGCCTGGGTGGTGATCTCGCCGGCCACCACGCACAGGCCGGTCGTCACGAGCACCTCGCAGGCCACGCGCGATTCGGGGTCCTGCGCGAGGCAGGCGTCCAGGACCGAATCGGAGATCTGGTCGGCCACCTTGTCGGGGTGGCCCATGGAGACGGACTCGGAGGTGAAGAGGTGGCGGGCCATGAGCGCGGAGCGGACCGGTTCGGGCGGAGCGCCGGCCGCGACGGGGGCCGGCAAGGGAGAGCCGCAAAGGCTATCCCCGCTTCGCGCGCGCCGCCAGCGCTTCCAGGTCGAGGGCCTCGAGCGCCCGCAGGGTGAGCAACGTGGCGCCGCGCTGGGCAGCCACGGCGGCCATCCCGGCGCGGCCCATGCGCTCGCGCTCCTCCCCATCCGCGAGCAGGCGCGCGAGCTCGCGTTCGAGCTCCTCGGGGCCGGCAACCGTGCGACAGGCTCCGGCCGCGAGCAAGAGCGCGGCCTCCTGGTCGAAGTTTTCCACGTGCGGGCCGAACAGGACCGCCTTGCCCTGCGATGCGGGCTCGAGCATGTTCTGCCCGCCGTGGGGTACGAGGCTCCCGCCCACGTAGACGAGGTCGGCCAGGGAGTAGACGCGCTCCAGCTCGCCGATCGTGTCGATGAGCAGCGGAAGCTGCTGGTCGACACGGCCTCCCGCGCGGAGCTCGGTCAGGCGCTGGGTGCGGATCCCTTCCGCGCCGAGCTGGGCCACGACCTCGGCGGCGCGGTCCGGATGGCGTGGCACGAGCACCAGTCGAGCCTGCGGCACAGCCCGGCGGGCGGCGCGCGCCAGGAGCAGCTCCTCGGGCTCGTGCGTCGAGCCGGCCACCAGCACCTGCGCGCCATTCTTGCCGGTCACGAAGCGCGCCAGCTCGCCGCCGGCGTCGACCGGCCCCGTGCGCAGGCCGTCGAACTTGACGTTGCCGGTCACGCACACGCGCTCGGGCTCGATCCCGAGCATGCCGAAGCGCCGCCCGTACTCCGCGCTCTGCACGCAGAAGAGCGAGATGCGGTTGAACTCCGGCAGCCAGCGCCGGAAGGCCAGGTAGCGTCCGTGGCTGTCCTTGGTGATGCGTCCGTTGACCACCGCCACCGCGCGTCCCGCGCGGTTGCACACGCGCAGGAAATTGGGCCACACCTCGAGCTCCACCAGGATCACGAGCGCGGGATCCAGCGCGCCGAGAAAACGCCTCACGACCCACGAGAGGTCGGCCGGAAAGCGCACGCAGACATGCTCCGCGTAGAGCTTGCGCGCCACCTCGAGCCCGGTGTTGGTGGTGCTCGAGAGCACGACCTCGAACTCCGGATGGAGTTCCTCGAACAAGGTCACCAGGGAGCGTGCGGCCTTGACCTCCCCCACCGAGACGCCGTGCACCAGGATGCGCGGCCGCGTCGCGCGCGGGACGCACGCGAGGCCGCGGCCAAGGCGCTCCTGCACCATGCGCGCGAAGCCACGCTGACGCAGGCTCTTCCACAGGAGCCAGGGTGAGCCGAGCAAGGCGAACAGGATCCAGGCGAGGTCGTAGAGCCCGTGTAGCACGATGCGCAGGACCCCGGGATCAGGGTCGCTACGGATCGCCGGCGGGAAGCGCTGCGCCGCGCGCTCGCTCCCACTGCGGTCCGCGCTGGTCGGGGCAGGCATCGTGCGGACGCGATCCTTGCCCTCGACGGGTGGGAAGTAAAGACGAGGACGGGGAGGGTCCGGAAACGCCGCGGAAGCGGGCCTGAATCGAGCCGGGGGTGAGCGCCAGATCCGGGCCACGCCGCCCAAAACACAGGGAGCCGGGACTCGATGTCCCGGCTCCCCGGCAATCAACCGCTCGTGCGGACTATTGGCACCAGGACAGGTCGTCGACCCCGCCGGAACCGCCGAGGGTCACCACGAGCTGGACGACGGCCGTCGAATCGTAGCCGGCCTGCTCGCTGGCCGTGGCCGTCGAACCGAAGCCGATTTGCCCCGCCATGGTCGTCAGGTCCAGCAGCCCAAAGCCCGGCGCCGGGAAGTTCGTGACCTTGTCACCCGTCCAGTTGCCGGGGACGGTGTAAGTCCGGATCTTGCCGTTCACGTCGGTGAGCACGACGCTGCTCGCGGCGTCGCCTCCGTCGATGTCGACCAGCACGATGCTCGACGGAATGATCGGCGCGCAGAACGCGAAGCTCAGCGTGCCGCCGTTCTCGTCGTCGTTGTGTGAGCAGTACACGCCCGAGTTGGCGACGGGGCACTGCGAGAGATTCGCATCGGTCTGCAGGATCAGGATGTTGCCCTTGTTGACCAGGAGGTCGGGGTCCTGGCTGGCCGGCCCGGTAGAGGAGTTAAGGATCGCCGCCGTGTTCAAGCCCGAGAAGTTGACGACCCCGGTGATCGCCAGCGGGTAGTCCAGGCCGTTGCAGTCGAACTCCGCGTCGACCTTGGCTCCGTGCGCCATGGGGTTGCCGTCGTCGTCGGTGTTGAAGTTGAGCACGAAGCAGACGATGGGCTGCTGGCACATGACGCCCGCGCACAGCGTGTCGTCACCGTTGTACAGGCCCGGAATCGCGTCGCACTCTTCCTCGCTGAGCTGGACGCACGAACCGTCCATCAGGCAGCACGCGCCCTGCGGCGGCGGGCAGGTCACGTTCTCGCACAGCGAGAAGTGGCCGTTGAACATGCCACCCATTGCGGTGCAATCCTCCTCGGAGACTTGCACGCAAGAGCCATCCGCCAGGCAGCACGCACCCGGCGGCGGCGGGCAGGTCTGGTCGATGCACAGCGTGTCGTCACCGCGGAAGGTGCCGCCCATCGCGACGCAGTCCTCTTCCGTGACTTCCACGCACGATCCGTCCACCAGGCAGCAGGCGCCCGGAGGCTGCGGGCAGGTCACGTTCTTGCACAGCGTGTAGTCACCGTTGAACATGCCGCCCTGCGCGGTGCAGTCCTCTGCGGTGACCTGGACGCAGGTGCCGTTCTCGAGACAGCAGGCGCCAGCCGGCTGCGGGCAGGTCTGGTCGACGCACAGCGTGCCGTCGCCATGGAAGGTGCCGCCCATCGCGACGCAGTCCTCGTCCGTGACTTCCACGCACGATCCGTCCACCAGGCAGCAGGCGCCCGGAGGCTGTGGGCAGCTCACGTCCATGCACAGCGAGGAGTCGCCGTTGAACATGCCGTTCTGCGCAACGCAATCCTCTTCGGTGAGCTGGGTGCAGGATCCGTCCTCCAGGCAGCAGGCGCCTGTCGGCTGCGGGCAGGTCTGGTTGATGCACAGCGTGCCGTCACCGTTGTAGGTGCCGCCCTGCGCGACGCAGTTCGCCTGCGAGACTTCCACGCAGGTGCCGTCCGGCAGACAGCAGGAACCCATCGGCGTCGGATTGCTGCACTCCGTGTCGGTGCTCGTCTTGACGCAGTTCCCGTCGAAGTTCGACGCCCGCAGGTGAACGCCGCCACAGCCGGAGTTGGGTCCCTGGGTGCCGAGCGAGCCGGGGTGCGAGCAGGTCGCATTGGCGCCGCACTTGTAGCTGACCGGCATGGTGTTGCACGCCGGGTTCGGCACCGTGAACGTGCCGGCGTACGTGCCACTCCCGCCGGTGGCGTTGAAGCAGAAGTTGCCCGACTCGCTGCTCTGGACGAACACGGTGATCGTGTCGCCGGTGCACTCGGTCACGCCGTCGATCGTCATCACATAGGTGCCGCCCTGCTGGACCTCGTAGTTGTCCGGGCCGTTCCCGACCGCGGGCGTGAAGGCGGAACAGAAACCCCCGACCGGGGTCACCGAGGTGACGACGCCCGTGCCGCAGTCGTTGTTGCTCGAGAACGAGGTCTGGGCGTGCCCGCCGGAGGACGTACCGGCGGCCGTGACCAGCAGCTCTTCGTCCGCACATTCGTCCTCGCACACTTGCCAGCCGGTGACGAAGGCGCCGTCGTCGTTCGCGGTGACGACCCAGAAGCCGAGCTCACCCGACGGATCCCCGTCCAAGCTCGCGACGCGGAGCGCAACTGTCTCCCCGCGGTAGAAGCCCGAGCCGGACAGGACGGCCATCGTGCCCGGCCCGTAGTTCGGCTTGTCGCTCGACAGGACTGGAATGCGCGTCGCCCTCTGGGCCTTGGGGCCACGCCCCTGGGCCGAAGCGTTTGCTACCGCAAGCCCGCAGAGCAGGGTCGTCAGGGTGAAGAACTTCGCAAACGGGCTGAACATCGTCTCTCTCCTCCGGAATGACTCGGTGATGGTTCTTGGATGGCGGTTCGGACCCGCAGGTTGGTGAACTCATGGCAGGGTAAGAAGGCCCTCCTGATTCTGCCAGCCCCATTCCGAACTCCTTGCCAGGGCCTGCGCAGGCCGGCGCGAAGAGATCAGGCCACGCCGTGGCACTTCTTGTACTTCTTGCCGCTGCCGCAAGGACACGGATCATTGCGGTCGGCCTTGGGCGCGGCCGCCGGGTTGGGCTGCGCCTGCGGCGTCGGAGTGGGCGCCGGCTGGGCACGGCGCATGGCGTCGAAGGCGGCCGAGGCGGGCGGCCGGCGCGTCGCCAGGCGCGCGGCCTGGAGCTGCTGATGGGCTTGGAGCTGTTCCGGCGTGGGCTGGGCGACGCGGCGGGCGAGGGGCGAGTTCGGATCGCCGGTGAAGCCGCCCTGGGCAGCCTGGCCAGCGGCGCCGTCGCCCGAGACCGAGGTCGGCGCACGTCCTGCGCCGGGCGGTGGGCCCTGCTGCACGCGCACGCGCAGCGACAGACTCGCGACCTCGTCCTCGATGGCCACGAAGAGCTTCTCGAACAGCTGGAAGCCCTCGGCCTTGTACTCGTTCTTGGGGTCCTTCTGGGCGTAGCCACGCAGACCGATGCCGTGCCGCAGGGCGTCGATCGCGCGCAGGTGGTCCATCCACTTGGTGTCGATCGCGTGTAACAAGAGGTGACGGTCGACGCGCCGCTGCAGCTCGGCGCCCAGCTCCTTCTCGCGTTCCTCGTAGCGCGCCAGCACCACCTCGATGGCGGGCTTCGCATCGGGTTCCTCGGCCGTGGCCGCACGGGCCGCGTCCTCCGCGAGCTCGACGCCGAAGAAGCGCAGGAACCAGTGCCGGAACTTGTCGGGATCGTCCAGGAACGTGGCCGCGATGCGGCGCACCACGTTCTCGACCATGACCACGACCTTCTCGCGCAGCTCCTGGTCGGCCAGGACCTCCTGGCGCACCTTGTAGATGGTCTTGCGCTGCTGGTCCATCACCTCGTCGTACTCGAGCAGCGACTTGCGAATCTCGAAGTGGTAGTCCTCGACCTTCTTCTGCGCCTTGGCGATGGCGCGCCCGACCATCGCTGACTCGATCGGCACGCCCTCCTCCATCCCCAGGCGCTTCATCGCGTTCGTGACCCAGTCCTTGTAGAAGCGCCGCATCAGCGGGTCCTGCAAGGAGAGATAGAAACGCGATTCGCCCACGTCGCCCTGGCGGCCCGAGCGGCCGCGCAGCTGGTTGTCGATGCGGCGCGCCTCGTGGCGCTCGGTGCCGAGCACGTACAGGCCGCCGCAGGCGAGCACCTCGGCCTGGTCGGCAGCGCATTGCTTGCGCACCTCGGACCGCACCGCGTCGATCTCGGCCAGGTGCTCGGGATCGCCCTCCTTGAGGTCCTTCTCCTCCAGCGCTCGCCGCAGGCGATACTCGAAGTTCCCGCCCAGCTTGATGTCGGTTCCGCGCCCGGCCATGTTGGTCGAGACCGTCACCGCGGCCTTCTCGCCCGCGCGCGCCACGATCTGCGCCTCGCGCGCGTGGTTCTTGGCGTTGAGCACCTCGTGCTTGACGCCGTGCCGGCCGAGCATGCCCGAGAGCTTCTCCGAGTTCTCGACCGAGGTCGTGCCCACCAGCACGGGCTGGCCCTTCTTGTGCAGGCGCTCGATCTCCTCGACGATCGACTTCCACTTCTCGGGCTCGGTGCGGAACACGGTGTCCACGCGGTCGTCGCGGCACACCGCCACGTTGGTCGGGATCGAGACCACGTCGAGCTTGTAGATCTTGTGGAACTCGCCGGCCTCGGTGATGGCCGTGCCGGTCATGCCCGCCAGCTTCGAGTAGAGCCGGAAGTAGTTCTGGTACGTGATCGTCGCCATCGTCTGGTTCTCGGCGCGGATCGGGATGCTCTCCTTGGTCTCGACCGCCTGGTGCAGGCCGTCCGACCAGCGCCGTCCCGGCATCTTGCGGCCGGTGAACTCGTCGACGATCACGATCTCGGGCCCCTGACCCTCGCCCGCGTCGATCACGTACTCCTTGTCCTTCTCGTAGAGCGCGTGGGCGCGGATGGCGTTCTCGATGTAGTGCGGCCAGTCGGTCTGGCCCGGCAGGTAGAAGGAATCGATGCCGAGCAGCTTCTCGGCCTCCTCGATGCCCGCCTCGAGCAGGTGCACGGCGCGTTCCTTTTCCTTGACCTCGTAGTGCTGATCGCGCACCAGCGTGCGCGCCACCATGTCGGCCTTCTTGTACTTGTCCGGCATGATCTCGGCCGGACCGGAGATGATCAGCGGCGTGCGTGCCTCGTCGATCAGGATCGAGTCGACCTCGTCCACGATGGCGTAGTAGAGGTGGCGCTGGACCTGATCCTCCAGGCGCGACTTCATGTTGTCGCGCAAGTAGTCGAAGCCGAACTCGGAGTTGGTGCCGTAGACGATGTCCCCGTGATAGATCGGCAGGCGCTCGGCCGCGCCCATGGGCGCCTGGATCGCGCCGCAGGAGACGCCCAGGTAGCGGTAGATCGGCCCCATCCACTCGGCGTCGCGCTTGGCCAGGTAGTCGTTGACGGTGATGAGGTAGACCGGCTTGCCCGAGAGCGCGTTCAGGTACAGCGGCAGGGTCGCGACCAGGGTCTTGCCCTCGCCCGTCATCATCTCGGCGATCTTGCCCTGGTGCAGCACGATGCCGCCCACCAGCTGCACGTCGTAGGGGCGCAACCCCAGGGTGCGCTTGGAGGCCTCGCGCGCCAGCGCGAAGGCCTCGGGCAGCACGTCATCCAGGGTCTTCTCGCCGGCCTGGAGCGCCGCGCGGAAGCGCGCGGTCTCGGCCAGGAACTGTTCGGCGGAAAGGCCTTGGGCCCAGCCCTCGAGCGCGTTCACGCGCGCCACCAGGGGCGCCAGCGTGCGCACCATGCGCTCGTTCTGAGAGCCGAAGAAGGACTTGAGCGAGCGACCGACGCCGTCCCCGAAGTCTGTGAAGCGATCGCCGAGGGTTGACCAGTCCACCATGTTCCAGAGCTCTTGGGCGCGCCCGGCCGGGCGCATCGGGCGCGACATTAGACGGGAGCATCGGAGCCAGAG
>JANOGB010000138.1:0-4948 GCA_031413955.1 Planctomycetota bacterium | reverse complement strand
CGCGCACCCGCATCTGCGAGGCCGCGAGAAGATTCGCGTCGACGAATGGGGCCCGATCGAGCCGCGCTGAGCTCCCTTCAACCGGGAGCGCCGGGCTCCAGCCCGGCTCCGTTTTCTTGGCTCGTTTCCGTTCTCTGGGGCGAGGGAAGAGAAGGAAGAGCAGGAAGAGAAGAAGCCGGGCTGGAGCCCGGCGCTCCCGGTTGAAGGGAGCTCAGCGCGGCTCGATCGGGCCCCATTCGTCGACGCGAATCTTCTCGCGGCCTCGCAGATGCGGGTGCGCGCCGACGGGCTTCGAAGCGCCGGGGAGGTCCCGCACGGTGTGGCCGCGCGGGGCTCGTCGTGCGCCGTCCTGCGTCTCTTCCGCCGTGGAATCCGGCGTGACGTCCAGGCGCTGGCCCACGCCGACGTAGGAGTTGTTCACGAGCTCCGTCCCGGGGCTCGCGCGAAGCTGGATGGCCAGGCGATCGCCGTCGAAGCGGTTCTCAAGGATCAGGTTGCGCGCGGACTCGGTCCCGTTCGCGAGGGTCCAGGGCAAGCTCGCGAGGTGGGCGTCCTCGTCCCACCACAGGTGGATACCGCACTCGTTGGCGCGGAAGTGGTTTTGAACGATCTCGTTGTCCTGGCCGTGCTCGATGTTGACTCCGCCGCGCTCGAGGCCGTACCCGTTGGCACCGTTCTCCTCGATCTCGTTGCAGTAGACGAGGGTCTTGCGTGAGTAGCCGGCCCAGATCCCGCAGATCGCGTTGCCGACCAGGCGGTTGAACCGGATCTCGTTGCCGAAGCTGAAGGTCAGCTCGAGCCCGTGCGCGGCGGCGTAGGAGAAGTCGTTGCCGGAGATCTCGTTGTCGTTGCAGCCGCGCCGGGTGTAGTCGAAGTCGGCTGAGGGCGGCGGCACGCCCCCCAGCGCTTCCTGGCCGGCGAAGGAGAAGAACCCGTCGCCGCAGTGGGTGGCCGAGTTCTCGATGATCGCGTTGCGCGAGCACTGCTCGAACAACAGGATCCCGGCCGAGTCCTGTCCACGATTGTAGACGCCGTGGCTGTAGCCGCGGATGCAGAAGTCGCAGGCGTTGCGCGCGAGCACGTTGTCGCTCGAGCGCCACAGCGCGATGCCCCAGCCCGAGAGGAACGAGAAGTCGTTGTCGTGGACCGTGGCCTTCTCGCAGTGGTCGAGCACGAGCCCGTTCTGTCCCGCGCGCGCGCGGCAGCGCCGCACCGTGACGCCGCTCGCGCGCTCGACGTAGATCCCCGCGCCGTAGTTCGTGAACCACTCGCGGCCATCGTTCGCGTGCGGGTTCAACCAGTCCTCCTCGGCCTCCTTCTCCTTCGTCGACTTCAACCGCTGCCGATAGTTCCCCGACACGTCGCAGTCCTCGAGCACGAGCCCGTCCGCACCCTCGGCGTGGATCCCGACCTTGAACCCGCTGACGCGCGCCCCGCGCAGGATCACGTGCTTGCCCGTCACGCGGATGCCGACCCCGCGGAACGAATCGGCCGCCTCGTCCACGCCCGCTCCGCACAGTGCGCCTGCCAGCTCGATCGTGATCCCGTCTCCAGTGATCCACAGCGCTCCCTGGCCGCTCTCGTCCCGCAGCACGGGCGCAGCGACCTCCACCCGGGCCGAACGTTCGATGCGCGTACCGGCGACCTCGAGCCGCACGCTCGCAGGGGCTTCCTGGGCGCTCGCGCAGCCGCCGAGCAGCAGCACTCCAGGGAATCCCCCCTTGTTCCGAAAGAGGGACCCGGCGTGCCTTCGTTTCGCGCCGAAAACAGCAAAGGCCATCGTCGTGAAGAAGTTCTTCAACTGGGTCCTCGTCCTCGGAGCCTGCGTCGGCGCGTTCTACCTGATCGGGCTGATCGTACCCAGGAGCCAGACGTCGGGCTCCAAGACGAACCTGCAGGCCAAGCCCAACCAGCTCTACGCGCTCGTCTCCGACCCCACGACATGGAAAGACTGGCACCCGGACGTGGCCGCGATCCAGGAGCGTCCAAAGCGTGACGACCACGCGCTCTGGCTCGTGACCGACAAGCACGCCAAGAGCTACGAGATGGAGATCCTCAGCGCGGAGGAACCGCAGACCTGGCATGCGGCCTACACGATCGAGGGCACGCGCTTCACGCTGCGCTTCGATTTCTCCTGGTACGGCCAGGGCGGACGAGCACGCGTGACGAGGACCGTGGACACGCGCGACACGTGGCAGCGCGCGCGGCGCTTCCTCTTGCCCACGTCCGAAGCCTCGGCGGTCGCGCTGCTCAACGCGCTCGCAGAGCAGCTGGGCGAGCCGGGCGCGGCGGAAGAATCCAAGTAGGAAGACTCGCCCGCCTGGTCGGCGCAGCGGCGACTTGCACGCCGACAATCCGAGCGTAACGGCCAGCGCTCGCAGTGCGTAGGCGGACGTCAGCGCCTGGCTGACGCGGCGTTTCCAGGCGGGCTGGACTCGTCTAGACTGTGCTCGCGGTAGCCCGAGCGGCCGCAGGCGCTAGGGGATCCGGCAGGAATCCCTGCGCGCGAGCGTCCGCCGCACCCGACCATGGCCAGCGAAGAAGGCGAGAGCCCCCAGGGGGGCGAGCAGAGCGAACCCCGCGCGAGCGAGCAACACGTCTCGTTCGTCCAGCGCCTGCAGCGCCACTTCAAGACGGCGGTCGACCCGCGCGTCGACCTCCAGGACGAGGACGAGCAGGCCTCGCGGCACAAGGCGCCGGATTCCAGGACGCCCACCACGGTCGAGGACTTCGTCAAGCGCCTGAGCCCCGACGTCGACGCCGGCAGCCGCTACGAGATCAAGCAGGACGTCGCCAGCGGCGGGATGGGCACGATCTTCCGCGTGTGGGATGGCGACCTGCGCCGCAACCTGGCCATGAAGGTCATGCACGGCCGCGGGACCGGTTCCAAGGGCTCCGGCAGCGGCTCCGACGGCGCGCCGGTCGATCCGGAACGCCTCGGGCGCTTCCTGGAGGAGGCGCAGATCACAGGCCAGCTCGACCACCCGGGCGTGGTGCCGGTGCACGACCTCGGCATCGACTCCACGGGGCGCTGCTACTTCACGATGCGCTTCGTGCGCGGGCGCGAGCTCAAGGACGTGTTCGACCTCGCGCGCGAGGCCAAGGACGGCTGGACGCGTACCAAGGTGCTGGGCGTGATCCTCAAGGTGTGCGAGGCCATGGCCTACGCGCACTCGAAGGGCGTGGTGCACCGCGACTTGAAGCCCGCCAATATCATGGTGGGCCGCTTCGGCGAGACCTATGTCATGGACTGGGGCCTGGCGCGCGTGCTCGGCCGGCGCGACTCCCACGACCTGCGCCTGAAGCCGCGCAGCGAGGACGCCTCGGCCCTGTCCCTGGTGCGCACGGTGCGCCGCGACGAGACCGAGCTCAACCCCGACTCGCCGCTCGTGACCATGGACGGCGACGTGATCGGCACGCCGTCCTACATGTCGCCCGAGCAAGCGCGCGGCAAGCTGGAGGAGCTCGGTCCACGCTCGGACGTCTACTCCCTGGGCGCGATCCTCTACTACATGCACACCGGGCAGGCGCCGTACGTGAAGCCGGGCGAGCGCGTCTCGCCGCACACGGTGCTCTCGCGCGTGCTCGACGCACCGCCGAAGCCGGTCGAGACACTCGCGCCGCACGAGCCGCCCGAGCTGATCGCCATCTGTGCCAAGGCCATGGCGCGCGATCCGGAGCAACGCTACGGGAGCATGCTCGAGGTCGCCGACGACATCCAGGCCTACCTCGAGAACCGCGTGGTACGCGCCTACGAGCGCGGTTCCCTGGCCGAGTTCAAGAAGTGGGTCGTGCGCAACAAGGGCATGGCGGCCGGGATCGCGGGCATGGTCACGCTCGCCCTGGCGAGCGCCGTGTTCTTCGTCATCGATTCGAAGCGCGAGAACGCGACGCTGCGCAAGCGCGAGGCCGAGACCGCCCTGGCCAAGGACGAAGCCGTGCAGAACCTGGCGCGTGCCCAGGAGAGCGAGGAGCGCGCCAAGGAAAACCTCGAGCTCGCCGTCGAGGGCCAGGCCGATGCCGATCGCCAGAAGGAGCTCGCGCTCCAGAACGAGGAGCGCGCCCTGCGCTCGGGCTACGCAGCCAGCATCCTGGCCGCGGACTACAGCCTGAAGCTGAACGACATGGCCGAGGCGCGCGCGCAACTGCGCAAGACGGGCGCGGGCCTGCGCGGCTGGGAGTGGCAGCACCTCACGCTGCAGACCAACGCGCCGCTGGCGGAGGTCGGGAACTTCACCGGCGTCGAGGCGCTGGCCTTCCAGCCGCTCGAGAATCGCGCCATCGTGCTCACCTCCCAGGGGCGCGTGAGCATCAAGGACCTGGGAACCCTGGAGGAAGCGGGCCCGGCGAACATCGCGCTGGCCTCCGCGATCGAGACGGCCGTTCGCCAGCTCTTCTCGAGCCTCGCCCTGGACGTCAGCCCGGACGGGTCGCGCCTGGCCATCGCGGGCGAGAAAGGCCTGCAGGTCTTCGACCTCGAGACCGGCCTGCGTCCGCCCGGCGTCGAGAGCGCGGGTCTGACCGGGCATGAAGCCACCACCAGCGCGGTCGCCTTCAGCACCAACGGACGTGCCCTCGCTTCGGGCGACGACGACGGGGAGATCGTGGTGCGCGACGCGCTCAACTGGGAGATCCTGCGGCGCCTGCCCGGCCACGTCGCGGAGATCACGGGCCTCTCCTGGAGCCCGAGCTCCGAGCGCCTGGCCTCCAGCTCGCGCGACGGCACGGTGCGCGTCTGGGACCTCGAGAGCGGCGGCGGTCTCGGCATCCTGCGCGGACACCGCGGCGCGGTGCGCGCGGTCGCCTGGGACCTCCTCGGCCAGCAGCTCTTCACCTCTGGCGAGGACGGCGCGGTCATCCAGTGGGACGTCGAAGGCGGGCGCCTCGAGCGCAGCTTCCTGGGCCACGAGGGCCCCGTGCACGCGCTCGACTACGACCCGAACGAGGG
>JANOGB010000137.1:0-8109 GCA_031413955.1 Planctomycetota bacterium | reverse complement strand
GCACCTCGGCCAGGCCGGCGCGGTCGTCGGAAGCAACCGGTTCCTCGACGAAGCGTAGCTCGAGCTCGGCCGCCTCGGTACAGAAGCGCCGCGCCTCGGCCACGCTCATGGTGCCGTGAGCGTCCACCATCAGCGCGATCCCGGGCCCGAGCGCGGCGCGCGCCGCACGCACGCGCGCCAGGCTCGTGTGCACGCCGCCATCCATCGCGCCGATGCGCATCTTCACGGCGCGGAAACCTTGCTCGACGTAGCCGCCGAGCTCCTCGCTCAGACGCTCCTCGTTTCCCCACCCGCCGCTGGCGTAAGCCGGGATCGACGGCCGGCAGGCGCCGCCGAGCAGCGCCAGGACGGAGCAGTCGTGGGCCTTGCCGAGCAGGTCCCACAGCGCGAGGTCGACGCCCGCGATGGCGGCCTGGTGTATGCCGCGCCGACCGAGGATCGGCATGGCCCGCCCCGCGCGCAGCGCCAGGGTCACGCGCGAGCCGTCGAGCATGCGCTGCCCTAGCGCGCCGATCTGGGTTGCGTCCTGGCCGACGAGCAGCGGCGCCAGCTCCTGCGTGACGATCGCCACCAGCGCTGCGCCGTTGCCGCTGCTGCCGACCGCGGGCTTGGCCTCGCCGTAGCCGATCGACCCGTCCTCGGTGCGTACGCTCACGAGCACGCCGTCGAAGGCGGTGATGCGCCCGAAGTCCGAGCGGTGCTGCTTCTCGGCCGGCAGCGGGACGTGCAGCCAGGCCGCCTCGACGCTGGTGATCTTCATGCGCTGGTTTTCACGCGCGTTCAGCGGATCAACGGCAGGAGCGTGCGCGAGGCCGTCTCGTACAGCATCGTGTAGAACTCCTCGGACAAGAGGCTCGAGCCGTGGTCCTGGATGAACTTGAGCTGCTCGGGCGAGATGTCCACCGGGTTCTTCTCGACCTGATTGGGCCAGGGTGAGATCGGCGAGCGATCGACCGGTGCCACGGCCTCCATCGTCAGCGCGCCCTTGTAGCCGCACTCCTTCAGGGTCGTGACGAACTTCCGCCAGTCGATCGCGCCCATGCCCGGCGCCAGGCGGTTGTTCTCGGCCACGTGCACGTCGGTCAGCCGCGGCGCGGCCGTGCGGATCGCGGCGTGCATGTCCTTTTCCTCGATGTTCATGTGGAACACGTCGAGGCACACGCCGCAGTTCGGGCCCACGGCTTTGGCCAGGGCCATGGCCTGGTCAGCGCGGTTCAGGAAGTACGTCTCGAAGCGGTTGAGCGGCTCGAGCGCGATGCGCACGCCGCTTCTCTCGCTCAGCGCGTAGACCTCCTGCAGGCCCGCCACGACCCAGGCCCACTCCTCCTCGGGCGTGCCGTCGGGCACGACCTTGCCGACCGTGGCCGGCACGATGGTGATCTCCTGGCCCTCGAGCTCCTTGACCATGTTCACGACCGAGAGCATGTATTTCACGGTCGCGGCGCGCTGCTGCGGGTCCTTGGCGGCGAGGTTGCGCGCGCCCAGCGTCAGCGTGACCGCGCCCCAGCAGCGGATGCCGTGCTGCTTCAGGAGCGGGCGACATTCCTTGGGCGGATATTGCCTCGGCTCGCCGCTGATCTCGATGCTCTCGAAGCCGAGGCGCTTGATGCGCTTCAGCGTGACCTCGAGTGGCTCGGCGCGCATCCAGTTGTGCGTGGACAGGTGCATGGGCGGGGGTCTCCGGAAGGGACGAGGAGGTCGCGAGCTCCTCCTTGGGCTGGGAAGAGCGAATACCCACCCCGCCCGGCCTGTCAAGCTCCGAATGCCGCGAGCTGTTTTCTCCCCCGAGGATCGTGGAGATCGTCACGGCCCGCCCTAGGCATGGCGCGCGCCTCGGCTGGGGACTAGCGGTAGGCCGACGGCGGCTTCGGCACGATGCCGAGCTCCGCGTAGTCGAAGCCCGTGTCGAGCGGCGAGTAGGGACCGACGTACTCGACGCTGCTCGTCGGCGAGATCCGATCCTCCAGCCCCATGCACCAATAGGCCGCGTTGATCGTCATCCGTCGCACGCCCGCGTTCTCGAAGTCGCTCCCGCTGCCCATCGTCATGTGGAACACGCGCGCGGTCTTGCCGGTCGAGCCGGTCCAGGTCTTGGTCCACGCGACCGGCAGCGGCTCCTTCTCGGGGTTGGGCGCGTCGTCGTGCTTGCGGCCCATGAGCGGCTGCCCGTAGACGAGCGCCGTGCAGCCCGCAGGCAGGTGGCCGCCCTCAGGGTACGTGCGGTAGACGTCCGACGGTCCCCAGATGTCGTCGATGCCCACGAGGATCGGGTGCGCGCGCTGCGAATCGACGAGGATCCCGCGCGTCGAATCGGCGTGCCAGTTGCCGTGGTGCTCCAGGAACGTGCCGCCCAGGACGTCCTCACCGAAGCGCACGGGCTTGCCGCCGACCTCGTAGGGGAACGGGCCGAGGAACCCGTGGTTGGCGGTGCGGATGCCGAAGATCGGCTTGCCCGAGTCGAGGTACTCGATCACGTGGCGCATGTCTGCGTCGGCCAGCGTGATGAAGCGGTTGAAGAAGATCACCAGGTCGGCCGTGCGCAGGCACTGGAGGCCCGGGATGTCGTGGACCACGCTCTCGTCCTCGGCGCGCGTCTTCAGCGTCGGGTCGACCAGGCCGTCTTTGTCGAGCGCGAAGAGCACCGTGCAGTCGAAGCCGTGCCGTGCGGACAGGATGCGCGCGAGCATGGGCATGGACTGCTCGCTGCGGTACTCCTGCTCGGCGGCGATCAGCACGATGTGCTTGCCGTGGCCCGGCTCCTGGCCGCCGGCATAGGTGAGCCAGCGCGGGCTCTCGGGCACGGGCTGCTGCTGCGCGCCAGCGTAGGCGGCGAAGAGCGCGATCGACAGGGCGGCGAGCGCGGTGAACGTCGTGCGCGCGAGGGCGGATGTCCTCATGGCTACTTCGGAATCCGGTTGACGGTGTAGTAGGCCTTCGTGTGCAGCAGGCTCTCGCCGCCCTCCGACTTCAGGCCCGTGAGGTCGAATTCGTGCACGTGACCGGCCACCACGCCATCGACGATGAGCCGCACGCTGCGCCCGTCAAGCGCCGGCCTGGCGGCGACGATGCGTGGGCTCGTCTGGTCGACCTCGGGGCTGCCGTAGTACTCCTGATAGATGTGTGTGTACGTCAGCAAGCGGTAGTTCGCGGCCTGCGCCGCGCTCGCAGCGTCGACGGCCTTGGTGAAGTCCAGCAGGAAGCCGTCGGGCTGGATCCGTACGCGCTCGATCTCGAACGGAGTCTTGCCGGTCCACTCGAGCCGCTCGAGCAGGTACTGGCGGTTGCCGCGCACCGGCCAGCCGCGGTTGGTGCCGCCGGTGACGAGGTAGCCCTTGGGCGAGAACTCGAGTGCGAGGATGCCGGTGCCAAAACCCTCGCGGAACGGATAGCAAGCGCCCTGCCAGACTCCGTCGACGAGCTCGGTGGTGGCGCGCATGACCACGCTCAGGCTGAAGTCGCCGACGAACAACTGGCCCGTGAATGGACCGAAGCGGCCCGCGCTACGATCGACGCGGAAGCCGGTGATCGACTGGCCCATCTTGCGGTAGGGGAACACCACGGCGGGCGGCACGAGCTGCTCGATGCGCTCGCATTCGGTGCGCAGGCGCGACTCGTTGTTCGGCTCGAGCGGCTTCTTGCCCATGCTCGCCGCGAGCGGCAGATCGTAGGCCGGGAAACTGATCGGGTGGCCCATGAAACCACCCGGCCGCAGGTGCTTCAACGAACACGAGCCGTTCCACGGCCCCTGGCTCTCGGCGTAGAACATCACGCCGTGCTCGTTCGGAGCGACGCCGCCGGCGCTGCGGATCCCGCTCGCGATCGGGATCGAGCGGCCGTCGGGAGTGATCTGGAAGGCCCAGCCGCGGAAGTCCGTCTTGTAGTAATACGACTCCGACAGGCCCAGCACGACCCACACGCTGCCGTCCGGCTGGACCGGCGAGCCCCAGCCGAACTCGTGGTAGTTTGCGAAACCCCAGGCGTCGGACAGGGTCTCGAAGCGATCGGCGCGCCCGTCGCCGTCGCGATCGCTGATGCGCGTCAGCTCGGATTGCTGCATGGCGTAGAACGCGCCGTCCCGGTAGCCCAAGCCGAAGACCTCGTCGAGACCGCTCGCGTAGCGCTGCACATGCACGTTCGGCAACGCGTCGAAAGCGCCGGACAAGATCAGGATCTCGCCGCGGCGCGTACCGACAGCGAGTCGGTCGTCGGGAAGCGGGCACAGGCTGCCGGTCTCCAGCGCGAGGTCGCTCGGGAGCTGCAGGTCGACGATGCGGTAGTAGTTGGCCTCGGCCCGGCCAGTGCCCCAGGATTCGCCGAGCTCCTGGGTCAGCGACGGCACCGCCGTCGCGAGCGCGAACGAGAGCGGCAACAGCCGGTGCTTCATCTGGATTCCTCCGGCCAGGCGTAGTCGATCACCAGCTCGGCCTGCCCGTTCTGCATCGGGATCTCGACCAGGAGCTCGTGCTCCGTGCCGGCGGCGCGGATCCAGAATGAGGCCGGCGAGAGGTGCATGCGCAGCGATGGCCCGACCTGCACCAGGCCTTCGCCCCGGTCCTCGACGCGCGTATCACGCGCGGCGCGGAACTGCAGCGTCTTGTCGGTCGCGCTCGCGAACGAGAGCGTACGGCGCAGCAGCGGCCGCTTGGCTCCGGGCACCGCCACTTCCCTTGGCGCGTCGGTGATGGTCACGTCCTCGCAGACGTAGCGGAAGGCGGGCCGCTGCTGTGGGTCGAGGTCGTAGCCGAGAAAGCGCGGGCCGAGCTCGCGGCGCGAAACCTCGGGCCAAGGATCCGTCGGGCTCGGCAATACGACGAAAGCCGGGCCCTTCGGCAGGCTCACGAGATCCTGGCCGAGGATGTGCGCTTCGCCGCTGCCCTGCCCAGTCCACACCCCGGCCGCATCGACGAACTTGCCCCACCAGATCTGGTTCAGGCCCAGGCTCTCGGCGTCGAAGCTGAGGTTGACGCCCAGCGGATAGCCAACGCTGATGCCGCGCTTGCCCGTGTGCTGCACGTTGCGTCGCAGCAGCACGGCCTCGTCGCCGACCACGAGCGGAATCGGCTCGTGGCGCAGGCCGCTCGGCTTGCGCACGTTGCGGCCCTGCGCGAGGTACAGCCACAGGGCGTCGATCTGCTGCGCTGTCGTGCCGTTGCCGAGCTCGGGCCGCGTCGAGACGTCGCCGTCGAAGAACTGCGGCATCAGCGTGCCGGAACGGAAGCGGGACGGCGCGCGCAGGAGGTGCGTGAACCACTCGCGGCGCAGGCGCTGCGCGGTCGAGTCGACGAGATCGATGCCGGCCAGCATGCCGACGCGCTCGCCGGCAAAGGCGTGGCAGCTGATGCAGCCCATGCCCTTGTCGCCGACGAGCTCGCAGCCGAGCTGGACGATCGGCTCGGCTTCGTCGTGGTTCTCTTCGTCGTCCTCTCCCACGTCGTCGGGCAGCGCGGCGAGCTCGAGCGGCGCGAGCGTGTCCGTGCGCGCGAGCAACTCGGCCAGCTCGCCTGCGAAGGAGAGGCCGAAGCCCGGCATGCGCGTGCGCAAGTACGGGCGCACCGCCTGTCCGTGTGCCATGCAGTCGACCAGCCAGGCCGGCTGCAGCTTGGCGCCGACGCCGCTCAAGGGCGGCGGTAGGCGGCCTTCCTCCCCGAGGTTGTCGTCGTTGCTGGTGAAGTGCGCGTTGCGCTCGGGCGCGACGCCGCCGTACTCGCCGCGCTCGTGGCAGGCGATGCAGTTGCGCGCCGCGAGCTGCTGGCGTATGTGCTGCTCGTCGGTCAGGGGCTCGTCCAGGGTGCTCAGCGCGGCGCGGATGTCGTCGCGCTGCCCGTCCGCGAGCGGGTAGAACGGCCAGGGCCCGGACTCGGCGCTGAGGCAGCCGCGCTGCGGGTCGAGCTGGCGCAGCGGCTTCGAGCCGCGCGAGGGCGCTCGCTCTGGATCCTCCAACCGGTGGCACTGCGCGCAGCCGTGCTCGGCGAACAGCTCGCGGCCCGCCGCGATCTTGGCGAGATCGAGGGGCGGCGGGACAAGCGCGGCTGCCGCGCGCGGCGCGTGGGCGAGCAGGAAGCTCGCGAGATCGTGCGCTTCACCCGGCTCGAGGTGCAGGTCCGGCATGCGTGCCGCCGGGCGAACCTCCTGCGGCGCCAGCAGGAACGCGCGCAGACTCTGCACGGTGTACTTCGCCGCCAGGTCGCCGAGCGGCACCGAGCCCGCCAGCGGCAGCTCGTCGCCATCGGCGGAGCGCGGTGCGTGGCACGCGACACAGCCGACGTCGTGGTAGAGCTTGCGCCCGCGCAGCGCCGCCGCGGGGTCTGGCGCTTCGGGCGTGGACATGCGTTCCGTGAACGAGCACAAGTACTGCGCCAGCGCCTCGGCGGCCGCGGCGCGCGCCGCGCCGCTGTGATCGCGTAGCAGATCGGGCATCGTCGTACCCGGCTCGACGCCGTTCGGATCGGCTAGGAAGCGCGGCAGGTATTCGGCGAAGACACGGCCGCCGACCCCGACGTGGTCCGCGCCGCGGCGCGCGTCGATCCGGGGGTGGTCGCCGCCTTCCGCATGGCAGGCGACGCAGCCGAGCTCTCCGAGCAACACCAACCCGCGCACGCGCGCATCCAGACCAGAACGGGCGAGGCCCGCGACTACGGGCGGAGTCGCGGACGGCTCGGGCGAGCGCTTGGTGCAGGCCTGCAAGCCGAACGCGAGAGCCAACAAGCCGAGCCCATGGGCACAGGAGACTCGGACACGGTGCATGAGCAGGGGGCCGGCCCGTCGGGACCGTTGTCCGAAGTCACCGGCGCGGGAGGCTACTATGCCCGAAGGCTTCCAGAAAGGCGTGCAGCCGGCGGTCGGCGCAAACGGATCGCTCTGATCACCGACGGCGTCGTCATGCGCATGGATCGCTGCTGATCCAGCCGGGGCAGACGAAGTGAGCCCGCCGGGCTGGACGGCGGCCATGTTTGGTCATTCTACGCGTCCACATAGATGCTGACCGGCCCGGGTCGTAGGCGGCCGGGTCTTCGGACACCAAGGCGCTCAGCGGCCTTTCGCGTCCTTCTTCTTGTCGGGCTCCTGCAGCTCGATCTCGCTGAATCCGATCGAGGACTCGCCCCGTGTGCCGCCGGTGAGGGCCACGAGGCGCAGCTTGAAGCGTGAGAGCCGCTGCGGTGGATCGAACTCGATCGCGGTCCTGGTGCGTGGGTCGGGGTCGACCTCGATGATGCGCGGGGTCTTGTCGTGATCGAGCCAGAGCTCGACGCGCGTCGGCCGCGGGTTCGCGGCCTCGTTCTCGGCCCGAGTGGTGCGCGCGTGAGTCAGGAGCAGGCGCGAGGCCACCAGGCTCTTCTCGAGTTCGACCTCGATCCGCGGGTCGGCGTCCTTGGCGTCACACAGCCAGCGCGTCCAGACCCGGTTGTCGGTGGCATTCGTTGCGGGCTCGGCCGCGCTCGAGGAGCGCACGCTGGAACCTCCGGATGCGAGGCGATTCCTCAGCACGTCGTCGGCCGCAGCTCGCAGCGCCGGGGTGATGCCTTCGTCGTGCGGGACGCTGAGCGTGGTCGAGACCAGCCGCTCTCCGTCGGCGAGCACGGCCTCGGCGCGCACCTCCCAGGTCCCGGGTCCGCGGAAGGTGTAGGGCATCGCCCGGTTCTTGTCGCCCTCACCTACACGCTCCCAGGCGTCGCCGTCGCGGTGAACTACGGCGCGTCGTGCGGCCTTGGCCTGACCCAGCCGAGGGTGACGCAGATCATGGGGCTGCTGATGTGCTGCCGCCGGCGATGCAGGAGTCCGCGCTGGTAGGCGAAGGTCTCGGCATCCGAGAATCGATGAGGGCCGCGCTGGAGGCCATGTGGCTGGTGCAGGAGCGGGAAGTGGCGGTTGAGTAACCGCCCCCGCTTGGCCTACTCCCGACTGCCGTGTGACCCGACTGGGACGCTCTCACTGTGAAAGGAACGAGGGCTACGAGCACCAGGATCAACAGGCTGCGGGGTGCTGCTCGGATGCTCAGCGCGGGCTACGCCCGCAACCCAAACGCACCGCGGAGACACGGAGGGCGCGGAGCCTCGCGGAGGAAGAAGAATGGGCCTCCGGATCGTCGACTCTCGGAGAGCTGGAGCCCCG
>JANOGB010000136.1:0-27658 GCA_031413955.1 Planctomycetota bacterium | reverse complement strand
CCAGCCCGGCTCTTCCTCTTCTCTTTTTCGTCCGCATCAACCGAGACGCAAGACGCAAGAAACCGGAGCCGGGCTGGAGCCCGGCGCTCCCGGGTGAAGGAACCTACTTGCCCTTCAGCTCCTTCTCGAGCTTCTCGTAGTAGGCCTTGTCTTGGTCGTCCTCGACCAGCTTCAGGATGCGCTTGACGGTCTTCACCGCGCCGGCCGCGTCGCCGGCCTTCGCCTGGCAGCGCGCCACGAGCTCGAGATGGTAGGGGGAAGCGCCGCCCGCGAGCTTCGCCGCGGCCTCGGCCAGCACGAGTGCCTTGGCCGGATCGCTCGGCCTGTCCTTGTGGTCGACTTCCAGCGCGATGCGGGCCAGCAGATAGGGCACCGCGGGGTTGGCGGGCTCGGTCGTGCGCGCTTGCTCGAGCCACCGCGTGGCTTCGTCGATCAGGCCCACGCGCACCTTGCAGAACCCGAGCCAGTAGAGCGCGTCCGGCGCCTGCGGATCCAGCTCGTAGGCGGCCTGGTAGAGCTCGGCCGCCTCCTTCCACTCGCCGCTCTGACGGTGGCCGACGGCCAGCAGGATGTGATCGATCACGTCCACGGGTTTCGGTTCGAGCGCGAGGATGGCGTCCTTCCAGCGCGCCTCGAAGGCGCTCCAGTCGTCCATCTCGAACATGGCCCGCGCGCCCTTGGAATTGAGCGCTTCGAGGTAGCCCACCAAGCGCTTGCGGTCCGCGGGAACGTCGGAGAGCTCGAGCGAGAAGTACACCAGGCCCCAGGCCGTGACGTAGTGCAGGTAGGGGTGGAGCTCGGGGTGGTTCTTCTTGAAGTCGTTGAACTGCACGGCATCGAAGCCCACCAGCGTCTCGGGCGCGAGGCTCTTCCCGGACTTCAGGCGGTCCTGCAGCAGCTTCAGGTCGTAGAGGTTGATGCGCTTCTCGACCAGCTTGCCGTCGCTGGTCATGCGCCAGCCCTCGAAGTACTCGGCCAGCCCTTCGTTCAGCCACTTGGGCGCGTCGCTCGTGTAGCGGCTCAGATACTGGTGCGACGACTCGTGGAACAGCGTCTGGCGCAGGGTGACGTCCGCCTCGTCGTTGTAGAGCACGATGGCGTTCAAGGACGGCGAGAAGTACGCCAGCGGCGGGTCGCCGTCCGGGTTCGTGCGCTTGTACTGCTTCTCGTACTCCTCGAAGGTGTCGAAGAGCCGCGCGGCCAGCGTGTTGTCGGATTTCTTTTCGAGCCCGAGCTCGTCGTAGAAGGCCTGGAACACGGCGCAGAAGTTGTCGATGCGCGTGCCGACCGCCTCGGCGATCTCCTTGCTCGTGTTGGCCTTGACGATCGCTTCCTTGGAGCGGCGTGTGCGCAGGCCTTCCTGCACCGGTGCGTTCGCCAGGGCGCAGAGAAGCGTGAGGACGAACGAGTGCATCATGTCGGGATCTCCTCGGACGGGCCCATGTTAGCGGCCTCGGGCGGCAACTACTTGCCCTTGAGCCGCTGCGCCAGCTCCTCGTAGTAGGGCTTGTCTTCGTCGCCCACGAGCTTGAGGATCTTCCGGATCGTTCGATCGACCGCGGCGCGGTCGCCCTTGGCGGCGTGGCAGTAGGCGATGAGCTCGAAGACCGCAGGTGAGGCGCCGCCGGCGAGCGCCAGGGATTCTTCGGCCAGCGCGAGCGCGCGCTCCGGGTCCGCGCCGTCCTGGTGCTCCTGGTCGAGGCGCAGCAGGTTGCGCGCCATCCAGTAGGGGATCTCGGACTCCTTGGGCGCGAGCGCGCGCGCCTTCGTGAAGCACTCCATGGCCTCGTCCACGTAGCCGCGCCGGATGTGGCAGTAGCCGAGCTCGAACTGCACGCCGGGGAGCTTCGGATCCTTCGCCAGCGCCTCCTGGTAGAGCTGCGCCGCGGTGTCGTAGTCGTCGCCCTGCGCGTAGCCGGCCGCGAGCGCCACGAAGTCCTGCGCGTCGACGGGCTTGGCCTGGAGCGCGAGGATCGCCTCCTTCCAGCGCTTCTCGAGGTCGTTCCAGTCCTTGACCTCGAAGCGCGCGCTCGGCCCGACCGAGCACAGCTCCTTCAGGAAGCTCACGATGCGTTGCTTGTCCTTCGGGTCCTTCGAGAGCTCGAGCGAGAACCACAGCAGGCTCCAGGACGTGGCGTAGTGCAGGTACGGGTGCAGGTCGGGGTGTTGCTTCGCGTAGTCGTCGAAGTGCTCGTCGTCGAAGGCCACGAGCTCGCGCGGCGCCAGCGTCTTCTCGCCGCCCAGCCAGTCCTGGAGCAGCACCAGGTCGAACAGGTTGACGCGCTTCTCGAGCAGCTTGCCCTCGGGCGTCATGCGCCAGCCCTCGAAGTACTCGGCCAGCCCTTCGTTCAACCACTTGGGCGCGTCGCTCGTGTAGCGCTCGAGGAACTGGTGCGAGGTCTCGTGGAAGAGCGTCTGGCGCAGCGTGACGTTGGCCTCGTCGTCGTAGAGCACGAGCGCGTTGAGCGAGGGATCGAAGTAGGCGAGCGGTGGATCGTCTTCGCCGGTCGTGCGCCGGAAGTACTGCTCGAACTCCGCCTGGGTGTCGAACAGGCGCGCGACGATCTTGTTGTCGGACTTCTTGTCGAGGCCGAGGCCGTCGTAGAAGGCCTGGAAGGAAGCGCAGAAGTTGTCGATGCGCGTCCCGACGGCTTCGGCGATCTCCTTGCTGGTGTTGGCCTTGACGATGGCCTCCTTGGAGGTGCGCTTGCGCAGGCCCTCCTGGGCGCAGAGGACGCCACCGAGCGTAGCGAGCACGGACCCGAGCAGGGCGAACGCGAGCAAGGCACGGAGCAACATTCCTTCGACCTCCTTTCTGGGGGCCATGGTAGCCGCCTATCGCGTCAGCGCAGCAGGGCCTCGATGCGTGCTGTGAAGTCGCGCCGCAGCTCCTGGTGCTCCTCACCCGTGGCCGGGCCGGCGAAGCCGGAGTGGATCGCCTTCGGCAAGCCGTCCTGGCCGACGAAGATCGTGGTCGGGAAGGCGCGCACGCGGTCCACCAGGCCGAGGGCTTGCGTGGCCTCGTCCTTGTCGGCCGTGCCACACAGGAAGAAGGGCAGGTCGAGCTCGTGCCGCTTGGCGAAGATGCGCACCTGCTCGGCGTCGCGCGCGAACTGGCCCGTGAGCTCGAAGGCGAGCCCGAGGATGCGCAGGCCGCGTTCACGGTACTGCGCCTCGAGTTCCTGCAGGAGCCGCGCCTCGTCGTTGCAGTTCGGGCACCAGCTCCCGAAGACGACCAGCAGCGTGCCCTTGCCGGCGAACTCGCCGAGCGAGTGCTTCTTGCCGTCGAGGTCAGGAAAGACGAGGTCGGCCAGCTTGGTCGTGCCGTTCCACTTCGTCTGCGCGAAGGGATCGGCGAGCTGCGCCGAGTCGTCGCGCTTCGCCGTCCACGTCTCGTGGTGCCAGTTGCCCGACCAGAAATCGCCGGCGAGCGTGCCGTCGGGCTGACGAGTCGCGCGGAAGAGGAAGGCGTGGGCGCCATCGAAGCAGGCGAGCGTCAGTTGGTGACCCGACAGGCCGCCCGCCAGGTACCGATAGTCGCCGGTCGTGGTCAGGAAGGTGCCGCGCAAGCGGCCACCGTGCCCCTCGAAGACTGCAACGGCATCCTGAGCGTCGCTCGCGAAGTCCACGAGCCAGCGTCCGTCGAACAGATCGGGGGGCGGTCCGGGCATTCCACGTGCTGTCGATCGTTGGGCTTCGAATGGCAACGCGGCGACCTCCGCGGGGCCGCGGCGCTTCTCCCAGGTACCCGTGAAGCGCTGCCCTGCGAGACGGGCGCGGATGCGTGAGTCGTAGTGCGGCATATCGAGCTCGAGCGCGGTGCCGTCGAACTCGACCTCGGGCACCTCGATGCGCTCCTCGCCGTTGCGCAAGTAGGCGCTCCAGGCGCCGTCCCGTCTCCGCTCGAGGTCCAGTCCGAACTCGAGCCGCCCACCCGGAGTCTCGAGCCACGCCTCATAGCTGCGCTCTTCGCCGGGAGGGGCGCTGGCTAGCTGTAGCGCGAACAAGAGCGACACGATCATGTGCGAGGGCTGGCGTCGGGCGGTCAGGCGCAGGAGAGTACCGCGCCATGTCCGGGTTCTGCCGCCACGTCCTCGTTTCCGGGCGCGTGCAGGGCGTCGGTTTCCGCTGGTACGCGCGCGAAAAGGGGCAAGAGCTCGGCCTCGCCGGCTGGGTGAAGAACTTGCCCGACGGGCGCGTCGAGGGCTGGCTCGAGGGCGAGGAGGGGGCGGTGCGCGCGATGCTCGCGTGGCTGGAGAAGGGGCCGCCGGCGGCGCGCGTGAAGAGCGTCGAGGTCATCGAGCGCGCGTGCGAAGGCCTGACGGCCTTCGACGTGCGTCGCTGACGTTCGCCGTCAATTCAACGGGATGGATTTCGGCCTGGAAGGCGGCGTGGGTCCGCCCGGCGGCAGCTTCGCGTGCGAGCCGTCGCAGAACGGAGGCGTACCCGTGCGCTTGCAGGCGCACCAGGCCACCTTGCGGTCGGCCTGGATCACCACGCGCAGCGGCAGGTAGTTCGAGCTCTTGTGGGAGCCGTCGCAGAAGGGCTGGTTCCGCGAGCGGCCGCAGGCGCACCAGTAGTACTCGCCCTCCTCGGCCACGCCGACGATGGGCATTCGCTGCGGGATGGGACGGTCGTCTGCCATGCTGGGTTTCGCTCCAGGAAAGTGGGGGTTGCCGCGCGCGCGCCTCGTGCTCGAACACGACCTCGCGCGGCCGCCCACTTTGCCCGAGAGCGGGCGCTGGATGCGAGCCCGAGGGGGAGGCGTGCAGGGGTCGTCGACGCGGGTTCCGGCCTCGCGCCGGGGTCCCGGTATCGGCTCACAGAGTCAAGCTTACATATCTATTAGACAAGTATGCTTGACATATTGTCTAGTTCAGTCGACACTTCTAGCCATGAAGAACCGCCTGCGGGTGCTGCGCGCGGAACGCGAGTGGAGCCAGGCCGAGCTGGCCGAGCGCCTCGGCGTGTCGCGCCAGACGGTCAACGCCATCGAGACCGAAAAGTACGACCCCAGCCTGCCGCTCGCCTTCGCGCTCGCGGAGCTGTTCGCGCTCTCCATCGAGAACATCTTCCAACCCGAATCCGCTGCGAGGAACACGAAGCCATGAGTGCCTCCGTCTCCGACCCGAATCCGAAGGCGAAACCTGAGTCGCTGGCGAGCTACATCGTCGTGCCAGGGCTCTTTCTCCTGGCCTACGCAGGTGCGCGCGGCGGGATCGAGAACGTGGAGCCGGGCTCCGGTGCCGCGCTCGCGTTCGCGCTCCTGCCCGTGCCGTTCTTCGCGTTCCTGATCTATGCCTACGTGCGTGCCGTGCGCAGCATGGACGAGCTCGGCCGCCGCATCCAGCTCGAGGGCCTCGCCTTCGCGTTCCCGATCGCGCTCCTGATCGCCCTCACCGCGGGGCTGCTCGACCTGGCCGGTTTTCACGGCAGCCAGGACTGGGACCTGCCGCGTCTGTGGCCGCTGATGTTGATGCCGTACTGGGGCGGGGTCGTGCTGGCGCACCGGCGCTACTCGTGAGGAGGCGACCCATGCTCCTCGCCCTCGCTGCTTCGCTCTGCCCGCAACGCTCCCTGACTTCGCTCCGGTTACGCCCGAGAGTCAGGGCATCGAGCCCGCGCGGCTCGCAGAGCTCTCTGCCGTCGTCCAGGGCTACTTCGATGCTCGTCTGGCTCGAGCGGGGGCCGCCGGCGGCCGAGGTGAAGAGCGCCGAGGTCATCGAGCGCACGGGCGAAGGTGCGTAGCGACCGTCAATTGGCCGTGCCCGAGAGCCGGACCCGGAAGGGTGAGGGGAAGTTGGATGCGTCGTGCGTGAACTCGAGCGTTCCGCTGCGCGTTCCCCTGTCGGTCAGAGGGTTGAAGCGCAGGCGGTACTGCACGAAGTCCCCAGGCGAGAGGGCCGCCCGGTCGAGACAGCTCGCGTTGACCCGCTCGCGCATGACCTCGGCTGTCACGGGATGAAAACGGAGGTCGACGAATGAGAGGTCGCCGCAGGTGTGGCAGTAGCTCATCAGGGTTCCGCGCGAGCAGGACCGCACGCCCGCACAATTCGTCCAGCAACGATCGAGCGGCGGACAGAATTCATGCGTGTGCACCGAGCCGAAGTTGTGGCCGATCTCGTGGGCCACGACCACGAAGTCCCAGGTGAAACTGGCGGATTGCCCCGTCCACGTGCGCCAGTCGATCAAGCCGTTCAGGCTCGCGCTCACCCCGAAGGCAGCGAGGGGGTTGCAAAGGACGTCCACGTAGGCGATTCCCCCACCCAGGGTGGCGCCGGAGAGGAAGTGCGCGATGTCGGCCTGCACCGGCCAGCCGGAGCGCCAGGCCGCCTGGAACTCGTCCAGCAGGTCACCGTTGTTCGCCCCGGGCGTCTCTTGGGTGGTCCAGCCGTCGCTCGCCGTCGTATGGATGCCGAGGTAGGCGATCGAGAGCGTCGTCTGCACGTCGGTGAAGTACTGGTCGCTCACGGCCCCGATGAGCGCGGTGACGTAGTTCGTGAGCCCCGTGCTCGAACCGAGCTTCTGGAACAGCTGGAAATCGGTCTCGAGCGCCAGGGCGCAGTCGGCCACGGTCAGCGCGCTCGTGGAGGGGGCGGTCGGGGCCCCGAGTTGCCGAACGAACGGCTGGCCGGGAGCGAGGCGCTCGCCGGCGCATACCTCGCGCGGCTCGACTCCCAGCGCCGCGAGTTCGCCTTCGCCCAGGACGCGCACATGGCCGAGCCCATCCGTCGTGACGTGCATCAGGCGTTCCGGCGCGAACGGCAGTTCGAGGAAACCTTGGATGCCGCCACCCCACAGGGTGAGGAACACGCGTGAGTCGGGCATGCCGGCGATCCCGCCGCGCCAGAGCTGCAGGTCGCCGACCAGAGTGCGCACGCCGCCCTGGATCTCTTCGTCATCGATCACGAGCTTCGCGTCCGGGCGCAGGGGCAGGGGCCGGCGTTCGAGCTCGAGCACAACCGGTCCGAGATCCGGGAGCGGAAAGTCCATGAGCGCGACGCGTTCGAGCGCTGCGAGCCGAGGTAGCGCCAGCGGATCGAGCCGCAACGCGAGTCCCGGCCCCAGGTCGTCTTCCAGCGCGTGCACGGGGGCCGGCTCCATGGAGAAGGCCTGGTTCCCGCCTGACTCTGCCGCGCTTCCCTGTCCTCCGGAGGGTTGCTGGCCGGGGCCTGGCAACCCGAGCGGATCCAGCGCGCTCGAGCTCTCGACCTCGACTGCGAAATCGTCCCGATGGGTGCCGGTGATCCGCGGTGTCCCCAGGTCCATGGGCGCTCCGCCGCCGTTCAGTACACGTACCAGCGTGCCCGCGTTCGGCCCGGCGCCGACGGTCTGCGAGCCAAGAGCGATCGTCCCGAGGAAGGCGAGCGGGTTCTCCCTGCCCGTCGGACCCTCGCTGGCCAGGAAAAGCGCGCCGCCGCTGTGGTCGTCGTCCTTGATCGTGAGCTGGTGCGAGAGGATCGATCCCAGGCTGCAGGTCGCGGAGGGCGTGGAAAGCCTCAGCACGACCGTCTCGTCGCCCTCGATTACACCGTCGTCGACGACCTGGAGGCTCACCGTCTTGACCGCGCCGTCGGCCAGGCCAGCGGAGAAGACCACCACCTTCGGAAGGGCCGCGCTGTAATCGCTGGCCGGATCGGCCGAGCCGACGCGTGGGTCGGAGACGACCACACTCGCGGTTACGTCGAGCGAGACACCCGGGCCGCAGTCGAGCTCCAGCGCGACCGCCTGGAAGCGGTTCGATTCGTCGGGGGTCGTGGAAGCCGCGCTCGCGAACGCTACCGCCGCGGTGTGGATGTCGGTCAGGGTCAGAGTGAACTCCGAATTGCCCGCCAGCTCGCCAACGGAGGGAAGCTGGAGCCGCAAGCGCACGGTCTCGCTGGCGCCATCGACGAGCTTGTCGTCCAGCGGCCGGAGCAGGACCACCTGCGAGTCGCCGTCCCGCGCCCCGACGGGGAAGGTGATCGTCTGAGCGGGAAAGGCCGCGTAGTCCTTCAGAGAGGTGGCCGTACCCGCGCCCGTGTCGACTACCTGGACACTGGCACTGGCTTCGAGCTCGGGCGGCGCCGCGTGCAGCACGACGAGCACGCCCAGCGGGGCATCGCTTTCGCTCAGGACGCCCGCGGTGAGCTCGAACGAGAAGCTGACTGAGGTAGGCGGCGCGTCGCTCCCGCCGCCGCCGCCGCCGCCGCAGGCGCCGAGCAGGCCGAGCACGAGCAGGCCCGCGGGGATCTGGGCGTGGACGGGGGAGACGGACCTGGGGGGCTCCACCCGTTGCCGGTCACGACAATCAGCCGGAGGGCTCATGGGGGTCCGTGATCGTCAGGGGCTCTTCTCCAGCTGGAGCCCTCCCCCCGGTGCTCACGGGGTCAATACCTGGCAGTAGCGCGTTGGTCTGCGACGGGTTCGAGGCGCGTTCGAGCGCGGTGCAGCGGGGGCGGGCGGGCGTGGAGTCGTCCGGCCCGCGAGCCTGCAGCGCACTGCCTGTCGGCCAGCGCGAGCGATTCCTCGAGACCCCTGTGGAGGGGAGAGCCTACCCTCCACGGGGGGAGGTCAGCGACCGGTGGATTCCCCGCCCGCGGACTCACTCGTCATCGGCGCGGCCGCGTCGGAGGATGTCTCGAGGGAACGTTCGACGGCAGCAGGTCGTCGTGATCGTCGTCGTCGTGATCATCATCATCATGATCGTCATCATCATGATCATCGTCATCGTCGTTGGACGACAGGAGCTGGTTGTAGGCTTCGCAGAAGCGCTGATAGGCTTGCCTGTAGTTTCCCGCGTTGAAGGCGTTCACGCCCTGGGTGAACTTGCTCTCGGCATTCTGGATCGGCAGACCCGCTGCGAAGACCTGGTCGATCTTCTCGCGCACCAAGAAGCGCACCTTCTCGAGCTTGCCCCCGAAGGCATCGGGGAGGACGTGCGCGACGATGAGCTCGCAGGTGTCGAGCCCATCCTCGATCCGCTGTCGCTCGGCGAGCTCGGCCTGATCCTGCTCGATGCTCACGGCGAGCCGCGACACCTTGACGCCCGGCTCGTTGAGGCCTTGCTTGAAGGACTGTTCTTCCACGAGCGCCTGATCGCCGACGTCGAAGAACTCCGTGGTCAACCCGATCAGGCTGAGTGGCACTCGCGATCCCGCGAGGTTGGGCAGGAAGTTGGTCCCGAGGAGATCGATGATGTTCTCTGACTTCGCGCTGGAACCCCTGAACAACCGAGGGTCCGAGAGAACACTGAGGAGATCGAAATTGTCGGCACTCAGTCCAGGAGGGAGGTTGTTCATGACGACGCTGAACTCCAGCGGAACGTTCTGCATCGCCACCAGATTGACCGGAATCTGCAGCTGGTCGTTGCTGATCGAGAGCAATCGGTTCATGTGGGCCTTCAGCAGGTTCGGAGCGCCCGCGGAAGGATCGACGACCGGATCGTGGAAGCTTGCGATCGCCTTCCCTCCAGCCTGTCCAACGCCGGTTCCGGCTGCCGTGAGAATGCCCTCCGTCTTGTTCTTGACGATGAGCCTGTAGACGTGTCCCCGGCGAACCATCACGTCGAGGCCGAAGTCGACGTTGTCGGCAACCTTCAGGAGCTCGAAGTTCATCTGGTTGCCCGCCGTCGCTCCGACTCCGGCGCCCACGTAGGCGGCACCGCCTTCGACCGTCATCTCTAGATCCACGCCCGGGTTCAAGGCGCCCACGAGCTCGTGCTTGGAGAGCGTCTGGGAGCCGACCACGATGGCCCTCTGGAGTACGTCCGGAGCGGCAGGATCGAGACCCGTGATGTCGAGGAGCTCGACCACCACTTCCTCGGTCGCCTGCCCGACTCCGATCATGACCAGGAAGCCTCGGACGTCAACCGTTCCCGTGACGCGTCCCGAGAGAGCCGTGGCTTCGGGCAGCGCAATCAGGCCCCCCGCGGAGTTCCATTCTGCGTCCACCACGAAGTCGTCGAAGCGGAAGACTTCACCGGTAGCGCGGGAAAGCCGCCTATTTGCGCAGACAAAGCTCTTGAGCGGATCGCTGAGCGGGCTGCCAGTGCCAAGGAGCTGGGCGGTTCCCGGCTCGGCTCCACGGACGTCGGAGATGTCACTGCCGGACCCGACGCCGTCCGCGGCTCCGAGGAGCAATACCTTGCCCGGCATCACGGTCGCGGCCGCTCCGAGGTGGCGCGCATCTCCACCTTGGAGGCGCGCGAGCTGGCCCCATGCGGCACTGCCGAGCAGGGGCGTGATGCACATGGCCAGAAAAACGGGCCCGATGCCCAGGACGCTGCGCTTTGAAGTCACCGACATGAACTTCTCCTCCGTGGAATGTTGTTCGGTCCCCACGCCCTCGAGTGACGTTGGCCGGATTCTGACTCTGTTCTCTTCGATGCGTCAAGGCAGATTGCTCCAAAAATGCGGAGGCAAGCGCCGTCGGGAAGGATCGCGATGCTTCGATCATGAGGCTCGATCTGCGTCTGGAAGTCATCGGAGTGCTGGTTCTCGTCTCGTTCCTGGAAGGCCCGCGATCTATCCCGCGATTCCTAACTGACTAACTGGTAATCGCGTGGAATACCTGCTCAGCGATGGGGAGTGAGCTCATCCCCTGGTGTTGTGTGCGCTCCTGTACACCAGATTCGGGGTGCCACCTCGAGCGGGATTCTCGAGCCGAGAGGCGCGCGCGGAGGCAAGCCACCGAAGCCGAGTCGGGATCAGCACTCACGACGACGGACCGGTCCGATCGTCCCTGTAGTCCGATGCGGAACGAACCGGTACGAGGGCGCGCGGGAACGGAGTGATCACGGAAGTCGACAGGTCGAGAAGCGGCGAAGACTTTCTTGACATGCGCGCAGCAGGCATGCGAGGTTGCTTTCCGTACACGGGAATCACGTCTGGGCTGAAGGAGGAATGGGGCCATGAACCATCGGAGTTGGGGGCTTTGCTTCGTGCTCGAGTTCGCCGCGATCTTCATCGCGACCGGTGTCGGGCATGCGCAGAGAGCCACGAAGGGTGATGCCGAGTTGATGGTGCTGGACCTGAAGGGGAACCGAGTCCCTTCCAGCATGATGAAGGTGCGCGACTTCGAGGGACGCGCGCTCGTGGCCGACGCCCAGTCGGATGGCGTCCTCGAGTTTCGCGCGGTCGGGCCCGAGATCTGGCTCGATTTCGGTCTGCGCGGCCCGAAGGCGCAGCCCGTCAAGATTTCCCTGATCGACGCTCCCCGGGTGTTCGTCAGCGTGCGCGTCGATCCGTTCACGGCGCGCGTCAAGGAGGTCATCCAGAAGCCGGTATTGCCGGAAGTGGACCACCGGGACAGGGTTCGCGGCTTCCCTGGGAACGGCCAGGGCAGGCTGGTGCCACCGGTAAACGACAACTGTGCCAACGCGACGCCGATCCTCAACGGTTCCTCGGCCTTCACGACCGTGGACGCCACGACCGACGGGGTCGCGCCGACGGACTGCGGGATACCTTCCAACATCTCCAATGACGTCTGGTTCGACTACCAGGCTACGAGCACCGGGGTCGTGACGGTCGAGACGTGCGGCACGGCGACGTTCGACACCAAGATCGCGATCTACTTTGGCACGGCCTGCACTCCTGGCTCGCCCATCGGCTGCAATGACGACGCCTCCGGCTGTCCCTCGTTCACGACGCGAGCCCGTGCGTTTGTCGTCGCCGGGAACCACTACCTGATCCGCCTCGGGAGCTTCAACCCGGCCAATCGGGGTACCGGCACGATCACCGTCACGCCCCCGGCCGCGCCCGGGCTCTTCGATCATTGCGCCACGGCGCCGACGGTTGCTTGCAACTCCGCGATGATGTTCGACAACTCCGGTGGAACCACCGACCCGAGCGACCCGGTCTTCAGTTGTCGCTTCGGTGGCATCGCTCAGGGCTTCGGCACCTCGTGGTTCCGTTTCGTGGCCACGGAAACGCAGGCAACCATCAGCACTTCCGGGAGCACGACCGTGGATACGCTGCTCGCCGTCTACTCGGGCACCTGCGGAGGACTGGTCGAGCTCGGTTGCAACGACGACATCAGCATCAATCCCAACGCGCTCGACCTGTTGTCCACGCTCACGGTCGGACAGCTCGAGGTCGGCGACACCTACTACATCCAGGTGGCCAACAGGACCCCCGTGGATCTTGGCGCCAGCTTCCTGAGCGTGACGTGCACCGCGCCACAGGGTGACCACTGCGACGATCCATTGATCGCCGTCTGCGGGGACATGCTGCACGTGAACCTCGCGAACATGTCCGTCGATCTGGCGGATCCCGATTTCCCTTGTCGCTTCGGCAGTGCGACGCAGGGGGCCGGCACGGCCTGGATCCAGTTCACGGCAATGCAGTCGTCCCTGTTCGTGCACACGAATGCCAGCCGCGGCACGAACGACACCCTGCTCGCACTCTATGAAGGCACCTGCGCTGCTTTGACGCCGCTGGTCTGTAGCGAAGACGAAGGCAACGGGCTGCTCTCCCAGATCTGCTACAACGGGTTGCAGGTAGGAAGCACTTACTACATCGAGGTGGCCGCCTATGCTCCCGTCTCGCTGGGAGAGGCCATTGTCACGTTCGACTGCGGAACTAGCTGTGTGCCGTCGAACGACGATTGCGAAGACGCGATCGAGTTGACGGTGCCCGCTCCGGGGGGGCTGACCTCGGCCACCTTCGACACGGAGGGGGCCATGAGCGACATCGTGAATCCGCCTTTGTCCTGCGGCTTCAATACGGGGCCGTTCCGGAACGTCTGGTACAAGGTGATAGGGACGGGCAGGATGATCGAGGCTTCCACCTGCAACGCCGCCACCAACGTGGACACGAAGATCAGCGTGTTCTGCGGGACTTGCCTGGCGCGGGATTGCGTGGGTGGCAGCATCGGGGATGCGGCTTGCGTTCCCGCGGACAGGGCAACGTTCAGCTGGTGCTCCAGGCCAGGCATTCCCTACTGGGTGACCGTGGGTGCCGACGGATCGGGTGCGGCCGGCGTGGGCACGATCCAGCTCGATATCACAGACGCTGGCAACCCTGCTTGTGTGCCCACCGTGGCGTGTTCCTCGGGTTTTGCAATGGGAGCCTGCTGCTTGCCCAACGGGACCTGCGTTGAGACCCCCAACCAAGCCGACTGCACCAACCTCGGCGGTATCTATCAGGGTGACGACACGGAGTGCCTCGTCAATCCGGTGGCCTCGGGCGGCCTCGAGGGAGGCTCCTTCTCCGGCGACTGGGCCGAATCCTCCACCAACTTCGGCACGCCGCTGTGTGACGGCTCCTGCGGCTTTGGTGGCGGGACAGGGCCGCGAACGGGCTTGTTCTGGGCCTGGTTCGGCGGCATTCCAGGCTTCGAGGAAGGCTCGCTCGCGCAGCAGGTGACGATCCCCGTCGGAGCGACGATGCTCGAGTTCTATCTGGAGATCCCGGTGGCAAGCGGCAACGGGACCGACTTCCTGGAGGTCACGATCGACGGGATGCAGGTCTTCGAGGCGCGGGAAGGCGATGGTCCCTTCGTCGGCTACCAGCTCTTCTCCATACCGTTGGCAGGCTTTGCGGATGGAGGGGAGCACCACCTCGAGTTCCATTCCGTCTGCACCGGGCTCACGAACTTCTTCGTGGACGACATCTCCATCGACGCCCTCGTGCCGATCTGCCCGCCTCTCGGCGCCTGCTGCTTGCCCAACGGCAGCTGCGTGACGGTTCCGGAGGTCGACTGCATGACCGCGGCCGGCCTCTACCGCGGTGACGGTACATTCTGCGTGGCCAACGCGGTCACCGAGGGCGGCTTCGAGGACGGCCCCAACGCGCCCTCGTGGGTCGAATCCTCGACGCTCTTCGGAACGCCCGTATGCAGCCTCGCGCTGTGTGGCGCCGGGGGCGGGACGGGTCCACGAACGGGCACGTACTGGGCCTTCTTTGGCGGCACCGCCCTTGCGGACGAAGCCGCAGTCCAGCAGTCCTTGACCATTCCCGCGGGTGCGGCGACGCTCGACTTCTATCTGGAAGTGCCTGCGACGAGCGGCAATCCGAACGACTTCCTGGAGGTCACGATCGACGGCTTGCAGGTTTACCAGGTGCGGGGGAACTCCGCTCCGTTCCTCGGATACCAGCTCGTCTCCATCCCGCTGGGAGCCTTCGCCAACAATGGCGTCCACGTTCTCCGGTTCCACGCGAAGACAAGCCAGCCCAGGTCCTTGGTACCTCCGTCGAACACGACCTTTTTCGTGGACGACGTCAGCATCGGCTCCTGCCCGTAGTCTCCCGCGGCGTGCTGCCCCCTGGGACCGCCAGGCTCCGGCCTGGCTCCACGGGGGCTTCGTCTCGAAGAAGGAGCAGGAAGAGAGAAGAGCCAGGCTGGAGCCTGGCGCTCCCGGGTCACCAGCCGAAGTGCTCGCTCGCGAGCCACAGCGCGGGCAGCTCGCCGGCCTCGTCGATCACGGCCTTGAAGGCGCTCGCGTCGCTGGCGTTGACACGCGCCTGCTCGGCGAACTCGGCCGGGAACTTGCCCGGCAGGGCGGCGACTTTCGCGAGCGCGCCCTCCACCGCGGCGGCGTCCTTGCCGACCTTGGCGAGCAGGGGCTTCAGCATGCCCGGCGCCTTCTTCCAGGCGGCGATGTTCGGGCTCTTGAGCGCGGCGCTCACGGCCTTCGATTTCTTGACGGGCTTGCCGAGCGCCTCGGCCCAGTCGAGCAGCACTTCGAGGGCCGGCTCGCGGCCCTCCGCGGCGAGCTTCTCCGCCAGCGCCTCGATCCCGCCCGCGGCGCCCTCCACGGCCGCGAAGTAGGCGCTGGCCTCGGCCACTTCGCTCGAGACCCTCGCGTCGAACGTGCCCGCGCCCTTCAGGGCCGCGACACCCTTCGTGAATTCGCCACGCGCGAGCGCAGCCTTGGCTTCCGGCCAGGCCTTGCGCCAGGCCGTGAACTCGGTCAGCTTGCGCTTGGCGATGAGCTCGCGCAGCGGCACGTCGAGCAGCGATTCCTCGCCGTTCCAGCCGGTGCCCTTGGCAAAGCCCGGGTCGCCCTCCCAGGCGACCTTGCCGTCGATGTCGAGCAAGAGGAAGCGCGGCAGGTGAAAACGCATCACGTCGAAGCGCTCGAAGATGACGCCGAAGTTGCGCTCGGCCTCGGTCGGAGTGTCGAGCCCGAGCGCGTCCGGGAACTCGTGGTTGGCGAGATACGCGTCGGCGGCCTCCTTGTCCCAGAAGGCCAGCAGGTTGACGATGCGTAGCCCGACGCTCGCGTTCTTCTCGAACAGGTCGCGCAGGTAGGCGTCGATCGGGAGCTGCTCGTTCTGGTCGATGCTCCACAGCACGAAGAGCTGCGGGTAGCCCTTGGCCTCGTCCCAGGATTTGCGCTCGCCCTGGTACCACTTCTGCGCCTTCGGGAAGGGTGGCACGAGCCCGAGCCAGCTGCCGTTGATGGCCTCGCCGCCGGCGCTCTTCTCCTCCAGGATCAGCTTGCGCTCGATGGCTGCCGATGGATCGCGCGCCGCGCGGCCCACGAAGCGCACGTTCTTGAAGCGCGCCTCGCCGCGTCCGGTGACGAGGCCGAAGGAGCCGCGCAGGACGTCGAGGCTCGCGAACTCCTGGGTGGCCTGGTACTCGCCGTTCACCCACACGTCGACCAGGCGCCCGGTGACGTCGACGCGCAGCTTGTAGAAGATCGCGGCGCTGGTCGCATCGGGCGCGCGGCTGGGGAACTGCACGGGGTTCCGCCGCCAGGTGTCGTTCGAGCTCCCGCCGTGGAAGGTCGCCAGGTCGACGGAGCCGTTCTTGTCGGGCGCAGGCGGGAAGAGGACGAGCACGTGGCAGTCGCTGCTCGACTTGCGCCCGAAGACCAGGCCCGCGAAGTTCACCTTGCCCTTCTGGGCCTCGACCTCGCACTCCAGCGAGTAGTCGCCCGAGGTGATCTCGTCGAGCGTGAGGATCTTGTAGTCGTTGACGCTGCTCGAGTAGGTCTCGAACTTCGAGTTCAGGAGCTCGCCCGCCGGCTTGTAGAACTGTTCCAGGCCCTTGTAGTTCCAGCCGCGCAGGTCCTCCTCGTTGTAGGCCAGGCGCCAGCTGGCGATCGAGCGGCCCTCGGCGCGCACGCCGCGCTCGTAGAGCGCGAACAGCGCCGGCTCCTGCAGCTCGCTGCCCAGGTGGAAGGAGAGCTCCATGGCCTGCAGGTTCAGTCCGTCCGTGAGGTAGCGCTCGATCAGCGCGGTGACGTCCTTGATCAGGGCCGAGCGCACGTCGTCCAGGCGCTGGTAGGACGGATCGATCTTGCGCACTTTCTGCTCGAGCGCAGCGACTCTTGTCTGGTCGACCGGGGTGGTGTTCTCGATCTGCGCGAGGGCCTGCGTCAGGAGCTTGGTCGCGCGGTCCTCGCTCTTCTTCTCGACCAGGAAATCTGCGTAGGCCTCGAGCACGGCCGCGTCGTTGGGCGAGTTCTGCCAGGCTCTCTCGAGGAACTCGCTCGCGTCGTTCAGGGCGCCGCGCTTCTTGGCGTTCTTGGCCCACTCGAGGTAGGGCGGCGGCTCTTTCCGGCTGCCGCTCTGCTGCGCGCCCAGCTCGAACAGGTAGTTCTTCCAGACCTCGTTGACCTCGTCGACGGTCTGCGGCAGCCGCTGTGAGCTCGTGATGCCCTCCGTGACCGGTTCGGGCTTGCCGAGCACGAGCTCCTCGAAGGTCTTCACCGCGGTCTCGCCCTGCTTCCCGCCCGAGGCGGAGACGAAGTTCCAGAACGAGTCGCGGTAGACGAAGCGTCCGTCGGCCGGGTCCTGGAAGTTGTAGCAGAAGAAGACGAAGCCCCACGCCGGCGCATACCACGGCGGCGCCCACACGTACTGGCCCTCGAGCACGATGCGGAAGGTGGGCGCCGTCTTCGGTTCCGTCCTGGCTTCGTTCGGATCGATGCCGTCCGTCGCGCTGCTCATCCACCCGCGCCGCATGCGCTCCACCAGCGAGAAGAGGTGCCCCGTCGAGGGCAGGTTGAAGACCACCGTGCCGTTGGCGAGGATCCGCGTGCCCTCGAAGAAGCAGGCCAGGCCCTCGTTCAGCCAACCGTCGGCTTGCGTGGCGAGCCCGACGAACTGGTGCGCGGCCTCGTGGAAGAGCGTGCCCGTCATGTCCTCGAAACCGCCGTCACCGATGTACGTCTCGACCGCGCTGCCGGTGTAGTGTCCGCCGCTCCAGTCCTTCGGGTCCTTGGTGTACTCGTCGCGCGTCTTGAAGATGTTGACCTCGATGCGCGAGGGGCTGCGCTTGTCGCCCTCCGCGCCGTAGCGGAAGAACACGCGGTAGAAGGCGTTCATCTGCTCCATCGCCTCGGCCGTGCGCACCGCCACCTCATAGCCGGCGTTGGTCTGGGTCTTGTAGTTGGGCTTCTCGATGATGTGGCGGTCGCTCCAGTCGAAGTGCTTCTTGTCGAACTCCGCGATCCATTCGGACGAGACGCCTTCGAGTAGGTCGCGCGGGCGCGCGTCCTCGGCCAGCGAGGGATCGGGGGCCGCGGCTATGCGCTCGATCGTGGCGACGATGTCGGCGCGATCCGGGTCGAGCGCCAGCGCTTGCTTGTAGGCGCGGATGGCCGAGTGCGGGCGCTTCGTCTTGTCGTAGCCCTCGCCCAGCTTGCTCAGCTTGTCGACGTAGTTCGTGCGCAGCTTCTCGAGCTCGGCCGCCGCCGGATCGTGGGGCAGGAGCCGCGCGCGCAGCGCATCCAGCGCGGCCTTGTCCTTCTTCTGTGCGCGCGAGATCGAGAGCTGGCGGTGCAGGGCATGGACGAGCTCGTCCTTGTCGGTCGCCTTGGCGGCCCAGCGCTCGACCAGCTCCCAGCCCACGAGCGAGTTCGGGTCGCGCTCGAGCACGCGATCGAGCTCGAAACGCGTGCGCTTCAGGTCGCCCGCCTCCAGCGCCTTGGTGGCCGCGGCCAGGGCCTTCGAAAGCGCGCCACCTTGGCTGGGCGCGGACGGACCGGTGAGGAGGAGGACGAGCGCGAGCAGGGCGAGCGTTTTCATGGCGACGGCGCAGTCTAGCCCGGCGTCGCTCGGGCGCGGGAGCGGGCGTCGGCGAGGCGTACCCGAAACGAGGCTAGCCGGCCTCGCGGTCCGCGGATCATGCCGCTTGCCGCGCCCGCTCTTCGGGCGGCTCGGCCGTGGCCGAGCGGCCGCGCATCCGCCGCCACGCCGCCAGCACGACCACCCCGCCGAAAACGACCAGCACGGCGCGGTTCAGGACCGTCCCGGGCACGTCCACCAGCGGCGCGGGGTCGTTCAGGAGCACGTGCAGCCCCACCACGACGAACAGGTTGCGCGTCGCGAGCCAGGCCACACCCAGCGCCAGCCCGGCCGAGAGAAAGTGTCCCTGCTCGCGCACGAGCTCGCCCAGGCCCGAGCCCTTGACGAGCAGGCGCGTGGGAACGTGCGCGAGACCGAAGAGCAGCGCCGAGCCGAGCAGCGCGAGCAGCGTGAAGAGGAGCGCCATGAGCTTCGTCCCCGGCCGCGCGAGCCGCGCGCGCAGCTCGGGCAGGAAGAAGCCGCGAAAGGCCGTGTCCTCGACCAGCGCGTGCCCGAGCGCCTGCGCCAGCACGCCGCCCAGCACCGCGCCGACTCCGAAGCGCGTCCACAGCGGATGCCAGGCGAGCTCGACGCCCTGGCGCAGCGCGGCCGCGACCAGCCCGAGCTGCAGCACCAGCCAGGCCCCCGCGTAGACCAGCACGCCCGGCAGGACGTCGCGCGCCCGCCAGCCGACCGCGGACATCTTCTTGCGCCCGAGGACGACGACCACGAGCAAGAACGCGAGCAGCACGAACTGCGAGCGCACGAGCACGGGCTCGATCCAGCCGCCGCTCGCGCGCTGCAGCTCGAGTAGCGCCCTGCGCGGCGTATCGAGCTCCAGCACCGTGTTGTTGAAGAGATGCGCGAGCGAGTAGGCAGCAAAGGCGGCCAGCAAGAACCACCAGCTGGTCGGCCGTCGCACTTCGCCCTCGAGCACGGCGGACCTATCGGCCGCCGGGGGGGCGAACTTGCGCGCTCAGAGAGCCACGACGCGGTCCAGCCGTAAGAACAGGAGGCGTGCCTGGATGTGCTCCGCGGCGAGCCCGGTGATGCGCGCCAGCACGCGCCGGTAGGCCTCGAGCTGGGGACGATAGAACTCCGCGCGCGCGTCGAGCTCGGCCGCCTCCACGCGGTCGGTCTTGAAGTCGGTCACCACGGCCTGCGTCCACGCGCCCGGCCGTCCGTGCAGCACGACGCGGTCGAAGGCGCCCGACCACAGCGCGCGCGTGCCGTCCGGCTCGTCGAGCACGAGCGCGAAGGGCCGCTCGCGCCACACGACGCGCTCGGCGCGCGGCGCGCGGCCGAGCTCGAGCTCGGCGCGCGTCGCAGGCTGCGCGAGGAAGGCGTGCAGCTCGCCCAGGGTCGTGGAAAGCAGTTTTTCGTCGTTCGTCAGGGTCCGGCCGAGCGCGAGCAGCGCGGCGTCGGCGGGGAGAGCGTCCTCGAGCCACTCGACGCGGCTGAGCCAGCGGTGCACGAGGTCGCCGGCGAGGCGCGCGTCCGAGCGCGGCGAGCGCAGGAGCTCGGCCGCGCGCTGCGTGCCGCCGCCTTCGCTGGCCGAAGGCGAGCGGTGCGCGAGCGCGGCCGGCGCGCTCGTGCGCCGAAAAGGCGCCGGGCGGGCCGCCGGCCGCTCGGAGACTTGTGGACGCTGCTCGCGCTGCGTGAACCAGGCGCGCTGGTTGCCCTCGTGGGCCCACAGCACGCCGTCCGCGGCCGCCGAGAAGACGCCGAAGGCCGCGCGCAGCACGCCCGCGAAGCTGCGCGGGATCTCGGCCGGTTTCTTCCTGTGCTGCACGAGCATCTCCAGGCGGTGCCGTGCGCGCGTCATCGCCACGTACAAGAGGCACAGGGCCTCGCGCAGCTCGCGGCGCTCGCGCGCGCTCCACAGCGCCTCGAGCGTCGGCTCCATGCGGCACACCTCTTCGCTGGGCGCGCGCGAGACGGCCGTGACCAGGCCGGCCGGATCGGGGCGCTCGGTGAGCAGCTCGGAGCGCTGCGGCAGGAAGGGGCCGTCGAGCTCGGGCAAGAGCACGGCGTCGAACTCGAGGCCCTTGGCCGAGTGCACGGTCAGGACCTGCACCTGGGCCCCGGCGGGGTCCTCGACGCGCGTCAGGCGCACCTGATCGACGAAGCGATCGGCGCGCAGGCCGGAGCGCTCGTCGTGGGCGTGCGCGAGGTCGACGAGCTGGCGGAAGCGCCGCCGGTCCCAGGCGCCGTAGCCCGCGTCCACCGCGCCCAGGAACGAGGCCGCGAAGGCTCCGTAGCCCTCCTGCGCGAGGCGCGCGCGCACGGATTCGGCCACGAGCGCGCGTTCGCGCCGGAAGCCCTGGGCGCTGAGTCCCACGGCGCCCGCCAGGGGCGAGCTCGCCACGTGAAACGCGGCGGCCGAGTCGCCCGGGTGGTCGGAGAGGTGCAGCAGCGACAGGAAATGCAGCACGGCGGCCGAGTCGGTCAGCGGGTTGCCGCCCTCGCCGCTCGCGCGCAGGCCCTCGTCGCGCAGGAGGAAGATCATGCGCGCGATGGGCTCGTTGCGGCGCAGCAGGATCCCGATCGTGGCCTCGGGTGCCTCTATCGCAATGGCGCGCGCGCGCCGCGCGGCGAGCCTCAGGACCTCGAGCAAGGGCTCGTCCTCGTCCTCGGACAGCGGGGCTTCCAGCAAGAGGACCGCGCCGGGCTGGCCGGGGTTCGCGGTGGTGTGGGCTGCGTAGTCTGCCTGGAAAGCACCGGCCGCATCCTTGTGCTCGTCGCGTTCGAAGGCCGCGTTGGAGCCGATCGCCTGGAACACGCGGTCGACGGCGTCGAGCACGACCTGCGCGGAACGGAAACTGACGCTGAGCTTCTCGCGCGCGAGCACCGGGTGCAGACCCTCCATGCCCGCCAGCAGGCGCGGCTCGGCCTCGCGAAAACCGTAGATCGACTGCTTCAGATCGCCCACGCAGAAGAAGCTGCGCGTGCCCGTGCCGTCGGCCAGGATCTCCTGCGCGAGTGGGGCGAGGATGCGCCACTGCACCGGCGCCGTGTCCTGGAACTCGTCCAGCAGCAGGTGGTCGAGGCGCCCGTCGAGGCGATACCAGATCTGCTCGCGCACGCCCATGCGGTTTTCGTCGCGCGGGTGCAGGGCCTTGGGCAGGTCCTCGAAGCGGTAGGCGCGTTCTTCGGCCTTGAGCTCGTCGAAACTCTGCTCGAAGCGCTCGAGCCAGCCCAGGGCCGCGGCGTTGAAGACCACCACCTCCTGCACGAGCTCGTGCGCGGCCTGGTGCAGGAGCAGCTCCAGCGGCTCGACCCAGTCGTCCGTGATGGGCTCGCGGTCGAACTCCGGTTGGCCCGCCAGCACGCGCGTGACCAGCGTCAGCTCCATCAGTCCGTTCCAGTCGCCCACCGCGACGGCCGCGAGGATGTCCGCCTGCGCGTTACGCCAGTGCTTGCGCGGCTCCTTCTGCTTCGTGAGCGGCAGCGGTAGCGCGGCCAGGCGCGCGAGCGCCGAGGCGAGTTCACTCGCGCTCGGACCGGCCGGCGCGTGGATGCGGCGCCAGGCCGCGGGGTAGCTCTCGAGGAAGGCGTTGCGCCCCTCGTCGACCTCGCGCAGCAACGTGCGTTCCACCGAGCGCGAGGCATCCGCGCGTTGCAGGCCGCGCAGCAGCACCAGCAGCTCGGTCTTGTCCGTCTTGGCCAGCGTGCGCGCCACGGCCTCGCGCTGCAGCGCGCGCTCCTCGGCGTCGTCGACGATGCTCCAGTCGGACGGCAGGCCGAGCTCGAGCGCGAACAGCTTGGCGAGGTGCACGAAGAAGGCATCCAGCGTGCGCACGCGCAGCTGGTCGAGCCGGCGCGTGAGCTTGGCCAGCAGCGCCTCGACTTCGCCCGCCGAGAGCGTCCTGCCGATCTGCCGGCCGAGCTCTGCGCGCGCGCGCGCGTCGTGCGCCGCCTCCGCCAGGCGCCCGAGCACGCGGTCCTGGATCTCGCCCGCGGCCTTGCGCGTGAAGGTCGTGGCCAGGATCCGCCGCGGCTCGACGCCCGCGAAGGCGAGCTGGAGAAAGCGCCCCGAGAGCTGGTAGGTCTTGCCCGTGCCGGCCGAGGCGTGGATGAGACGGTGGGGGGAGCTCGTCACGGGCCGGGTTCCTCGCTCTCGCCGCCGAGCGTGCTCAGGCCGAAAATCGCCTTCCAGATCTCCTCGTAGGGCGCGCGCCCATTCGCGCGGAAATCGCCAGCGCGCACGCGCTTCACGATGCGGCGCGCTTCCGCCAGCGCCTGGTCGAGCTCGGCCGGCTCGAACTCGTCGAAGAAGAAGCCCGTGTCGTGCTCCTCCTTGGCGATCCAGGCGTAGCCCAGCTCCGGCTCGCCCGCCAGACCGAGGCCGGCCGCGAGCAGGCGATAGAGCGGGAGCTGCAGGTCGATCCAGGTCTTTTCCTTGTCGCGCTTGCGGTGCGCTTCGCGCGGCGTCTTCTTCTTGTCGCCCGTCTTGTAGTCGAGGATCGCCCAGCGCCCGTCCGGGTGTACGTCGATGCGGTCGATCTTGCCCGAGACCTGCAGCGCGCGCCCGTCCACGTCGAGGAACACCGGCGCCGGCGGCTTCCACTCGACGGCGTGGATGCGCCAGCCCTCGGCCGCACGCGCGGCCTGGGGGCGCGCGAAGGCGCGCAGGCGATGCTCGAGCTGCGCGACCTGCAACTCGACCGCCGGCAGCGGTGCCGGGCCGAACTCGGCCGCCGCGCGCGCGCGCAGGCGCTCCACCAGGAAGCCCGCGATCTCGGCCGGATCGGTGGAGCCGTGCGGGCCCCGGCCGAGGTCCTCGAGCGCGCCGTGGGCCAGCGTGCCGAAGCGGCGCGGATCGAGCTCGATGACGCGGTCGTCGAGCGTCTCGAGGCCGAGCACGTGCTCGAGATAGAACTGGTAGGGCGACGAGAGGTAGGTCTTGAAGGCCGAGACGCGCAGCTTCTCCGGCGCGACCCAGCCGGGAAACACGGGGCAGGCATGGTTCCGCGCCGCCTCGCCGTCGTCCGCCAGGCGCGCGTGCGCGTGGTCGCCGTGGGGCAGGAAGCGCGCCACGCGCGCGGGCACCTCGCTGGCCGGGCAGTGGAAGGCGAGCCGGCTCGGTACCAGCGGGTCGCCCTCGCTGCTGCGGCGCGCGCTCACGAACACGCGCCGCGCGCGTGTCGCCAGGATCAGCGTGGCGGCGTAGACGTCGCGCGCCACGCGCTCGGCGTCGCTCGGCAGTCCGAGGGCCGCGCGGCGCGCGTCCGGCAGGAAGGCGTGGGCGCCCAGACTCTGGGGGATGCGGCCCTCGTTGAAGCCCGTCAGGATCAGCGCGGGTGCGTCGGCCAGCGGCACGTCGAGCCAGCCGAGGAGCTCGACCGAGCCGGCCTGGGCGGGCGGCGGCGGCACGCGCTGGCCGCCGAGGACGCGCAGCAGGAGCTCCAGCGCCTCGGCGGCGTCGAGCGCGGCGAGTTCCAGGCTCCCCGGCACTTCCTCGAGCTCGCCCAGGGCCGCGCCGATGCAGCGCAGGGCTGCAGCCAGCACGCGCTCGGGTTCCCTGGACTCGTCCAGCGTGCGTGCATAGACGCTCCCCAGCCAGGCGCGCAGCGGGCCGGCCCACGCAGCCAGCGGGCGTGTCTCGCGCGCAGCCAGCGCGCCGAGGCTGCGCTCGAGCCCCGCGTGGAAGGCGCGCACCGCCGCTTCGTGGGCTTCCGAGCCGATCCAGTCGCGCGCGTGGCGCGGCAGGTGCTGCAGGTAGTAGCGGTCGAAGCGCGCGGGCGCGTCGGGATCGCCGGCGATCGCGGCCGTGAGGTCGGGATCGCGCGCCAGGGCCGCGAGCTCGCTGAAACCGCGCCGCGCGAGGTAGCGCGCGAGGCCGCGCAGGAGCCGCAGCGGACGCGTGCGCTCGAGCGGCGTCCCGGCCGCGCGCCGCGCGCGCACGCCGCAGTCCTCGAGCTGGCGCTCGAGATAGGGGACCACGCTCTCGTCGGCCACGCCGACCTCGAGCTCCGCGGGGGCGTAGTGGCCGTGCCACTCGTCGAGCACCGCGCGCAGGGTCTCGGCCTGGTCGACGGGCTTCTCGGCCACGCGCCAGTCCGCGAGCTCGAGCGGCACGTCGCGCTCGCGCCAGAAAGCGCTCTGCAGCCGGCCGAGCTCGTCGAAACCCGGCGCGAGCTCGGGCGGCGCGCCCACCAGGACCGTGACGCGCTCTCCGAGCGCCGTGACCGCTCGCGCGAGCAACTGGTTCATGTCGGCGACCGCCACCAGCACCACGCGCTTCGAACGCTCGACGGCGCCCGCCGCGATGGCCTGCGCGCGGCCCTCGTGCGGGTCGACGATGCCGAGCCGTAGGAGCTGCTCGCGGTAGCGCGTCTGGGCCTGGGCCAGGGGCCTGCCAGCGGCCGGCCTCGGCCTCGAGCTCCGGATCCCAGGTCTCGTGCGCGAGAGCCGCGAAGTCGCGGCCCTCGGGCGCGAGCTCGCCGTGCAGCGCGCGCACGGTCTCGGCCAGGCGCAGGCGCTCCTGGTCTCCGCGGCGCCTGCTCGAGGGTGTGCTCCGGTGCAAGCGCGCGAGCTCGGCCTCGTCCAGGCTCCGGAGCGCGCGCTCCCACACCAGCGTGCGCGTCAGACGTCCGGCCGCGGGCCGCTCCAGGCGCACGAGCTCGTCGATGAGCTCGCCCTGCGTCAGGACGCGCGGCGGCGTCCAGCTCGGCGGCGCTGCCAGGGCCAGGAGTTCGCGCAGGCGCCGCGCCGCGCGTGCGCCCGGCAGCGCGACCAGCACTTCGCCGAGCTCGGTCCCGAGCTCGGACAGGATCCAGTCGGCCGCGGAGCGGAGGACCGGCCTTTTCCAGTCGAGGAAAACCCGGCGCGGGCTCCGCGCCTCGCCCGCCGCAGGCTCGAAGGGCAGGAGGGGCGTTGCCTGGGAGCGCTGCGAACGCGCGGACGATCCTCCTCGCCTGCTCATGTTCGCCAGGATTATCCATCTCGAACAGGTGCGGCAAACTCGTTCTCTCCCCGAGGTGCCCTAAACCGTGCCCACGACGAGGCGCGCGAGGCGAGCGAATTGCCACGCGGGGCCGGGACAGGCGAGAATCTCCGCCCCATGCACGTCCTCGAGCTCGAAGGCGTCACCAAGCTCTTCGGCGAGTTCCGCGCCGTCGACGAGGTGAGCTTCACCGTCCAGGAAGGTTCCATCACCGGGTTCCTCGGACCCAACGGCGCGGGCAAGACCACGACCCTGCGCATGATCCTCGGGATCCTGAAGCCGAGCGCGGGCAAGATCGGCGTCTTCGGCGCGCCCTCGGCGCTCGACGTGCGCAGCCGCGTCGGGTACTTGCCGGAGGAGAAGGGCCTCTACAAGAAGATGAAGTGCTGGGCGATCGTGGCCTACTTCGCGACGCTCAAGGGCGTCGACCGGCACACGGCCAAGCGGCGCGCCTACGAGCTGCTCGAGCGCTACGGCCTCAAGGACTTCGCCGACAAGCGGACCGAGACGCTCTCCAAGGGCATGGGCCAGAAGGTGCAGGTGCTGGCCTCGATCGCGCACGATCCCGAGCTGGTGATCTTCGACGAGCCCTTCTCGGGCCTGGATCCGGTCAACCAGCAGGTGCTGGAGGACGTGGTGCGCGATCTCGCGGCGCGCGGGCGCACGGTCTTGTTCTCGACCCACGTCATGCAGCACGCCGAGCGGCTGTGCCAGCGCATCCTGCTGATCGCCAAGGGCAAGAAGCTCTTCGACGGCACGGTGGCCGAGGCCCTGCGCACGATCCCGCGGCGGCTGGTGATCGAGAGCGACGACGACGTCGCGCCGCTGCGCACGCTGCCGGGCGTCCTCGAGCTCTCCGCCCTGGCCGGCAACGGCGCCAAGCCCGGCAGCTGGGAGCTGCGTCTGCGCGAGAGCGCCGATCCGCAGGAAGTGCTGGCGCGCTGCTTCGAGCGCGGCATTCGCCTCAAGCGCTTCGACCACAGCGATCCGACGCTGCACGAGGTGTTCGTGAATCTGGTCGGTCCCGAGGCGCGCGAAGCGTCCTTTCGCTAGGAGCTCCCATGCGCTACGCCTTCCTGGTCGCCCTGCGCGAGTTCGCCGAGAACGTCAAGACCAAGGGCTTCTGGATCGGGATCTTCATCTTTCCGCTGATGATCTGGCTCAGCTTCTCGGTCGGAGGCCTGATCGAGAAGACGAAGTCCGTGCGGCACTTCGTGCTCGTCGACCAGTCCGAGGAGCTCGAGCCGGCGCTGGAAAGGGCGCTGGAGCGGCTGCACCAGCGCGAGGTGCTGTCGGCCTTCGGCAAGTGGGTGCAGAAGAACAGCCTGAAGGGCCAGTCCATCCCCACGGCCGCCGAGCTCGAGAAGATACCGGCCATCGACGCCGAGGCAGCCACCTCGAAGTGGGCCGGCGACAACCCGGAGCTCCTGGACGAGTTCCTGGAGAAGGGCGGCCTCGAGACCGTGCTGAAGGAAGTGCGTCCGAAGCTGCGCGCGGACGCTGCCGAGTTCGTCGCCCCGCGCTACTCCTTCAAGGAGGTCCCGTTGCCCGAGGGCATCCAGCGCGAGCTCCCGCCGGACGAGCTCTCCGCGGCGCTCAAGCCCTACCTGCGCGGCGAGCGCTCGATCGTGGTCGAGGGCGAGAAGGTCGACCTCTTCGCGGCCGTGCTCGTGCCGGAGGACATCTTCGAGCGCGCGGTGCGTCCGCCCATGGTGACCCTGCCGGGCAGCGAACGCCTCGGGATCCAGTACTGGAGCTCGAACCTGGCCGACGAGGACCTGAAGGACGAGATCGAGCGCGCGGCCAACGAGGAGTTCCGGCGCACCGAGTACGAGAGCGCGCTCGGGGACAAGGCTTCGGTCGTGAAGACGGTGCAGCGCACGCACCTGCCCTTCGCCGCGCTCAACCCCAAGAAAGAGGTCGGCGAGGAGGCCGTCAGCATCGCCGACCAGATCCGTCAGTGGGCGCCGATCGGCTTCGTGTATCTGCTGTGGATCGCGATCTTCACGATCTCGCAGATGCTGTTGAACAACACGATCGAGGAAAAGTCGAACCGCATCATCGAGGTGCTGCTCTCCTCGGTCACGCCGGGCGAGCTGATGATGGGCAAGCTCGGCGGCATCGCCGCGGTCGGGCTGACCATGATCGGGGCATGGATCATCTCGCTGGTCGCGATCCTCGAGCTGAAGGCCGGTCAAGAGGCGGAGATCGCGCGCGAGCTCCTGAAAGTGCTGAAGAGCTCCGGGTTGCTCAGCGCCTTCGTGATCTACTTCGTGCTCGGCTACCTGCTCTACGCGGGCGTGTTCTTGGCCATCGGGAGCCTGTGCAACACGCTCAAGGAAGCCCAGAACATGATGGGCCCGATCATGATCATCATGATCGTGCCGCTCATGACCATGATGTTCATCCCCAAGGAGCCGAACGGGACGCTCGCGACCGTGCTCTCCTGGATCCCGCTCTACACGCCCTTCGTGATGATGAACCGCGCCGCGGCGGGTCCGCCGATGTTCGACCGCGTCGGGACGCTGATCCTCTTGATCGTGACCACGATCGCCGTGCTGTGGCTCTCGGGCCGCATCTTCCGCATCGGCATCCTGCGCACCGGGCAGCCGCCGAAGTTCATGGAGCTCGTACGCTGGGTGAAGAGCGCCTAGCGCTCAACCGGGAGCGCCGGGCTCCAGCCCGGCTCCGTTTTCTTGGCTCGTTT
>JANOGB010000135.1:0-1807 GCA_031413955.1 Planctomycetota bacterium | reverse complement strand
ATCGGCAGACGCCCTCCTTCCAACTTCCGAACCAGTAGTTGCCCTTGCTGTCCTCGAGGATGGAGCGCACGACCTCGAAACGGAGCCGAGCAGGCGCATCGATGGCGCTGTCGTTCAGTTCCGATTTCGTCACGTCCAGTTTCGTCGTGCAGGAGGTTGCGCCGACAAGGGCAAGCATGACGAGTGCTGCCAGAGCACCACTCAACTTACTACGCATGATCATCAACTGGTCAACGCCAACAAGAGACCGGCTCGCAGTGTCTTCAGGCATGTCGATAGAACTCCTTGTCCGCCCAACGTGTATTGGACAGATCTGCATAAATACCGCGAGCGCGGCAAGGCGGTCTGCCTAATGTGGATTGAAAAGGAGCGCGCGAGCGACGCAAGGTGCCACGAGTCCAGGAGATGCAACGCGACGCGCGGGAGGCGGTGCTCGACGTTAGGCGGGTCTGTCTAACAGCCGACTCAGTTCGGATGCCGTTGCCATCACGCCCGCGGGGAGGTGACGTGGGGCCGGGGCCGAGCAGAGCCTGGTTGCGCATCGTCAGTCTCCGAGGAGGCGGTCGGCCGGGGACTGGACGCCGGCCGGGCCGCGGTTCAGGACGTGGGTGTAGATCATAGTCGTGGCGATGTCCTTGTGGCCGAGCAGCTCCTGGACCGTGCGGATATCGCTGCCGGCTTCGAGGAGGTGCGTGGCGAAGGAATGGCGGAACGTGTGGCAAGTGGCGCGCTTCGGGATGCCGGATGCAAGGACGGCGCGGCGTACGGCGTGCTGGACGACGGTTTCGTGCAGGTGGTGGCGGCGCTTCTCTCCCGTCTCGCGCTCGACGTAGTGCCGCGTGGCGGGGAAGACCCACTGCCAGGGCCACTCGCGGCCGGCGGAGGGTAGCTTCTTCCCGAGCGCGCCGGGGAGCTCGACCCAGCCCGCGCCGTTCGCGAGGTCGCGCTCGTGCTGGGCCTGCACGCGCTCGAGATGCGCGGCGAGCTCGGACTTGATCGAGACAGGCAGCATCGTCGCGCGGTCCTTGTCGCCCTTGCCGCGCCGGACGGTGATCTGGTTGCGGCCGAAGTCGACGTCCTTCACGCGCAGGCGGCAGCATTCGAGCAGGCGCAGGCCGCAGCCGTAGAGCAGCGTCGCCATGAGGCGCGGCTCCCCATCCATGCGCGCCAGCACGGCCCGCACCTCGTCGCGCGTGAGCACGACCGGAAGGCGTGCGGGCGTCTTGGCGTGGACGAGGTCGTCGAGCCAGGGGAGCTGAATGCCGAGAACGTCCCGGTAGAGGAACAGCAACGCCGCGAGCGCCTGGTTCTGCGTCGAGGCCGCAACGTGCCTGCGGGTCGCGAGCGCGTTCAGGAAGGCCGTGACGTGCTCGGGGCCGAGCTCGGCCGGATTGCGCCGGCCGTGGAACTCGTGGTAGCGGCGCATCCAGCCGAGGTAGGCCTCCTCGGTGCGCGGGCTGAAGTGGCGCAGGCGCATGGCTTCCCGCGCGCGCTCGCTCAGGCGCGGAGCCGGGGTAGCTCGGGGGCCGGGAGTAGAAAACGGACGACCAGGCTCGATCGGGTTCTCGCGCACGAGGGAGGCTCCGCCGAGCCCGCACCACATGTCGGAAGAAACCCACGACGCGTCCGGACGCGATCGCGCGCGCGCCATCGGCGGGGCGGAGCGGGTCATGAGCGGCTGGCTTGCGAGCATCGGCGCCATGTGAGTCGAGTCTGCTCCTCGTGCGAGAGCGTAGCTGGAACTTTGGACCCCCTGTGACTCCCATCTCCCCCGAGCGTCTCATGGGACCATGGATTTGTTTCCTGG
>JANOGB010000134.1:0-11980 GCA_031413955.1 Planctomycetota bacterium | reverse complement strand
TACGCCCTCTATGCAGCTGATGAGTACTACAGCCACTGTTGGTGAAGGAAGCGTGGTAATGCCCGGGACCTATGTGGGCACGACTTCGGTGCTAGTCTCGGAGGAGGCGCAACGCCGCGGCGGGCGCAGACGGCCCGGGATAATGGCCCCTATTCGTGACTCACACCACTAGCTGCCCTGGACATCGCTTCGGGGGCCGACGAGATCGTGCGCCCGCCCCCGCGCTACTCCCCGGCCCTCTGGAGATAGTCCTCGCGCTGCGCGCGCAGGCGCTTCGCGAAGACCTCGTTCTTGCTCGGACCGGGGAGCGCGAGGGCCTGCTCGACCAGACGCGCGGCCGCCGCGTAGTCGCCCAGCCCGGCCTGGACCTCTGCGCAGATCTCGAGCAGATCGGCGCGCGTCGCGTGCGTGAGCTCGACCGCCTTCTGCGCCTGGCGCAGGGCCTCGCGGCGCTCGTCGTCCGTGCTGCCAGGCTTCATGCCCACGGTCTTCGCGTAGGCCGCGTAGGGTTCGGCCAGCTCGGGCGCCATGCGGCTGGCTTCCAGGAAGCCGGCCATGGCCTCGTCGAAGCGTCCGAGTGCGCGCAGCGCCTGGGCCACGTTGAAGCGCTCCTCGGCCGAGTTGGGCAGGATCTCGAGCGCCTTCAGGGAGTGCTCCAGGGCTTCCTGCTGTCGCCCCTGCTCCACCAGCAACGAGGCCAGATTGATGTGCGCGTCTTGACGCTCCGGATCCAGGCGCAGCGCTTCCTCGTAGTGCCGGATCGCCTCCTCCGTACGCCGGGCCTGGCCGAGTGCGTGCGCCAGCTGCGCGTGGGCGTCCGCGTCCTGGGGCTTCTCTTCGACGGCCTGCTGGAGGCGCAAGAGCATTCCGGCCGGGTCGCTCTGCGGAGTGGAATCGGGCCCCGCGACGGCCTGCGGATCGCCGCCCGCCGCCGCCAGCGCGGCCTCGGCTCGCGCCACCAGCGCGGCGGCGGCCGAGGAGCTCTTCATCTCGCGTGCCTTGCGCGCCAGGAGCAGGGCGTCCCGACGCTGATCGAGGCTGGCATCCGGCTTCGCGCACACCGCCTCGGCCAGCTCCGCGTAGGGCTCGGGCCGTGCGGGGTCGATGCGCATGGCCTCGCGGAAGGCGATCAAGGCATCCTCTTGGCGTCCATTGGCGCGGAACGACCGGCCGAGGGCCGACAGCTCGGTGCTCGCGTTGGGGGAGATCTGCAAGGCCTGCAGGGAGTGCTGGAGGGCTTCCCCTGGACGGCCCAGCTCGACCAGCAGCGCGGCGAGCTGGATGTGTGCCTCCTGGAGCTCCGGATCCAGGCGCAGGGATTCCTGGAAGTGCTGCAGCGCTTCGTCGCTGCGCTCGAGCTGCCCGAGGGCGTGCGCCAGGCGGCAGTGCACGAACGCATTCCTGGGATCCAGCTCGAGGGCCTTCTCGAACTGGACGGCCGAGGCCGCGTGGTCGTTCTTCAGGAACAGGGCGCGGCCGAGTTGTTCGTGAAAGGTCGCCGTGAGCGGCGCGCGGCCTTCGATGGACTCCACCGCGCGCTGCAGCAGCGGAATGGCCCGGTCCACCTGCTCGAGCGCCATGTAGGCCATGCCCAGGTTCAGGTAGATGAAGCCATCGCGCGGGTCGAGGCGCAGGGCCTCGTCCAGGACGGGGATGGCTTCCTGCGGCCGGTCGTCCATGAGCAGCGCGGTCGCGAGGTTGATGCGCGCTCGGGTGTGGTGCGGGGCGCACTCGACCGTGAGCTGCATCAGCCTCACGGCCGAGTGGTAGTCCTGGTTGCGGCGCAAGGTCAGGCCCGCGAGCACGAGGGTCGCCGTGCCCGCCAGGAGCGGCAGCAGTCGCCCCGCGCTGCTGCGCGCGAAACGCGTGACGAGCCACCAGCTTCCCACCACGGCGAGAGTGAGGATCGCGGCCAGCGGCAAGTAGACGCGGTGCTCGAAGGCGGCGTCCTGGATGGGCACGAAACTCGAGGTGGGCGCCAGCACGAGGAAGAAGAAGAGACCCGCGAAGCCGACCCAGGAGCGGCGCGAGTACAGGATCAGCGTGGCGACCAGCAGCACCGCGATCACGGCGGTCTGCGGCAGCCAGGCGCTCGTCGCCTGGGCGATCGGCCAGCCGTAGTCGAAGCACAGCGGCTGGGGCCAGAAGACGAGCCGCAGGTAGTGCAGGATCACCCCGGGCTGCGTGCGCGCGTACTCCAGCGGACCGAACGCCTGCAGCTTGAAGCCCATGGCGTTCTTCTCCGCCAGCAGCGGCGGGACGACGAAGACCAGGGCGAGCGCGAGCGTGACGAGCGCCAGGGCTCCGTAGAATCCCCGCCTGTGCCGCAGCGCGTCCCGCGGGCCAGCGGCGAGGAAGAGCGCGTCGTAGAACAGCAGGCAGAACGGCGCGGTGGCGATGGTCTCCTTGGTGGCGAAGCCCAGGGCGAGGGCGAGGAGCGACAGGGCTTGCCAGCCCAGCGGCTGCGCGGCCGACGCCGCGCGCAGGAAGGCATAGAGCGTCGCGAGGTAGAAGAACGCTGCCAGCGTTTCCGCGCGCTGGCTCAGGTACGTGACCGCAGCGGTCTGGAGCGGATGGCACAGCCACAGGATCGTCGTGACGAAGGCCAGACCGTCGCGCGTGCGCGCGGTGAGGGCCGGGGCCGCGTGCTCCAGCGTTCGCCGCAGGACGCCGAGCAAGAGCAGCCCGCAGCCGAGGTGTACGAGCGCGTTGAAGACGTGGAAGCTCCAGGTCGACTCACCGCTGAGGGCGCGATTCAGGGCGAACGAGGCGGCGACCAGCGGACGCAAGCGATAGTCGAGCCGGACGCCCGGCAGGGGATCGTCCAGCAGGAACGGGACGCGCAGGCTGTTCGCGTAGCACAGCGCGACTGCCAGGGCGAGCAGCAGTGCGCCGGGCCAGAGCGCGCGAGTCGCGCTGGCACGCGTCTGCTCGGTCTCGGGGTGAACGCTCTCGAGCAAGGGGATCGCGCGGACGCGCGGCGGCATCTTGTATGCGCCGCGATCCGAGCGAGTCAAGAAAGCGCGGATCGGCCGGGGTCGAGACTGGCGGGCTTGGTGGACGCCACCGGCGGCGACGAGCGCTCGAGCTCCGCGCGCAGGAGCGCGAGCGCGCGCGTCAGCTCCGTGACCTGCTGCTGCAGCTCCACGAACTTCGTGTAGTAGTGGATCAGCACGAACATCACGCCGACGATGGCGATGTACGTGATCAGGTCCGCGCCGCGGCCGACGCCGGCAAAGTGCGCGAGGTCGTTGGCGAGCTCGGGAAACAAGACCGCGATCCCGCCCACGCCGAGCAGCAGGAAAACCGTCACGATGTGGAAGGGCAGCCGATTCCGGCGCAGGAACACGAGCCACCCCGTCGCGCCGAGCCCGATCAGGAGGAGGATGCGGATGAGCATGCGTCGAAGATCTCGTGTGCTGCGGACCCAGGCTACCGGCGCCGCGCGTCGCGTTCCCATATAGGCACGCCCCGCTCCTCCGGGCAAGTCTGAGGTGGCTCGTCCGCTCCGCGTCCGCTCCGACTGCGCTTGTCGGCGCTCATCCGCTCGGTTAGCTTCGCCATCCTGGTGCAGGATCCGACGCGCGCGCGGACTTGGGTCGTCATCGCGGCCTACAACGAGGGCTCCGTCATCCGGCGCGTCGTGACCGGCGTGGTGGCCGAGGGCTGGAACGTGGTCGTGGTCGACGACGGCTCGCCGGACGACACCTCGGCCGCGGCGCGCGTGCCGGGCGCGCACGTCCTGCGCCACCCGATCAACCTCGGGCAGGGCGCGGCGCTGCAGACCGGGACCGACTTCGCGCTCGCGCGCGGCGCGGAGAACGTCGTCACCTTCGATGCCGATGGCCAGCATCGGACCGCGGACATCCCGGTCCTGGTCGCGGCCCTGCGTGAGGCCGACGTCGCGCTCGGCTCGCGCTTCCTGGGCGCGATGGTCGGCGTCGAGCCGCGCCGCCGGCGCCTGCTGCGCCTGGCGACGAAGGTCTCGAACCGGCTGTCCGGCATGGAACTGACCGACGCGCACTGCGGCCTGCACGCCTTCCGGGCCAGCGTCGCCCAAGAGCTGCGCATCACGCAGGAACGCATGGCGCACGCCTCGGAATTCCTGCGCAAGGTCAAGCTGAGCGGCGTGCGCGTGGTCGAGGTCCCCGTCACCGTGGACTACACCGAGTACTCGATGCGCAAGGGCCAGAGCGGGTTCCAGGCGGTCCGGATCCTGTTCGACTATTTTTTTCACCGCTGATGGCCACGCCCCGACCGCAGGCTCGCCCGGCCGGCCCGGAGCGCGTCGACGAGTGCTGCGCGTGCGGGCGGCGCACGACGCATCCGCTGTACACGGTCAACGGCTTCGCGATCGTGGCTTGCGAGTGCGGCCTCGCGCGCACGCTCCTGCCGGCGGGCTTCGATCCGGCCTCGATCTACACCTCGGCCTACTTCCAGGGTGGGCAGCCCGACGGATACGCCGACTACGCCGGCAGCGCGGAGGAGCTGCGGCGCGAGTTCCGGCGCACGCTCGCGGCCTTGACGCGCCACGTGGAGCGCGGCCGATTGCTCGAGTTCGGCTGCGCCTACGGGTTCTTCCTCGAGGAAGCGCGCGCGCGGTTCGCGGCGTGTGGCGTCGAGATCTCGGACCACGCGCGCGCGGCCTGCCAGGCGCGCGGCCTGGCCGTCGTGCGCGAGGCCACGCCCGAGTTCCTGGCCGCGCACGGTCCGTTCGATGCCGCCGTGCTGCTGGACGTCATCGAGCACCTGCGCGATCCCGGCGAGGTTCTCGCGCGGCTCCACGCGGCGATGAAGCCGGGCGCGCAGCTGCTCATCACGACCGGAGACCACGGCTCGCTGCTGGCGCGCGCGCTGGGGCGTCGCTGGCGCCTGATGACGCCGCCCCAGCACCTGTGGTTCTTCGCGCCGCGCAGCCTGCGAGCGCTGCTCGCGCGCCAGGGTTTCCGGGTTCACACGGTCGAACACCCGTGGAAGCTCGTGCCGCTCGCGCTCATCGCCTACCAGGCCGCGCGCTACGTCGGTGGTCAGGGCCTGGCGCGCCGCTTCGCTCCACCCGGTCGTCTGCCGCTCAACCTCTTCGATGCGCTGCGGATCAGCGCGGAGCGCGTCGATCGTCCTTCCGAGATCGAGCTCTGACGCGCGCGTCCTCCTCGCCCGTGACAGGCTTTCCGCCCTGTTCGGCCAGCAGCGCGGCGAGCTCGGTCCGTGCCTCGGCACGCCCCGGTTCCAGGCGCAGGGCCTCGCGGTAATGCTGGCCGGCCTCGTCCCGGCGCTGCAGCCGCCACAGCGCGCGAGCGAACCGGCAGTGGATGTCGGCCCGCGTCGGATCCAGCTGCAGGGCCGCTGCAAACTGCTGCGCTGCGCCCGCGTGGTCGCCCTTCGAGTAGAGAGCCACCCCGAGCGAGTCGTAGCAGCGCGGATCCTCGATCTGCTCCACGGCGCGCCGCAGGAAGGGGATGGCGCGGTCGACCTGCTCGAGGAGCAGGTAGGCCGTGCCGAGCTTGTTGTAGGCGAGACCCGCACGTGGGTTGATGCCCAGCGACCTCGTCAGCGGAGCAATGGCTTCCTGCGGGCGGCCGGCGTCGAGCAGCGCGGCACCGAGGTTGGCGTGGGCGCGTGCATTGTCCGGCGCGCACTCGGCCGTGCGCTCCATCAAGCTCACCGCCGTGCGGTAGTCCTGGTTGCGCCGCACGGTGAGGACTGCGAGCGCCAGCGCCGCGGACGCGGCGAGGCCGGGCAGGAGGCGGCGTGCGCGCGGCAGGAAACGGCGGACGAGCCACGCGGCACCCGCGCCTGCGAGCAGGAGCACCGCGGCCAGTGGCAGGTAGAAGCGATGCTCGAAGGCCAGGTCCTTGATCGGCACGAAGCTCGACGTCGGCGCCAGCACGACCACGCACCACGCCCCGGCGAAGCCGACCCAGGAACGACGCAGGAGGAGCACCGCCACGGCCAGGAGCAACGCCGCGACGACCAGCGTCTCTGGCACCCATTCCGACGTTGCCGTGGCGATCGGCCAGCCGTAGTCGAAGCACAACGGGTGGGGCCAGAAGGCCAGCCGCAGGTAGTGCAGCAGGACCCCGGGCTGGGAGCGCGCGTAGTCCAGCGGGCCAAATGCGTCGAGCGCAAAACCAGCGGCGACGTCCCTGCCCAGGAATACCACCGGGATGGTGAAGACCAGCACGAGCACGAGCGTCGCCAGTGCCAGCGCGCCGTAGAACCGCCAGCGCGCGCGCAGGGCTGCCAGCGGTCCGCTTGCGAGGAACAGCGCGTCGTACAGGAGCAGCAGCAGGGGTGCGGCCGCGAAGATCTCCTTGGTCGCGAATCCGAGCACGAGCGCGAGGAACGTCGACGCCCGCCAGACCCAGGGTCGGGCGGAGGACGTGGCGCGCTGAAACGTGTAGAGCAGTGCGAGATAGGCGCAGGCCGTCATGGACTCGGCGCGCTGGCTCAGGTACGTGACCGCCGAAGTCGCCAGCGGGTGACACAGCCACAGGAGCGTCACGGAGAAGGCGAGGCCCGCGCGCGTGCGTGCGGCGAGCTCCGGCACCGCGTGCGCCATGCCGCGCCGCAGGACGCCCAGCAAGAAGAGACCGCAGGCGAAGTGCACGAGCACATTGAAGGCGTGGTAGCCCCACGTCTCCATGCCGCCCAGGGCGCGATTCAGGTCCCACGAGGCCCACACCAGCGGGCGCGTGGAATAGGCGAGCCGCGCGCCCGGGTTGTTCAGGAACGGATCGTCGAGCAGGAACGGCGCGCGCAGGCTGTTCGCGTAGCACAGCGCGACCGCCAGGGCGAGGAACAGCACCTGCGGCCCGAGCGTGGGACCGCCCCTGACGTCCTTGCCCTTGAAGACGTCGTCGCCCTTGAAGTCGGTTTCCTTGGAGGGCGCGGGCTGCACGAGGTCGAGTGCCGCTCGTGGTTGTATGCACTGCTGGCGAGCGGAGTCAAGCCGCGACAGCCCCACGAGTGGAGGATGGCTTCGGCCCGCGCGCTTGGTAGCTTGGAACGGCGCGCGTGCCCCCGCTTCCCAAGATCGCCGTCCCCGAGATCGCCGTAGTCGTCCCCTGCTTCCGGACCCGCGAGCAGGTGCTCGACGTGCTCGCGCGCATCGGCCCCGAATGCACGGCGGTCTACGTGGTCGACGACGCCTGTCCGGAGGGGACCGGCAAGCACGTGCAGGCGAGCTGCCGCGATCCGCGCGTGCGCGTCTTGTTCCACTCCGCGAACCAGGGCGTCGGCGGCGCGACCCTGAGCGGCTACCGCGCCGCGCTCGCCGACGGGGCCGAGGTGCTGGTCAAGCTCGATTCCGACGGCCAGATGGATCCGGGGCTCATCCCCACTCTGGTGGCGCCGATCCTGCGCGGCGAGGCCGACTACACCAAGGGCAACCGCTTCTTCGAGCTCGAGGGTCTGCGCGCGATGCCCTTCGTGCGCCTGCTCGGGAACTCGCTGCTCTCCTTCCTGAACAAGTGCTCGAGCGGCTACTGGGACATCTTCGATCCGACCAACGGCTTCACCGCCCTGCACGCGGCCGTCGCGCGGCGCCTGCCGCTGGACAAGATCTCGCAGCGCTACTTCTTCGAGTCCGATCTCCTGTTCCGGCTCGGGACGCTGCGCGCGGTGGTGGCCGACGTGCCCATGTCGGCCGTGTACGGGAGCGAGAAGAGCAGCCTGGTGGTGCGCCACGCGCTGTTCGAGTTCGCCTGGAAGCACCTGCAGAACACCGGGAAGCGGGTCTTCTATGGCTACTACCTGCGCGACTTCAGCTTCGCCTCGCTGGAGCTCGTGCTCGGGACTCTGCTGGTCGCCGGCGGCACCTGGTTCGGCGCCGTGCAATGGCAGGCCGGCAGCCGCCTGGGCGCGACCTCGAGCAGCGGCACGGTCATGCTGGCCGCGCTGCCGGTCCTGCTCGGGGTGCAGCTCCTGCTCGGCTTCCTGAACCACGACATGCAGAACGCGCCGCGTCACGTGATCCACCGGCGGCTCGAGCCGCCGCGTTGAAGGAACGGGGAGCGATGCCCGCGCCGCTCTCGCTCGCGATCCCGTACTACTCCGGGCTCGACTATCTGCAGGAGGCGCTGGCCAGCGTGCGCGCCCAGCAGGATCCGGACTGGACCCTGCTCGTGGTCGACGATTCGCCCGACAAGCGCGGTGTGCGCGAGTGCGTGGAGGCCCTCGGCGACGTGCGCGTGCAGTACCGCGCCAACCCCGGGACGCTCGGCATGGTGGCGTGCTGGAACCGCTGCCTGGAGGCGGCCGAGGGCGAGCTCGTGACCCTGCTGCACGCCGACGATCGTCTGCTGCCGGGCTACGTGGGCGGCATGAAGCGCCTGGCTGCGGCACACCCGGCGGCCGTGGCGCTCTTCTGCGCGGCCGAGACGATCGACGCCGCAGGCACACGCCGCTTCTCGTTGCAGGACGACATCAAGCGCCTGCTCGTGCCGCGCGGCGCCGGCGACGTCGTGTTGCGCGGCGAGCCCGGGCTGCGCGCGCTGATGCACGGCGACTTCATCGTGTGCCCGACGCTCTGCTGGCGGCGCGCGACGCTGGGAATGCGCCGCTTCGAGCCGCGCTGGCGCCAGGTGCAGGACCTCGAGCTCCTGGCGCGCCTCCTGTGCGAAGGCGAGACCCTGGCCGGCAGCCGCAGCGCGTACTACGCCTACCGCCGCCACGACGCCAACACGACCGCGCGCCAGACCGAGAGCCTGCTGCGCTTCGAGGAGGAGTTCGCGCTCTTCGACGGGATTGCCGCGCGCGCCGCGGAGCTCGGCTGGCGGCGTGCGGAACGCACCTCGCGGCGCAAGCTCATCCTGCGCCTGCACCTCGGCTGGCGGATCGCGAGCGAGCTCACGCGCCTGCGCATGGGCGCCGCCGCACGCACGCTGCGTTTCCTGCTCAAGCGTTAGCGGGCTTGCGTCCTACCACCACGAATTCGTTGTGCGGGAAGAGGCGCCCGACGAAGCGCGGGAAGGGGAAGGAGTAGCGCCGCTCGAGCGCGAGGGCGTGGGCCGCGAGCACGCGCTCGAGCTCGGCGAAACCGGTGAAGGCGACGTGCGTCGCATCGCTCGCGAAGCCGGCTTCCTGGGGCGTGATCAGCACGACTCGCCCGCCCGCGCGGACGTAGCGTAGATGCTCGCCGACCAGCGCGATGGCCGCTTCGAGCTGCATGTGCTCGAGCACGTGCGCCACGAGCAGTGCGTCGAAGCGCCCGGCCTCGGCGTAGGTCGAGCACGCGAACTCCTCGCCCGTGTATGCCTCCAGCCCGCGCGCGCGCGCCGCCGCGACCGAATGCTCGTTGTGGTCGATGCCGACGCCGCTCCCGTTCAAGTGCGCCAGGTTGCGCCCCGTGCCGCAGCCGAGGTCGAGCGTGAAGCCGAGGTCGAGCCGGCGCAGGTTCCAGCGATAGGGCGCCTGCACGTCGAGCCAGCGCTTCCAGGCCGGCTGGCGCGCGAGGTGCTCGGTGTAGGCGCGCGTGGTGGTGTCGGCCGGCGGCTCGGACATGACGGCCGAAGCATACGGATTCCGCAGGCGCTCCCAACGTTCGACGCCCCGCGGTCAGATAGGAGCGATGGAACTCTCGGACACCGAGCTCGCGGCCCGCCTCCTCGAGCAGCGCGACTGGCTCTCCGACCTCGCCCGGCACCTCGTCGGAGATTCCGAGGCCGAGGACCTGGCGCAGGAGACCTGGCTCGCGGTCCTGCGACAGCCCGGCCGCGGCGATCCACGCGCGTGGCTTGCCGGCGTGGCGCGCAATCTCGCGCGCGGCTTACGACGCGGGCGCCGGCACCGCTTCGACCGGGAACGACGGTCCGCACGCCCTGAGGCGCTGCCCTCGACGGCCGAGCTGGTCGAGCGACTCGACACCGAGCAACGCCTGGCGCGCGAGATCGTCGCGCTGCGCGAGCCCTACCGCACGACAGTGCTCCTGCGCTTTCACGAGGGCCGGAGCGCGGAGGAGATCGCCACCAGCCATGGTATTCCTGCCGGCACCGTGCGCTGGCGCACGAAGCAGGGGCTGGACGAGCTGCGCGCGCGCCTCGAGCGGACCTTCGGGGGACGCGAGGCATGGGGGCTCGCGCTCATCCACCTGGTGCGCAACCCTGGTCGCGCGGGGGTGACGAGTGTCGCGTCGTCAGGAGGGGTTTTCATGGCCGTGAAATGGCTCGCGGGTGCGGCAGCGGTTGCAAGCGGGCTCGTCGCGATCGTCTTGCTTCGATCTGGGTCGTCACCTGGGGTCGATGTCGCGAGTGCGCTTCCTTCGGCTGCTGTCCTGGCTCGGCCCGGCGGAACGAGCGCGGAGGGCGCACCAGTGGCCGGAGAAGCGACGGGTGAGGGAAGCCCGACCAGGGTCGAGCTTCGCCCCACACCCACTGAAACACAGGCGCGCTTGCGCGTGCTCGACTGGAACGGCAAGGCGCTCGTGGGCGCGCGCGTGGAGCTACGGGCATCACCCGGTGAGAAGCCACTTGCCGTGACACTGGACGAGGGCGGCTGGACAGCGCTCTCCGCTCGGGTGGGAGCCTGCGAGCTCGCGGTCGAACGCGAGAGCGACTTTCCGTATCTCGCAGTGCTCGATCTCCGCCCGGGGGATCAGGAACTGCACCTGCCGCGGGGCGAAGTCCTCTCCGGTCGCCTCGTCGTCGACGGCGGTGTTCCGCGGCGTCCGCTGGAGCTCGAGCTGTTCCAGGCGAACACCTACACGGGCTCGGGCGACCCGTTCTCCTCAGGTCTCTTCGAACGAGTGGTGGCACGCGCGAGCACGGACGAGCTCGGAGCCTTCGAGTTCGGGGGGCTGGAGAGCCGTGCCTACGACCTGGTGATGCCGCAAGGTCACGTCGAACCGGGCGGAATGGGGTACCGGGACCCGTACCAGCGCCTGCTCGTCTCGGTGCGACCCGGCAGTGGGCAGGTCCTCGAGCTGGAGCGCTATCCGAGCGTGCACGGGCGCGTCCTCCGTGCGGACGGAACACCCACGGCGGCGGCCCTGGACGGCAGGGTCATATGGAGGAATGGCTCCAGCCTCGACCTGGGCGCCGCGGCGGACGAGGCCGGCGAGTTCGAGCTCTTCCTCGAGCGCGAGTGGCGCGAGCTACGCCTCGACGCGTGTGGCACGCCCGGGAGCGTCGGATGCTCCACGCACACGTTTTCCCTGGAGCAGTTCCCGGACGGGGAGCTGGGCGACCTGCGCCTGGAAGAAGGGCGCGTGGTGAGGTTGCGCGTGCTCGATCCCGAGCGCAGGCCCATCGCCGGAGCGATCACCGACCTCGCCAGCGAGCCGACGGACAAGAACGGCGAGACGAAGCTGCTGGGAGCGACCCGGGCGCAGCTCGTCGTGGCCGCACGCGGCTTTGCCGCGCTCCAGCTCGAACTCCCGCCAGAAGACCGAGACGAGCTGGAGGTGGAGCTCACGCGCGCGCCGGAACTCTCGCTCGTCGTCCTGGACGCTGCCGGAGCTCCCGTTCCCGAGGCCGACGTGTCCTTCACGGCTGAGCGGGCGCTGTTCGACGGGCCCGACGGCCGGCTGCAGGCCTCGGTCTGGAGGTCGGACGGCGGCAGAGTGGGGCGCTTCCTCGCCGCCGGCGATCTCCGCGAAGGCGGCAGTTACTCCCGCTTCCGGTGCGACGAATCCGGGCGCTTGATTCTCGGGGGCGTCCTGCCTGGCGTGCACGCGCGGCTGTTCCTAACGGCGCCAGGCGACGACACGCCGCGCGAGGAGGTCCTGCTTCCGCTGGGTTCGGAAGAGCGGCGGGTGCTCGAGCTTCGCCTGCCATTTGCCCAGGTGCGGTTCGAGGGGAGGGTGGTGGACGAGAGTGGTGTTCCGGTCCCGGGTGCTCGGCTCAGGCTTCCCCCCGTGCAACTCGTGGGGCAGTGCAATGCCACTCGTAGGACGTTCATGACGGACGCGTTCGGACGATTCTCGCCGCTCCTGCTGGCCCGCGGTGCGCTGACGATGGTGGTCGAGAAGGAGGGCTTCCTG
>JANOGB010000133.1:0-4498 GCA_031413955.1 Planctomycetota bacterium | reverse complement strand
GTCGACCCGCTCAAGTCGACCTCGCGCATGCTCGACCCGAGCGTGGTCGGCGAGGAGCACTACAAGGTCGCGCGCGCCGTGCAGCAGCTCCTGCAGCGCTACAACGACCTCAAGGACATCATCGCCATCCTGGGGCGCATGCCCTCGGCCGTCGGCTACCAGCCGACCATGGCCTCCGAGATGGGCGCGCTGCAGGAGCGCATCACCTCGACCAAGGACGGCTCCGTGACCTCGATGCAGGCCATCTACGTGCCGGCCGACGACATCACCGACCCGGCCCCGGTCGCGACCTTCGCGCACCTCGACTCGACCATCATCCTGGAGCGCAAGATCGCCGAGCTCGGCATCTACCCGGCGGTCGATCCGCTCAAGTCGACCTCGCGCATGCTGGATCCCAGCGTGGTCGGCGAGGAGCACTACGCGGTCGCGCGCTCCGTGCAGCAGATCCTGCAGCGCTACAACGACCTCAAGGACATCATCGCCATCCTGGGCATCGAGGAGCTCTCCGACGACGACAAGCTGGCCGTGGGGCGCGCGCGCCGCATCCAGCGCTTTCTGTCGCAGCCGTTCTTCGTGGCCGAGCAGTTCACCGGCACGCCGGGCGTGTTCGTCTCGCGCGAGGACACCGTGCGCTCCTTCAAGGAGATCGTGGAGGGCAAGCACGACGCGCTGCCCGAGCAGGCCTTCTACATGGTGGGCAACATCGACTCGGTCATCGCGCGGGCCAAGGAGCTCGAGGGTGCCGCCAAGCCGGCCGAAGGCGCCAAGCCCGGCAAGACGGGCGCCAAGGGGTGATGCGGACATGGCCAGCCTGACTCTGCGCATCCTCTCGCCCGACCGCATCGTGCTCGACGAGCAGGTCGATGCGGTGCGCCTCCCGGGCGTGGACGGCTCGTTCGGCATCCTGGCCCGGCACGCGTCGATGGTCGCGGCGGTCACGGCCGGCGTGCTGCGCTACCGCCAGGGCGGGACGGAGCGGGTGCTGTTCGTCTCGGACGGCTTCTGCGAGGTGGCGGCCAACGTCGTGCGCGTCGTGTCCGAGGCCGGCGAGAAGCCGGCCGAGATCGACGAGCAGCGCGCCAAGGAGGCCGAGCAGCGCGCGCGCGAGCGTCTGGCGCGGGTGCGCGAGCCGCGCACCCAGCCGATGACCGGCCAGGAGGCCGTCGACTTCCTGCGGGCCGAGGAGGCCCTGCGCCGCGCGCTCAAGCGCCAGGAAGTGGTCGCAGCGGCCACGGGCGAGCGCGCGCGCTCCTGAAGCGGATGGCAGCACGAGACGACTGGCGCCGGACGCACACCTGCGGTGAGTTGCGGGTCGAGCACGTGGGCCGGAGCGTGACGCTCAACGGCTGGGTGCACAAGCGCCGCGACCACGGCGGGATCTACTTCGTCGACCTGCGCGACCGCTATGGCCTGACGCAGGTCGTGCTCGGTGCCCAGTTCTCCGAGGCCGTCAAGCTCTCGGGCGAGGACGTGATCGGCGTGAGCGGCAAGGTCGTCGCGCGCGAGCCCGGCAACGTGAACAAGGAACGCGAGACGGGCGCGATCGAGATCGTGGCCGAGCGCCTGGAGATCCTCTCGAAAGCCCGGACGCCGCCCATCGACGTCGCGGCCAGCGAGCTCCCGGCGGTCGACACGCGCCTCAAGTACCGCTACCTCGACCTGCGCCGCCCGGCGATGCAGAAGAACCTGATCCATCGCGCGCGCTTCATCAGCGCCATGCGCGCGGCCTTCGAGCGCGAGAACTTCATCGAGGTCGAGACACCCGTGCTCACCAAGGCGACGCCCGAGGGCGCCAGGGATTATCTCGTGCCCTCGCGCGTGCACCCGGGCACGTTCTTCGCCCTCCCGCAGTCGCCGCAGATCTTCAAGCAGATCCTGATGGTGGCGGGCATGGACAAATACTTCCAGGTGGCGCGCTGCTTCCGCGACGAAGACCTGCGCGCCGACCGCCAGCCAGACTTCACGCAGCTCGACATGGAGATGTCCTTCGTCGAGGAAGAGGACATCTTCGCGGTCTGGGAGCGCGTGCTGGTGGCGACCTTCCGCGCGTCCATGGGCGTCGAGCTCGTCACCCCCTTCCCGCGCCTGCGCCACGCCGAGGCCGTGGAGCGCTACGGCAGCGACAAGCCCGACGTGCGCTTCGGGCTCGAGCTGGTGGACGTGGCTGCGTGGGCCAGGAAGACCGAGTTCAAGGTGTTCCTGGGCGCGCTGGAACGCGGCGGACGCGTGCTCGGGATCAACGCCGGCAACGTCACCTTCTCGCGCAAGGAGATCGAGGAAGGTCTCAACGCCGTGGCCGCGCTCGGCGGCGCCAAGGGCCTGGCCTGGTGGAAGGCCGACGCGGGCGGCGGAACCGGTTCCCTGGCGCGCTTCGCGGCCGGGCCGCTGGCCGGCGAGCTGATGCAGCTCATGGGCGCCAAGAGCGGCGACCTGTGCCTGTTCGTGGCCGACACACAGAACGTCGCGCGGAAAGCGCTGAACGAGGTGCGCCTGCACCTGCGCGGGAAGCTGAACCTCGTCGACGCGAAGCACTACGCCTTCACCTGGGTGACGCACTTCCCGCTGTTCACCTACGACGAGGACGCCAAGCGCTGGTTCAGCGAGCACCACCCCTTCACCGCGCCCGAGGACTGGACCCTGGGCGGCGCCGGGGCCGATCCGGGCAAGCTCATGAGCCGCTCCTACGACCTGGTCATGAACGGCTGGGAGCTCGGCTCGGGCTCGATCCGGATCCATCGTTCCGAGGTGCAGGAGCGCGTGTTCGAGATCCTGGGCATCGGGCCCGAGGAGCGGCAGGAGAAGTTCGGCTTCCTGCTCGAGGCCCTGTCCTACGGCGCCCCGCCCCACGGCGGCTTCGCCCTGGGCCTCGACCGCAGCGTGGCCCTGACGGCCGGCCTGGACAACATCCGCGACGTGATCGCCTTCCCGAAGACCGCCTCCGCCGCCGACCTCATGTGCCAGGCGCCCGGCCCGGTGCGCCCCGAGCAACTGGCCGAGGTCCACATCCAGCTCGCCGGCCTGGCCCTCGAGAAGGGCGCCCCGTGAGCGGGTCCTGCGGCGCAACTCGCAGGCTCCCCTGGCGCAGATCCGAGCATCCGGTCTATCCTTCCGCAGCCCCGCGAGCCGATCGCTAGCCTCGCCGCGCGGCTGGAACCCATCCCGAAACCAAAGCACAGAGTTTGAAGAGAGAACCGCCGAGAAGAAACGAACCCGCCAACAAGTACCGGGTCAACCGCCAGATCCGCGTCCCGCAGGTACGCCTGGTCAACGCCGCCAACGAGCAGGTCGGCGTGGTCACGACCGACGAGGCACGCCGCATCGCCGACGAAGCCGGCCTCGATCTGGTCGAGGTGCAGCCCAACGCCGAACCGCCCGTGTGCCGGGTGATGGACTTCGGCAAGTTCAAGTACGCGCAGAAGAAGAAGGAACGCGGCCAGTCCAAGGCGCACTCGACGCTCAAGGAGCTGCGCGTGCGCCCGGCCATCGATCCGCACGACCTCGAGTACCGGCTCGTGCAAGGACGCAAGTTCCTCGAGGAGGGCCACAAGGTGCAGGTCGTGTGCATCTTCCGCGGCCGCCAGCGCTCGCACCCCGAGCTGGGCTTCAACGTGATGAAGCGTGTCAACGAGGCCCTCGGGGACATCTCGAAGGTCGAGAGTCCGCCGCGCATGACCGGGCCGCGCCTGACCATGCTGCTTTCGCGCAAGGGCGGTAGCAGTCACGCCGGACCGCCCGCCTCGTCCAGCGCTCCGCGCAAGTCGACGCCCGGGCCTGCCGCGGCTCGTCCGGCCGCGCCGGGGGCCACCGCACCGGCCGCGCCGGCCGCGCCCGCCAAGCCGGCTCTGAAGCCCGCTGCCGAGGCGCCGCCCGGCCCGGAAGCGAGCCCCGACAAGCTTCCCCCGGACCGTCCGCGTCGCTAGGATCCTCGCCCTTCCAACTCATCCAGAAGCCGTGGGCGGATCGGTCGGTCCGCGCGCGGCTCCCGGGAGCGGGTGTCTGCTTCGATCGAGTGATCGGGGGCACTCTGTGAACGGGGAACCGAGGTCGGAGCCCGACACCGCACGCGTTGCGCCTAGAGCTCCGCTCCAGACAAGAGCGATCCCATGCCCAAGGCCAAGTCAAAAGGCTCCGTCAAGAAGCGCTTCCGCGTGAGCAAGAACGGGAAAGTGCTGTGCTCCAAGAGTGCGCGCGGCCACATGCACGCCAAGAACAACGGCAAGCAGCGCCGCCGGCTGCGCAAGCCGCTGGTGCTGGAGGGCGTGTGGGCCAAGCTCATCCGCCAGATGATGGGAGCCTGAGCCATGGTACGTGTCACCTACGGGGCTCCGCGCCGTCGCAAGAAGCAGCGTTTCTTCAAGCGTGCCAAGGGTTTCTGGGGCGGCCGGTCGCGCCTGTGGCGCACGGTGCACGAATCGGTCGTGCGCGCCTGGGCCTACGGCACGCGCGATCGCAAACAGAAGAAGCGCCAGTACCGCACGCTGTGGATCGCGCGCATCAA
>JANOGB010000132.1:0-2323 GCA_031413955.1 Planctomycetota bacterium | reverse complement strand
ATCGGAGCCGGGCTGGAGCCCGGCGCTCCCAGGGTGAGAATGCCCGCCCCATGATCGCCCTCGAGTGTCGCGGCCTCACGAAAGAGCTGCCCAGCGGAGCGCAGACGTTGTCGATCCTCGCCGGCATCGATCTCGCGATCGAGGCCGGAGAGTTCGTCGCCATCCTCGGGCCCTCGGGCAGCGGCAAGACCACCCTGCTCGGGCTCCTGGCCGGGCTCGACCGCCCGAGCGCCGGCGAGGTGCACCTCGAGGGGCAGCGCATCGACGAGCTGTCCGAGGACGAGCTCGCGGTGCTGCGCCGCGGGCGCGTCGGCTTCGTGTTCCAGTCGTTCCAGTTGCTCGGCAACCTGACAGCGCTCGAGAACGTGTGCTTGCCGCTGGAGCTGGTGGGCGTTGCGCGCGCGCGCGAGCGTTCGATCGAGCTCCTCGGTGAGGTCGGCCTCGCGGATCGCGTGCAGCACTACCCCGCACAGCTCTCGGGCGGCGAGCAGCAGCGCGTCGCGCTGGCGCGCGCCGTCGCCAGCGACCCGAGCGTGCTGTTCGCCGACGAGCCGACCGGCAACCACGACGCCGAGACCGGCGCGCGCGTGCTGGCGGTGCTCGACAGCCTGCGCGCGCGCCGCAAGGCGACGCTGGTGCTCGTGACCCACGATCCCGAGGTCGCGGCGCGCGCCGATCGAAGGATTCACCTGCGCGCAGGAAGGATCGAGCGCATCGAGAGGCGCATACCGAGCGGCGCCAAGACGCCGTGAGGTTCACGACGATCCTGAACGCGGCCCGGCGCGAGTCGCGCGGCGCGCGCGGGCGGCTGTTCTTCTTCACCGGCTGTCTCGCGCTCGGTTCGCTGGCGGTGGTCGGGGTCTCGGGCCTGGCGCGCTCGGTGCGCGAGGCGATCGGAGCGCAATCGAAGGAGCTGCTGGGCGGCGACGTGTGGCTGCGCTCGCGCCAGCCGCTGCCGGCGGAGCTCCTGCTTGCGCTGGAAGAGGAAGAAGCCGGCGGAGCGCGCGTGTGCGGCGTGCGCCAGCTCCAGACCATGGCGCGCACTGCCAAGGGCGGAAAGAGCCGGCTGGTGGAGCTCAAGGCCGTCGGCCCCGGCTTCCCATTCCACGGCGCGCTCGTGCTCGAACCGGCCGGCACGCTCGACGCGCTGCTCGACGACACGAAGGTCGCCATCGCGAGCGAGCTCGCCGGCGCCCTCGGCCTGCGCCTCGGCGACGAGCTCGCGCTGGGTGAAGCACGCTTCACCGTCGCCGCGCTCGTGCTCGACGAGCCTGGCCGGCTCGATCCGACGTTCACGGCAGGCCCGCGCGTCTTCAGCACGCTGGGCGGCTACCAGCACATGCTGCTCGCCGTCGTCGGCAGCCGCATCACCTACGGCGCGCTGGTCGCGCTGCCCGCCAGCGCCGGACGCGCGGCCGACTGGGTGGACGAGCTGCGCGAGCGCGTGCCCGCCGCGGAAGAAGCGCGCATCGACACCCACGAGGAAGCCCAGCCGCAAGTGCAGCGCGCCTCGCGGCGCGTCGAGCGCTTTCTCGGCCTGGTGGCGCTGCTCTCGCTGATCCTCGGCGGCGTGGGCGTGGCCGAGATCGTGCGCGCCTGGGTGGGCACGCGCATCGCGAGCATCGGCATCCTGCGCGTGCTCGGCTTCACGCCGCGCCAGGTGCTGGTGATGTACGCCGGGCACGTGCTCGCCCTGGCGGTCGTGGGCAGCCTGGTCGGCTCGATCGCGGGCAGCTTCCTGCCGCTCCTCGTCCCACGCCTCCTGCCCGAGCTCCTGCCGAGCGGGCTCGAGCTCCACTGGGCGCCGCTCTCGATCCTGCGCGGCGTGGGTCTCGGGACGTTGGTGGCCGTGGCCTTCAGTCTGCCGGCGCTGGCCGCCGTCTGGCGCGTGCCGCCGGTACGCGTGCTGCGCCACGAGGCCGAACCGCTGCCGCCGAAGCGCGCGGTCGCGGCCGCATCCTTCGCGGCCTTGCTTGGCGCGGTGTTCCTCGCGGCCTGGGCGCAGAGCGACGAGGCGGATCACGCGCTCTGGTTCACCCTCGGGGTCGCGACGCTGCTCGGGCTGCTCGCGTTCGCGGCGCGCCTGCTGACGCGCCTCGCGCGCTGGACGCCGCGTCACCGTCTGCCCGCGGGCTTCGCGCACGCTCTCGCCGCGCTCGCGCGCCCGGGCGCCGGCGTCCTCGGCGCGATGGTCGCGCTGGGTCTCGGCACGCTGGTGGTCGTGTCGCTGCTACTGGTACGGGCACACCTCTCCGAGCGCCTGGCGAACGCGCTCCCGCCGAGCGGAGCGAGTCTCTTCTTCCTCGATCTCCAGCCCGACCAG
>JANOGB010000131.1:0-1504 GCA_031413955.1 Planctomycetota bacterium | reverse complement strand
CTCCCCCGCGGAGAAAGAAAGCAAAGGAAAAGAAGCGGAGCCGGGCTGGAGCCCGGCGCTCCCGGATGAGGGATCCGCGACGGATTGTTCGGGATGGGCAACCGTGCTCCTGCGCGCGCGTGTGGCGCTACCTTGTGACGGATGCACCTCATCACCACCGCGCTGCTCGCACTCGCCTCCGTCCCTCTCCAGTCCACCGACTGGCCGCAGTTCGGCGGACCGAATCGAAACCACCAGGTCGCGAAGCTCGACACGAAGTTCGAGTGGGGCACGGCCGGCCCGAAGGTCCTGTGGCGCACGGCCACCGGTCCCGGCTTCGGCGGACCTGCAGTGCAGGGCGGCGAGGTGTTCCTGCTCGACTGCGAGCTGGGCGAGAGCGAGCTCTTGCGCGTGTTCGACCTCGCCAGCGGCGCGGAGAAGTGGAGCGGCGCCTACGAAGCCAAGGGACGCGTGCAATTCCCGGGTTCGCGCTGCGTCCCGGCCGTGACGGCGGACGCGGTCTACACCAGCGGGGCCTTCGGCCACGTCACGTGCTTCGACCGCGCGACGCACGAGATCCGCTGGGAAGAGCACGTCCAGGAGACCTATGGCGGCGAAGACCCGGGCTTCGGTTTCTCGAGCTCGCCGCTCGTGGTCGGAGATCTCGTGATCTTCTCGGCGCTCGGCGAGGACATCGGGCTGGTGGCCGTCGACCGCAAGACGGGCGAGGAGCGCTGGGTCACCGAAGGCCTCGGCTTCAGCCACTCGACGCCCGCGCTGCTGACGCTGCTCGGCGAGCCGCAGATCGTGATCCTGACGACGGGCGCGCAGGCCACGGGCTTCGACCAGTCGGCGCCGATGACGATCGCGAGCATCGACCCGCAGGACGGCAGCACGAAATGGCGCCACGAACTGACGCTCACGCGCCTGCCCATCCCGAGCGCGGTGCAGATCGACGAGCGACGCTTGTTCGTCACGGGCGGCTACCGCGGCGGCTCGACGCTGCTCTCCATCGCCAAGAAGGACGGCAAGTACGCGTTCGAGGAGCTCTTCCACTGCGAGCGCGGCGCGCAGGTCCACCCACCCCTGCTGCACGGCGAGAACCTGTACCTGCTGGTCAACGAGAACGCGAACGACCCGCGTCCCAAGCGCACCGAGGGCGGGCTCCTGTGCCTCGGGCTCGACGGCAAGGAGCGCTGGCGCACGGGCGACGATCCGTACTTCGGGCGCGGGAACGCACTCCTGGCGGGCGAGCACCTGCTCATCCAGGACGGCTTCGACGGCACGCTGCGCGTCGTGCGCGCGAGTCCGGAGCGTTACGAGCTCGTGGCCGAAGCGAAGCTCTTCGGCGAGAACGGTTCACGCGACGGCCAGATGTGGGCGCCGATGGCGCTGGCGGGGAAGCGCCTGCTGCTGCGCAGCCAGGAAGAGCTCGTCTGCGTGGAGCTGTGAGGCTCACACTGGGAGCGCCGGGCTCCAGCCCGGCTCGGATGCCTGGTCTGCTTTTCTGCTCCGAAGAGAAAAG
>JANOGB010000130.1:0-4212 GCA_031413955.1 Planctomycetota bacterium | reverse complement strand
CAACTGAAGCCAAAGATTTTGTATACGGATGTCATTGAAGATGTGGCGGACCAACACGCCGTGATCATCAACCGCAATCGCCAGCGGAGCCCGGCGCTCCCAGGTGAATCACTCCTCGCGCACGGCCTCGAACTCGGCGTTCGCGCCGATCGTTCCCACCAGCTTCTCCCCCACCAGGCTCGCGCTGACCGGCAGACGCCCGGCGTGCGGGTAGTCGTACTCGAAGCTCAGGGCCTTGGCGGTCGCGTCCCACTTGCCCTCGTACAGCGCGCTGTCCGACTGCGAGGACTGGAAGCGGCCCGTCACTTCGCCGCTCGCGCCGACCTCGAGGGTCACGTGGAACTCGGCGTCCATCGCGGCGATCACGCCCTTCCAGCGCCCGCTGATGGGTGAAGCGGCGCGCAGCTTCGGCTCACCGCGAAAAGCCGACTCCTGGCCCATGACGAAGAGCATGCCGGCCAGGGCCCCGCCCTCCTCGAGCCGCGCCGTGAAGGCGAGTTTTCCGAAGTCGGTCATGGCGCTGAAGGTGGCGCTCCTGGTCTCGCCGTCCCACTTGCCCTCGCTGATCCGCTCGCTGCCCATCATGCTGCTCACGCGGCCGCGCAGGCGCCCGTCCTCGGCCATCTCCAGCGCCAGCGAGATACGGAAATCCGGCGCCTCCGGGTCCAGGAGGGCGAGCTCCCACTCGCCGGTGAACTCGCCCGGCGTGAGCACGAAGGTGGGATCGGGCGCAGGCTCGGAGCTCGCAGCCTCCTCCGGTCCCTGGCGCGGCAGCAACGTCTCGGCCTCGGCGAGCTGGTAGGCGACGACGGCCGAGCAGCTTGCCGACTGGATCAGGTACTTCTCCTCGGCGTAGTGCAGCGTGTCGTGCTGGGTGTGGTGCACGAAGTTGTAGTCCTTGCCTTCGCGGCCGCCGCTGCCGCTCTCGGTCCAGAAGAAGCCCGGGATACCGGCCTGGATGAAGGAGAAGTGATCGCTGCCCATGGCGCCGCCGCCCGACATGCGCTCGCGCACGAGGTTCTCCATGGGCATGTCGGGAAAGGCCCCGAGCAGTGGAGCGATGGCCTCGTCGAGCATGGCCTTCTGCGAGGCGAGACACATCAGTCCGCCCTGGTAGTTCGTGCCACCGTCGTCGACGAAGCAGGCCGAGATGCGCTCGCGCTCCGCGGGCGAGAGGGACTCCACGTAGCCGCGCGAGCCGAAGAGGCCTTGCTCCTCGCCCGTCCACAGGCAGAAGCGGATCGTGCGCTTCGGCTGGACTCCGACGGCTTTCAGGATGCGCGCGGCCTCGAGCATGACCGCGCAGCCCGTGCCGTTGTCCTGCGCGCCCTGCGAGCCGGGGCCGTCCCAGGTATCGAGGTGCCCGGAGAAGATCACGACCTCCTCGGGCTTCTCGCGTCCGAGGATCTCGGCCACGGTGTTGTACACGGGGATCGGACCGGGCACGAAGGTGTGCTGGAGCTCGATCTCGAGCTCGACCTTCGCACCGGACGCGAGCTCCTGCGCGAGGGCCTCGTAATCGCTCTTCCTGATTTCGATGCGGACACCCTTCGGGAGCGTGTCCATCGCGAGCTCGCGCCAGCCGCGCACGGCATCGGTGTGCACGAGCTCGCTCCCGCTGGAGGAGATGCGCCCGGCGATCCCGATCTCGTCCAGCGCGGCCTCGATCGCCTCCTGCTCGGCGCGCGCGACCTTCTGCTCCTCGCTCTGCTGCTCGCGGCGCATCCGCTCCCGCTCGCGCGGCGGATACAGGATCCAGCTCTCCTGCAGGTCGAAGCCGAGCTCCTCCAGCTCCGCCATCGTCGCCGGCCGCAGCGCGAGGCGCGCACGCCGCGGACCGTTCGTGCCCTGACTGTAGGCCTCCGCCGTGAACTCGAGCTCGCGCACGCTCGGCGCGACCATGCGCGCGCGCGAGGGCCCGCGGTCGAAGCCCACGGGAACGTCGCCCCAGCGGTGCAGGCGCGCGTTCACGAGCCCGAGGCGCTCGAACTCGGCGCGCGTCCACTCGTTCGCGCGCTGGAGCTGCGTCGAGCCGGTCAGGCGCGGGCCGAGCTCCTCGGAGAGGTGGGTCAGCGTCGCCCACACGTGGCTGTTCTCCTTGCCCTCGTACAGGAGCTCCTCGATCATGGCGGGATCGCCCTGGGCCGTCGTGCCCCTCCCGAGTGCGAGGAGCAATGCGAGCGACGAGAGAGCGCGCAGGCCGGACATCCATTCTCGTAGGCAGGAATGAGTCATCGCGGGAGTATGGCTTCGGCTCTCCGGAAGTCGACGATCCGGAGGCCCCAGCTTTCTTCCTCCGCGCCCTCCGCGTCTCCGCGGTGCGTTTGGCCTTGCCGGCAGCGCCTGCGCCGAGGAGTTGGCCCCACCACCCAAGTCATTCCGTCATCGCGCTTCTACGGCCACGGGCCGCGTCGTACCCTCTCTGCCTACATGACCCAGAAGCATTCCGGCGGAGGCCACCGCCGTAGCCGAAAACCCGAGGGGCCGCGCGGGCCGCGCAGGGAGCACGTCTCCGAGCTGCACCCGGTCGATGAGCCGCCCGACATCCAGACCTTCGATGAGTGGCCGCTCGGCCCCGACATCCAGCGCGCCATCGCGGCCATGGACATCGTCAAGCCGACGCCGATCCAGGCGCTGACGATCGGGCCGGTGCTCGACGGGCGCGACGTGATCGCCAAGGCCCAGACCGGCACGGGCAAGACGCTCGCCTTCGGCGCGCCGATGATGAGCAAGATCGACGCGGCGCGCGCGACCGTGCTCGGGCTGGTGCTGTGCCCGACGCGCGAGCTCGCGCAGCAAGTACACGGCGTGCTGGCGACGCTGGCCTTTCCGCGCGGCGTGCGCACGGCGCTGACCGTGGGCGGAGATCCGCTGCACCCGCAGATCGCGATGCTGCAGGCCGGCGCGCAGGTCGTGGTCGGGACGCCAGGCAGAGTGCTCGACCTCTACCAGCAGCGCTTCCTCTCGTTCCCCTGGACCGAGTTCGTGGTGCTGGACGAAGCCGACAAGATGTTCGAGATCGGCTTCATCGACGACATCAAGAAGATCCTCTCGTTCACGCCCGAGGAGCGGCAGACGCTGCTCTTCTCGGCCACGTTTCCGACCGAGGTGCTCAAGCTCGCGCGCGAGTCCACGCGCGATCCGCTGGAGGTCGCCACCTCGGCCGGCACGGTCCCGATCGACACGGTCGAGCAGTGCTTCATCCAGCTCGACGGCGACGACCGCCCGATGGCGCTCGTGCGCTTGCTCGAGCAGAGCGGCCCGAAGGACGTGTTCCTGGTCTTCTGCGGCCGGCGCACCGAGGTCGATCGCCTGATGCGCAGCCTCGAGCGCGCGAGCCTCTCGATCAAGGCCCTGCACGGTGGCTACGACCAGGCCGCGCGTTTCCGCGTCATGTCGGCCTTCCGCACGGGCGAGGTCAAGGCGCTGATCGCGACCGACGTGGCCTCGCGCGGACTCGACGTGCAGCACGTGACGCACGTGATCAACTACGACGTCCCGCGCGACGGCGAGGACTACACCCACCGCATCGGACGCACCGGCCGCGCCGGACGAACGGGCACCTCGATCACCTTCGTCACGCCGCGCGACGAACGGAGCTGGCGCGAGATCCTGGCGCGCACCAAGGCCAATGTGGCCGAGCTCGAGGCCCCGCGCCGCACGGGTTCGCGGCCGACGCGCCCCGCGCGCGAGACACGCGAAGAGCCCAGTGTCCAGCCGCCGCCCAGGGAACGAACGGAGCGCACGGAACGCACCGAGGGAGGCCGCGGCGGACGAGGACGGCGTAGCCAGGGGGGACGCTCGGCGCAGGCCGGGGGCACACGTCCCGAAGACCGCACGGCGCGCCCGGAGGAGAGCAAACCGAGCACGGAGCGCACCCAGGCAAGCAGCCCGCCCCGCGAGGAGCGTCGTCCGCGCGGACAGGAGCGCGCCCGCGAGCCTGGACGCACGCGTGAATCCGCTGCGCCGGCCAAGGCTCCGCCCGAGGACCGGCGCCCGGCCGGTGGCGACAGGGCCGGAGCTCCGAACCAGGAGAAGCCCGTCGAAGACCGCGCCCCCGTGCCGGGCCCGCGCCGCCGCCGCCGCGGCCGTCCGGGCGCGCGCCCGGCAACCGACCGTCACGATCCGGACGGCCTCGGCCGCTGGGGCAATCGCGCCGAGGACTTCGACTGATTCACCTGGGAGCGCCGGGCTCCAGCCCGGCTCTGCTCG
>JANOGB010000129.1:0-2166 GCA_031413955.1 Planctomycetota bacterium | reverse complement strand
CGGTCCGGCGCAGACGCGCGCGCACCTCGGCTGCCCAGGGGGAATCGGGATCGTGCTCGAGGTAGGTGCGCCAGTGACGCCGCGCGCCCTCCACGTCTCCGCTCGCCGCCAGCGTCTCGGCCAGGTTGAAGTGCGCGTCGGCGTACTCTGGCTCGAGCACCAGGGCGCGCGCGAACTTCGCGCGCGCTTCCGCGTGCCGTCCGAGCAGCGAGAGCGCGTTGCCCAGGTTGTTCCAGGCCTCGACGTACTCGGGGTCGAGCTCGGTCGCGAGCGCGAAGGCCGCGCAGGCGTCCTCCAGGCGCTCGAGCGCATACAGCGCATTGCCGAGGTTGAAAGCCACCTCCGGGCGCGGATGGAGCGGGTCGAGGGCCTTAGCGTAGGCCTGGGCGGCTTCCGCGATGCGTTCCTCCTGCTCGAGGCGCAGGGCGCGCTGGAACCAGAGCTCGGGTGCAGCCACCGTCGCGCCCACCGTTCCGGCCGGGGCGCGCTCGGGCTCGGCCGCGGGGAATTCGAGGCACAGCTGTCCGCTGGGTTCGGCCAGGCCACCGGCCGGCGTGCGCACGAGGAGCTGCCCGCTCTCCTCCAGCGCGTCGTGCTGGGCCAGCGACGCGCGCGCCCCGGGCCACCAGCGCGAGAGCGCCTCGAGGCTGGCGCGAATGCGCCGCGGCGTGACGCCGCGCGCGGCCAGGCGCGCCAGGGCGCGCGCCTGGGCCACCTCGCGGAACTCGAAGTAGGCGAGGCGGCGGGCCGTCCTGGCCGGGCGAATGAGGCCTGCGCGCACCCACGCGGCGAGGCGCCGGGCGGGCACGTCGAGGATGCGACCGAGCTGAGCGCTGGTATAGAGGCGCCGCAGCGGAGCGCCCGGCTCGGAGAGGCCGAGGCGCGTCAGGAACTCGTCTTCGCTCAGGACCAGCAGCGCCTGCCCGCGCTCGATGCGCTGACGCGCGTCCTCGAGCGGCCCCGAGAGCGCGCCGTCCTCGCCGAGCGGAATGCCGCCGTCCGGCACCACGACCCAGGCCGTGCGCTCGCCCGGATGCTCGGCGAGACGCCCGCCGGCGGCGGCGATGCGCTCGAAGGCTTCGGCGTGCGAGAGCGAGGCGAGGCGCCCGACGAGTACGACCTCCCGTCCCTGGAGCTCGCTCGACGCGGGGTCGACGGTGCTGGCTCGTTCCATGGCCATCCTCCTGGAGCATACGCGTCCCGCCTCGCCGCTCAATCCTCCCATGGTCACGGCTGCCCTGGCGCGCTAGGATCCGCGGCCCTTTGCGCGTTCGACACCGCGCGAGCACTCCAGGAGAAGAAGCATGAAGATCGAAGACGTGATGACGCGGCGTGTGGTCGCCGCCCGGGCCGACACCGACCTCTCCCACGTGGCGCGCCTGATGTGGGACAACGACTGCGGGTGCGTGCCGGTGGTCGACGCCGAGGACAAGGTGGTGGGCATCCTGACCGACCGCGACCTGTGCATGAGCGCGAACTTCTCTGGCCGCGCCCTGCGCGAGCTGCGCGCCGCGGGCTGCATGGCCAGCGAGGTCGTGACCTGCCGCGCGAGCGATGCGCCGGGCACGGTGGCGAAGCTCATGGGCGCGCGGAAGGTCCGGCGCGTGCCGGTCACCGACGAGGGCGGCCGGTTGGTCGGGCTCGTCTCGGTGGGGGATCTCGTGAGCGCCGCGGCCGATGCCCTGCCCAAGGAGAAGAAGGCGCTCCAGGCCGCCCTGGTCGACGCCCTGACCTCGATCTGCGCGCGCTCGCGCGCGGAGGTCGCGCCGGCGCCGCCGGCCAAGAAGAGAGCCGCGGCCGCCCCGAAAAACGCGAAGTCGAACGGCAAGAAGCGCGCGCGGGTCTAGCCCCAGAAGCGCTTCGAGGCGTCCAAGCGGCGAAAGGGAGGTGCCTGGCTCGGTTTTGCACGAGTCCGCCGGAACCGCCTCGCACTCCTGCGCGAACTCGGACTCGCGCGAAACCGTGCCAGGCTCCGTACTTTCGCCAGCCTGACGCATCGAAGCGCTTGCTGGGTCTAGCGGTCGACTAGCCTGGATTTCCACGGCGCCCAGTCGACCTGACGCCACCGCCGCCTAGCCCGCCGGCGTTTGCCCTCGCGCGCACGTCCCCGCTACGGTCTGTCATCCAGACTCTGCGCCTATGTGGCGCTTCGTGCACTGTCATCGG
>JANOGB010000128.1:0-5437 GCA_031413955.1 Planctomycetota bacterium | reverse complement strand
AAATTGCTCCGACTCCGTACTTTCCGCTCCGAGGCCATCCATGCGCCATTGCCCGAGGTCCGCGTTCCTGCCCCTGCTCGGCGCACTCGCCCTGAGTTCCCTGGGCGCCCCGGCCGCGGCCCAGATCCTGCCGAGCGGTTTTCGCTCCGAGCCGATCGGCTCGGACTGGAACAGTCCGGTCGGCCTGTGCTTCCTGGACGAGCAGCGTCTGCTGGTCGCGGAGCGTGACGGCCGCGTGTGGTACGTCGAGAACGACCTGAAGCGGAATCTGGTCTACGACATCGCCTCCGAGACCCTGATCAACGGCGACCGCGGGATGCTGGGCATCGCGGTCCCGCCCGACTTCGACGCGACGGGCTGGCTCTACCTGCTGCTGGTGGTGGACATCCAGAGCGGCGGCGACCGCGCGCGCCTGGGGTTTTCGCGCGTGATCCGCATCCGCACCGAGTACGACGCGAGCGGCGATCTCGTGGCCCTGCCGGCCACGCGCGAGCACCTGCTGGGCGACTCCTGGTCGACGGGCATCACCTCCTGCCACCTCTCGCACACGATCGGCAGCCTGCGCTTCCTCGCGGACGGCAGCCTGGTGCTGACGACCGGCGACAACGCGCATTACGACTCGACCGATGCCGGCGGCCAGGACCCCGGTTGCTTCCTCGCCAACCGCACGCCGCAGGACCAGGATATCGGCGCCTATCGTTCCCAGTACGACAACACGTTGTGCGGCAAGGTGCTGCGCCTCGAGGCCGAGACCGGGCGTGGCCTGGCCGACAATCCGTTCTTCACCGGGGATCCCGACGACCTCCTCTCACGCGTGTACGCGCGCGGCTTGCGCAACCCGTTTCGCTTCACGCTGCTGCCCGTGGCGAGTGGGCGTGAGCCGATCCTGATCGCGGACGTCGGCTGGAACTCGTGGGAAGAGATCAACCTGTCGCTGGGCGGCGAGAACTTCGGCTGGCCGTGCTTCGAGGGCACGTTTCCCCAGAGCGACTACCAGGAAGCGGACGTCCACGGCCTGTGCAGCGGCGTCGGCGGCGTGCACGCGCGCCCCCTGCTGGCCTGGCATCACAGCCAGAATCAGGCCGGTTTCCGCGGCAACTGCGCCACGGGCCTGTGCCTGTACACGGGGAATCGCTACCCCGAGCTGTACCGCGGGCGCCTGTTCTTCTGCGACTACGGGCAGGACTGGATGCGCGCGGCGGAGCTCGACCCGGCGTACGCGATCGAGAGCTCGCTCAACTTCGGCCGTCAGATGGGCGGCGTCGTGGACCTCGTGGCGCAGCCCGAGACGGGTGATCTCGTGTACGCGGCGCTCGGGCGCGGCGTCTTTCGCCTGGAGTACGTGGGCGCCCAGGTGCCGCCCGTGGCGCGCGCCAGCGCGACGCCCGCCTTCGGTCCGGGCGACCTGGACGTGCTGCTCTCCGCCGCCGGCTCGCACGATCCCGAGAACCAGGACCTGAGTTACGCCTGGGACCTCGGCAACGGCTCGACCTCCACCGAGCGCGAGGTCGTGCAGCACTACACCGGCCTCGACAACTACGTCGCACGCGTGACCGTGACCGACACGGAAGGGCTCTTCGACACGGCCGAGGTGCTGGTCACGCCCAACAACACTCCGCCCGTGATCGCGGAGCTGTTCACGCCAGCGGACGGCGACCTGTTCGTCTCGGACGAGCCGCTGCGCTGTGAAGCCGCGGCCAGCGACGCCGAGGACGGGACGCCGAAGGTCACCTGGACGCTGGACCTCGTGCACGACCACCACCTGCATCCGAACTGGGCCACGGGCGAGGGCTTGCACACGACGCTGACACCCGACGCCCACGGCCCGGGCGACAACCACTTCATCCTGCGTTGCACCGTGACGGACGAGCGCGGGCTGACGGAGGAGCGCGCGCTCGAGATCTACGACCGCCACTCGCACCCCCAGGCGCACATCTGGGAGCTCCCCACGAACCGCGTGCGCGTGGGCCAGGCGCTCGCTCCGACCGGCCACGTCGACTTCTCCCGCGGCCGTGTATCGCTCGAGCTGGCCACGCTCACCTGGGACTGGGGCGACGGCACGGCCGACGTCTTCGTCGACTCCGCGCACCGCGTCGACACGCGCCCCACGCACACCTACCGCTTGCCCGGCACCTACAAGCTGCGTCTGATCGCCGAGCTGGACAAGGAAGAGGACATCGAGTTCGCCGTCATCGAGGTCGGCCCGGCGCGCCCGGCCGTGGCCGTCTTCGCGCCGCTCGTGGTCGAACGCTGGGTGCCGCGCGCCGAGCAGGAGGAAGTCGTGGCCGTGCTCTCGAGCGCCCTCGCCACGCGCACGAGCGAGGTGCGCACCTTCGCGTTCGGGCAGGGCGAGGATCTCGCGGCCTGGATGGAGTCGCTCGTATCCGATCCGGTTCCCGACGTGCTGGTGCTGCTCGACTTCGTGCCCGCCGCCACGATCGCCGGCGGCATCCCCGGTTCCTTGCTCAGGCGCTGGATCGAGGGCGGCAACGGGCTCGTGTGGAGCGGCACGACGCCCTTCCAGACCGTGCTCGGCGACGAGGGCATTCCCTCGCTGGCCGTGCTCGCGGCCGAGACCTTCTTCGGCGTCGGCGGGAGCACGCTCGTGCTCGGTTCCGGCCAGCAGACGCCGACCGCCCTGGGGACGAGCGTCCTGCCGAGCCTGACGAGCTACCGCTCTCAACGAGCCTTTCGCTACGACCAGCTCGTCGCGCCCTGGAGCGTGGCGCGCATCTTCGCCGAGGACGGCGACCACGACTCCGACGCCATCGAGCTGGTCCACGCCGCGCGCCGCGGCTTCTACACGCAGCTCCTGTGCGACAACCAGCCTTTGCCGCGCGCCACGGTCCTGCTCGAGTACCTGACCAACAAGCTCGGCACGACGCGGCCCGCAACGCCAGCCGCGCAGCGCAGATAGGAAAGTACGGAGTCTCCGATTCCGTACTTTCCTACACCGTCCCGAGCGCCAGCACGCACCCCAGCCCGCCGTTCACGAGCTCGATGCGTCGCAGCCCCCGTAGCCCGAGAGCGCGCACGTGCTCGCCCTCGAGCGCGAGCAAGGCGAGCGTGCAGCCGCTGCCCTGCTCGCGCAAGCGCGCGCCGAAGGCGTGGTAGAGCGCGAGGAGCTCGCTCCCCTCCCTGCCACTCGCGCCTGTGCCGACCCGTAGACCATAGGGCGCGTTGCACACGATCCAGGCGTTCCAGCCGCGCTTGAGCTCGAGCTCGCGCGCGTCCGCCACCTCGAAACGCAGCCAGTCGCCGACGCCCGCGCTCTCCGCATTGGCGCGCGCCTCGGTCACGCGCTCCGGGTCGAGATCGGAGCCCACCAGGATCGGGCGCTTGCGCGGCGCGGGATGGGGCGAGCACGCCGCCCGCAACGCGGCGAAGCCCCCCGCATCGTGGTCGAGCCAGCGCTCGAAGCCGAACGCGCGCCGCGCGCCCGGCGCGATGCCCGCCGCGAGCAGCGCCGCCTCGATCGGGATCGTCCCGGAACCACAGAAGGGATCGACCAGCGGCGCGCGCCGGTCCCAACCCGAGTAGAGCAGCATCGCCGCCGCCAGGTTCTCCGCCAGCGGCGCCTTGCCCTGGTGCAGGCGCCAGCCGCGCTTGTGCAGCGCCTCGCCCGAGGTGTCGAGCGAGAGCGTGGCCCGATCGCGGAAGAGGTGCAGGTGGATGCGCAGGTCCGGATCGTCACGATCGACTGCGGGCCGCGTCCCGGTGCGCGCGCGGAAGCGATCCACGACCGCGTCTTTGACGCGCTGCTCGAGGAACTGCGTATGGTCGAGCACCGACTCGGAGCTCTGCGCCTGGACCGCGAGACTGCCCTCGGGCGCGAGCCAGCGCTCCCAGGGGAACTCGGTCACGGCCGCGTGCAGCGCATCGCCGTCCCGGGCCTCGAAGCGCGCCAGCCGCTCGAGCACGCGCACCGCCGTGCGTAGCCACAGGTTCGCCCGCCAGCCGTCCGCGCGCGTGCCCTCGAAGCGCACGCCGCCGACCTGGCGCTCGAGCTTCGCGAGCTTCAGCGCCCTGGCCTCTTCGTGCAGCACGGGCTCGACCCCGGGCGCGCAGGTGACGAAGTAGACGCTACGTTCGGCGGCCATCGTGCGCGGAGGCTACACTCCTCGCCCCGTGCACACCGAGCCTGTTTCTCCCCTGACCCTCGTGGCCGAGGCGCGCCCCACGACCACGGGCGGCGTGCGCTGCCCGCATTTTGGCCCCTGCGGCGGCTGCTCGTTCCTCGATCAGCCCTACGCCGAGGAACTGGCAGGAAAGTCCGAGGCCTTCGCGCGTGTGGCCGAGAACCGGCTCGATCTCAATGGCATCGAGCTGCGAGCGACGATTCCCGCCGCGGAACCGCTCTTCTACCGCACCGCGCTCAAGGTGCCCTTCGCGCTGCGCCGCGGCCGTCCGATCGCCGGCTTCTATCGCCGCGGCAGCCACGACATCGTCGACCTCAATACCTGCGCCATCCAGCATCCCACGCTGACGAAGCTGCTCATCGCCGCGCGTACCGCCGCAGCCGAGCTGCACACGCCGATCTACGACGAGCGCTCGCACAAGGGCCTGCTGCGCCACTTCCTGGCGCGCGTCGGGGCCGGCCCTGGGCTCGACCACAAGCCAGGCGAGATCCTGGCCGGCTTCGTGGTGCGCTACGACAACGACCGCGAGACGCTGCGCCTGGCCGAGCTCCTGTTCGAGCGCTGCGCGAAGCACGGCCTCGTGGGCGTGATCGAGAACGTGAACCGCGAGCGCGGCAGCCAGGTCCTGGGCCCCGAGTCGCGCCTCTTGCTCGGCCGCGAGACGCTCACAGAGGAGAGCGACGGCCTGCGCATCGCCACCTCGCTGACGACTTTCGCGCAGGTCAATGCTGCCCAGGCCGCTGTCTTGTACGCCGAGGTCGAGCGTCTGCTCGCACCGCTCGAGGGTCTGCGCGTGGTCGATCTGTTCTCCGGCTACGGCCCGATCGCCCTGCGCCTCGCACGTCGCGGCGCGCGCGTGCACGCGATCGAGTACGACGCCCACGCCGTGCGGGAGGGCGAGCGCGCCGCCCTCGACAACGCCCTCTCCGAGCGCGTCACCTACGCAGCCGGCGACGCCCAGCGCCTGCTACGCGCGCACGCCGCCTCCGGCACCCCCATCGACGCCATCGTGGTCGACCCCCCGCGCCGCGGCCTCGCGCGCGGGTTGGTGAAGCTCCTGTGCGAGCTCGCCGTCCCGCGCCTCGTCATAGTCTCGTGCTTCCCCGACACGCTCATGCGCGATCTCGAGCTGCTCTCCGAGGCCTACGCCCTGCGCGAGCTCGGCACCGTCGACCTCTTCCCGCGCACCCCCCACCTGGAGTCGATCGCACTGCTCGCGCGCCGGTAGGGAGTACGGAGTCGGAGCAAACTTTCAACGATCCTGCCTGCGGCCAGGCGTTCTCCGGGCGTTTCAGACG
>JANOGB010000127.1:0-2586 GCA_031413955.1 Planctomycetota bacterium | reverse complement strand
CTCCTGCTCGGCCAGGTAGACCTCGCCCATGCCTCCAGCACCCACGCGCTCGAGCAGCCGGTACGGACCGATGCGCTCGGGGTGCGCCTCGCGCGCCCGCGGCGACTCGGTCTGCGTTGCCTCGGACCCTGCGCCGTCCCGCAGCAGCGCCTCGGCCTTGGCGCACAACTCGGCGTCCCCCGAACAGCGTTCAGTCAGGAACGACGCGCGCCGCTCAGGAGGCAAGCCCGATGCCTCGCGCACGAGGGCGTGCAGGCGTTCTGCGTCCGCCGCGTCCATCGCACCCCCGACAGCCGAGAATCCGGCCCATCATACGGCCTCCGTCGGGTCCGTAACTCAGCAGTGCGGGTCTCATGACGATGGGAGCGGGCTCCCGCGGATGATAGGATTCGCCGAGCCCGGACGTCCCCGCGAACCCGAACATGAGTCGACCCAGCCACCCACGCCCCACCCCCGGCCGCCGCGTTCGTCTCTTCCCTTCCCTTCCCCTCAGGCATCCTTGCAAATCCTCACTTGACTTGAGGCTTTTCCAACTGGACAGTGCGAAGTTTTCCTACCCCGCGGATTGTAGCGCAGCGCAGCGTTCCTGGTCTGCATTGTGGAGGATGAATTTCTTGAGGGCCTGCGGGTGGGGCGCGCGCAGGAGAAAATCGGGCAGGGCTGCGCGCAGCGCTTGGGCGACGACGGCATCGGAGGGCGGTGCGCCTGGATTCATGGTGCGCATCCAGCTTCGAAAGTGGCTCCAGACCTCCTTGCGCCGGTTGAGGGCGAGGTGCTGCAGCAGGCCTTGGGCGATGCAGCCGAGCTGGATCGCGCGGTGGTAGGCGTCGATCTTGCGGCGCACGAGGCGGCGGTAGTCGTCACCGGCGTGGTGCAGGTATTGGTTGCCTGACCCTCGTCGCCGCGGCGTCATCGCCATCATCCAGAAGTGGTAGGCGTAGGTGCCGACGGTGTGCAGCGCCTGCTTGAAGCTGACCTCGATCCGGAAGCGGTAGCTGTAGAGCAGGAAGACCTGGAGCGGAGCGAGCCCGAGATCAGTGGTCATGAGCAGCAGGCGCCCGCGGAGCGGGTGATCGATCCAGACGAAGCGCACGAGCCGGCCAACGGGACGCCACAGCAGATCTTCGCAGCGATAGCGGACGCGGACCCGGCTGTCGCCTGCGATCGGGCTTGGGACCGAGCGGAAGCGGTCGCGATCGTTCCACAGCTCCTTCAGCTGCAGCTTGGTGCCGTACAACCGCGGCCGCCCGCGACGTGGCCGCCGCGGCCGCGGGGCCGGTCGGTAGGCCACGGTGTTGCTGCGCACGCGGGTCACGAGGTGATGGCCCTGGTCGAGTAGCGGCGCGACGATCTTGCGACTGGCGTAGAACGCGTCGGCCACGAGCACGACGGAGGACTCCAGCGCTCGAGCCACGGGCACCAGCAGGGCCACGAGCTTATCGAGCAGGCTGCGCTGGTCGCGGTTGGAGAAGACCAACCCCTCGTGAATGCGGCTGACGAGCGGGACGGCGGAAACGCCGCCCAGGGGGCCCGAAACCAACAGCGCCAGGGCCTGGCAGGAGTGTCCGGCGATGAACGGCGGCTTGGAGTTGTTGGCCGACTCCTGGTGCAGCTTTTTGACCGCGGGCATCTTGCGCCCTTCCTTGGGGACCTTGAGGCCGTCGGCGATCACGACGACACGCTCGCCGACGCGCAGCGGCACGAAAAGGCGACGGGCCAGCGCGACCCATGCCGCGCTCAGCCGGTCCAGGTCGAGCCCCGGGCTATGGAACAGGTGGAGCAGGTTGCGGTAGGCGCCGGGGGCTAGCCCGAGCGCCCGGACGAAGCTGGTCACACCGGCCAGCTCGGCGCGGACCGACAGGCCCATCAGCGCCAGGCTCATCCAGAGGAAGGTCGTCGTGCGCGCGCAAGCGGGCCGCAGCGTTTCGAGACAACGGAACCACTCGAGCCAGAGAGACATGGCGGAACCTCCAGCTCGACCCGTGCCAGGTTTCCTCGCCTCACCATAGCAGTATGCGGCTACGGCTACTCTGGAGTACAGTTCTTTTTGATGGATTCGGAGAAGATTCGCGCCCTGGAGCGTCAGCTCGCGCAGATCAAGCGCGAGCTGATGGAGCTGGGAGACTTGCGGATCGGCAGCCTGTCCCGGCAGTACAACGTCTGCAGCTCGCCGGGCTGTCGGTGCAAGGCCTCACCGCCGCGCAAGCACGGTCCGTACTACCAGCTCAGCTACACCCGCAACGGCAAGAGCACCACGCGAGCCATCCAAAGCGGCAGTCTGCCCGAGCTTCGACGGCAGCTGCGCAACTATGCGAGACTACGCGACCTGCTGAATCGATGGATCGACCTGGGCACGGAACTGTCGGCTCTCAGGACGGCACATGGCCCGGGTCGCAAGTAGCGGACAACTTCGCACTGTCCAGTACGCTACGGAAGTGTTCGTTCTACGATTTGCCTGGGATCGACGCAAGGCAATCGCGAATCAGCGGAAGCACGGCGTATCCTTCGAAGAGGCGGAATCAGCGGTCGCTGACGAGACACCGGTCACACGATTCGGATCATTTCGGCGCGGAAGGCGACGAAGCG
>JANOGB010000126.1:0-21960 GCA_031413955.1 Planctomycetota bacterium | reverse complement strand
CCGGAGAGCGACCGGCTCTTCCCGCTCAGCGCCGTGCGCGTGCCGCCCGAGATAGACGAGGCGCGCGTGCGGCGCTACTTTCTCGAGCGCTACTCCCTCCAGATAGGTGGAGGACTGGGTGCACACAATGGCAAGATCTGGCGCATCGGCCTGATGGGCGCGGGCTCGAAGCGCGCCAACGTCGAGCTGGTGCTGTGTGCGTTGCAGGCCGCGCTGGAGCAGCAAGGCTGGCGCGCCCGGGAAGGACCCCTGCCTGCCGTCCACGCCTTCTTCGCGCGTGCGGCCGAGGCCCGCTCACCCTCTCAGCTCAGTAGTAACCGAGCATGAGGTCGAGCGCGTTGCAGAGCTCTGCGCGGCCACCCAGGATGGCGGCCTGCACGTAGATCGGGAGGCCGGCGAGCGCGGGGTTGCAGGGAATGCTCGCGCGGAACACGTCGACTCCTCCGCTGCTCGGCAGCGATCTCAGGAAAACGCGTGGGCTGGCGGCGTCCAACAGCAGCTCGTTCGCGCCCAGGAAGATCCCGCTCGCTGGCGCGGCGTAGCCGAGCAGGAAGGTGAGCGTCGTCCCGGCGTGGCCGCTGGTGTCGACGCGCGCCTCCCAGACGCTGCCGAGGATCGGCAGGCTGTTCGCGCTGAGACACGGGCGGTTCCCGCCCGCGCCGTTGCGCACGAGGTTCGTGGCGGGCGTGGCGCCGGCCGGCACCATCTTGTAGACCTCGCCCGCGCCGGCCCCGCTGTGGTCGATGATCAGGAGCTCGCCGAAGCCGTCCTCGCCGAACGAAGCGATGCTGCGGATGGAGAGCCCTCCGCCCGGCGCCAGCTCGGCCGTGCGCTCGGTCAGGTTGGAGACCGTGCCGGTCGCGCGGTCGTAGACCAGCGAACGGATCTTGTTGTCGCTGTAATCGGCGAAGAAGTACTTGCCGTACTCGCTCGGGCAGGCACAGCCGCGGTAGACGTAGCCCCCGGTGATGGCGAACGAGCGGTTCGCGTGCAGGAGCTCGGCGATGGGCGCGACCAGCGCCGGATCGTTGCAGGGCGGGATCCCGCTCAGGCAGTTGGTGGTCTGGTTGCAGTTGACGCCCTCCATCGTCTTCCAGCCGAAGTTGAGGCCCGCGCTGCCCGCCGGAGCCACGTCGATCTCCTCGCGCAAGTCCTGACCCACGTCGCCGAGGTAGAGATCGCCGGTCAGGCGGTCGAAGCTGTTGCGCCAGGGGTTGCGCAGTCCGTAGTGGAAGACCTCGGGGAACGCGCCCGGCACGCCGAGGAACGGATTGGTGGGCGGAATGGCGTAGGGCGTGCCCGAATCGACGTCGATGCGCAGCACCTTGCCGAGTCGATTGCCGAGCTTCTGCGCGCGGCAGCCCGGGTCGTTGGCCGACCCGCCGTCGCCGAGGAAGATGTAGAGGTAGCCGTCCGGCCCGAAGTGCAAGTCGCCGCCGTTGTGGTTCTCGAAGGGCTGGCTGTGCGTGAAGAGCACCGACTCGCTGAGCGCGTCCGCGCGGTTCGGATCGGCCGAGACCGTGAAGCGCGACACCACCGTGTCGCCCGCCAGGTCGGTGTAGTGGACGAAGAAGAAGCCATTGCTCGCGTAGGCCGGGTGGAAGGCGATTCCGAGCAAGCCCTGCTCGCTGCCGGTCGAGACCTTGCCGCCCAGGCTGAGGAAGTTCGTCGGTAGCACGACTCCGTTCTGGACGATGCGGATCTGGCCGCCCTTCTGGCCCACGAAAATCCGCTCGTCCCCGTCCGGCGCCCCGGCCCACAGCGGACGAGTGAGCCCCGCGGCGACGAGCTTGGTCGTGACCTGCGCGGCCAGCCAAGAGCCACAGAAGACCAAGCCGACGAGTAGGGCCACGGGACGGAATTGCATGGGAGCTCCGCTGGGGACAGGAGAAGCATCCCCCGCTCCGCTCCGCCCGTCAACGACTCGCGCTGGGGATCCACCCTGCAACTGCTAGAGTTCGCGGGCCGTGAACGGTCCCCTGGCTCGCCGCCTGCCCCTTCCGTCCTGGGGGGGAAGAGGGACCCTGCTCGGCCTGTTCGCCCTGGCCCTCGCCCTGCGCCTCGCCAACGCGGCCTGCGGCAGCCTCTGGCTGGACGACTTCCACAGCCTGCACCACGCGCGCGCCGCGGATCTGGACTCGTTCTTCGCCGGGCTGCTGCGGGACAACCATCCGCCGCTCTCGTTCCTGCTGGTGCGTGCGTCGCGCGCAATCCTCGGCGAGTCGGCCTGGGCCCTGCGCTTGCCCGCGCTGCTCGCCGGACTGGGCACCTTCGTGCTCGTCGTGCGCATCGGAGCGCGTTCGGCGTGCGCGCAAGCCCGCGCCGCGGCCGGTTTGTTCCTCGCGGTCTCCACGCTGCACATCGAGGTCTCGAGCGACGTGCGCATGTACGCGCTCCTGGCCCTGGCGAATGCGGGCCTGCTGGAGGGACTGCTGGCGTGTTTCGAGGAGGGTCGCGGCCGCTGGCGCATCGCGCTGTGGACCGCCGTCGGCCTGCATACGCACTACCACTTCCTCTACACGCTGGCGGCGCTCGGCGCGACGAGCCTCGCGCTCGCGCTCACCCAGCCGCGCTATCGGAGCGCGCTGCGTCCGTGCCTCCTTGCTTTCGTCGTGGCCGGCCTGCTGTCCGCGCCCTGGTACCTCGTCGGCTTCCCGGGCCAGCTCGTGCACGGTCTCGCTCCGGGCGGCTCGGACGCGAGCCTGATGCGCCTGTTCGAGGGCTACAAGAACCTCGTCTTCCTGAACGTCTCGGTGGCCGGCGCGGCGCTGCGCTGGCTCGGGCTGGGGGCGAGCGCGCTGCTCCTCTTGCTCGCGCTACTCGGGGCCACTCAGCTCCTGCGGCGCGCTCGCGCGGAGAGCCGGCCCGCGCTGGCGTGGCTCTGCATCGCCTCGGCCCTCATGGTTCCCTTGCTCTCCTGGGGGGCGGCGCATGTCACGGCCCGCGCCGGTTTCGACTGGCGCTACCTCGCCGGAGCCATTCCCGCCTTCTGCCTGGTCGTCGGCACGGAGGCCTGTGCCTCGGGACGCCTGTCGCGCTGGCGCCGCGCGGCCGTGCTGGCCACCGGCTTGTCCGCCCTCGCCGTGGCGCTGCCCAACGCCCGTGACCCGGGCCGAGAGGACTACCGCGGCGCGATCACGTGGATCCTGGAGCAGGCCTCGAGCGCGGACGCCGTCGTGGCGGCGGACTGGCAGCCGGTGATCTTCCCGCACGCGCTGGCCTGGGATTACTACGCTCCGCGCCTCGCTCATGGCCGGCCGCTGGCGCGCCGGCTCGAGTACACGAACGAGCTCTGGCTCACCGATCCGGCCGAGATCGAGGGACACGAGCGCGTCTTCTGTTGCCTGCGCAACCTGAAGAACCAGTGCGGGATCCTGCAGACCCTGCGCCAGAGCTTCGCGCACGAGGAGAAGATCGCCTTCGGTCGTTCCGTCTACGTCCACGTGTTCACGCGCTCGTGAACTGGAACGGAGCCGCGCGCAGGGGCGGAGCTATTCCCCGATGGTCATGTCGACCGCATTGGTCAGCGCGAAAGGTGCTCCCCCGATCAGGATGGCCTGCGTGAACAATGTCTGGCCGCACAAGGCAGCCAGGTTGGGGATGGGCAGGCTCACCCCGCTGGTGGGCAGCGCCACGACCTTCCGGAAGAAGAACGCGGAGGTGCTGTCGATCAGCAGCACGTTGCCCCTGGGCAGAGGCACATTGGCGGGTGCGCCATACCCCAGCAAGACGGCTGAGGTGAAGGCCGGGGCGACGACGTTGACGACGCTGCTCCCCCCCAGGACCGGCGAGGTGGCCGAGTATGTATCCAGGTTCGCGCCCGCGTTGCGCACGTTGACCGCAGCGAGCACGGTGCAGTCGGGGAGCATGGGGCGCCAGCCCTCGAGCGTGCAGCGCATGCGGTTGACTTGCTCGGGCGTGAACTCCTGGTAGCAGGCGTCATCCGAGTAGTCCATGTAGTTGTGGAAGGGATCGGGCGTGTCGCACGAGGAGCTCGACGAGGGGCAACCATGCACGGCCACGGCCTCGGGCTCGGTATCGCAGATCCGATCCCCGCTCGTGTAGCACTCGGCCGGCGTGCCGCAGCCGAAATCGAAGGTGTGGTAGAGCCCGAGGTAGTGCCCGACCTCGTGCGTGGCCGTGCGGCCCAGATCGAAGGGCGGCCCGATCGGAGCATTGCGGCCGAAAGCCGCCCACAGGATCACCACGCGATCGGCAGGTGTGCCCACGATCCCGCCTTGCGGCAGATCCGGAACGTAGCCCAGCGTCCCCGAGGCCCGATTCGTGTAGATGTTCAGGTAGCGACCGGTGTCCCAGGCCAAGACATCGAAGTAGTCGCCACCGTCGTCGAACCAGACGTCGTCAAACCAGACGTCGTCGATCGAGCGCGTGATACCGCTCGTGGGATTCCCGAATGGATCGACCGTCGCCAGGAAGAACTCGATGCGCGCGTCGGTGCCGTTCTCACCCGGCGTGCCCTGGATCGCACCCAGGTCCTCGTTGAGCACGTCGATCTGGCTCTGCACCTGTGCATCCGAGATCTGCCCCTCGCCCCCGGTCGACTGCAGGACGTGCACGACGACGGGTATACGGAAACGCGCGTGCCCCTCCGGCGCGTAGCGGCCGCGGATCGAGCTCGAGTCCAGCGCGCAATCCGAGCCCGGCAGCACTTCGGTCCCCGTGCCGAGGGTTCGGCTGCCACAGCGCAGCCCCTGCGAGCGAAAGAGGTCCGAGTTCACGTAGTCCTGCCAGGTCGCGAAGGACTGCCCGCCCACGGTGATCACGGGCGGCTCGCTTTGCGCGCCGCGCAGCGCAGGACCGAAGGCCAGAAAAGAGCAGACGAGAACAGGAGTCCAGCGCATGGATCTGGGGATGGTCGCCGCGAGGGGTCCAGGGAGGCCGACGCCATTCCAAGGCACGCGCCATTCCCTGAACAGAGGTCAGCTCGGAATCCGGCGCACGGGAATGTCGGGGCCGGCGCCGCTCGACCGCACCTGCGCCTCGCGGAACAGGTCCGGCCACGGGTAGTCGGGGGAGATCGGCGCCTGGCGCACGGGCACGAAGTGCTCGAGGATGTCGCTTCGCAGCGCCTGCGCCAGCGCCTTGCGGTCGGTCCCCTGGCGCGGCACGGACGCGATGTGCAGGCGGGCGCGCACGCGCCGCAGGCCCACCAGGCCCCAGGCGTGCCGCCCGAAGCCCATGCCCCCCCACCAGCAGACCGTCGCCGCTGGCGCCCAGGGATCGGCAGGGGTCTCGTAGCCCAGCGTCACCGCCAGGCAGGGGATACGCCCGCGCACGGTGCACTCGAGGAGCGAGCTGTGCAGGCGGTCGACCCCCAGGCCGCGCGTCGAGTGGCCCTCGGGAAAGAGCACCACCGCGACCCCCGCCGCCAGCGTGCGGGCCATCTCGCGCTCGACGCGCAACACGTCGCGCCGGTGCTTCTGGACCACGAAAATGGTGCCCACCGTCGCCGCCAGCCGCCCGAGCACAGGCCAGCCAGCGATCTCGCTCTTGGCCACGAAGCGCCCCGGAAAGTGCGCAGCCAGCACCGGGATGTCGAGATAGGAGAGGTGATTGGCGACGATCACGCACGCGCCCGCCGGTGGGCGGCCCGCGAGGTCGAGCTCGACCCCGAGCACGAACAGGATGGCGCGGCCCCAGGCGCGCTGAGCGGCAGCCGCCAGGCGCAGAGCGGCGCGCTCGGCCCCACACCGCGCCAGGATGCGCGTGCCCAGTGCGAGCGGCAGGAACAGCGCGCAGAGCCCGAGCAGCGCCGCGATGCGGAACAGCCTGCGCAGCATCAGGCGCTCAAGGAAGTCCGGCCACCACGCCGGCCTGCACGCGACCGAGAGCCACCAGTTCCTCGACGATCGCTTCCAGGCCACGCGCTGCGCGCGCAGCGACCAGGGACTCCAGGCGCTCGAGAGCGGGAACGCGCCGCACGAAGTCGGTCATCTCGGTGCCGTAGGCCTCGCGATAGGGCATGTGGACGATCCTGGAAGCGCTGCTCGCCGAGCGCCGCACGAGTTCGGCCAGCTCCCCGATGGACACCTCGCGGCGGCTGCCGACATTGACGACCTGCCCCAGGGCGCGCGGCTCGGCCCACAGCGCCAGCACGGCCTGCAGCGCATCGAGCACGTGCAGGAAACAGCGCGTCTGCGTGCCGTCGCCGTAGACCTCCAGCGGTTCTCCCGCCAGGGCCGAGGCCACGAAGCGCGGCAGCACCATGCCATGACTCCCCTGCTGGCGCGGTCCGACCACGTTGAAGAAGCGCACGACCACCAGCGGCAGGCGCTGCTCGCGCACCTGGGCGAAGGCCAGGGCCTCCGCCATGGCCTTCGAGCAGGCGTAACTCCAGCGCGGCTCGCGCGTCGCGCCCGACAGGAGCGGCGCGTCTTCGGCAAAGGGCGGATGCTCGTTCCGGCCGTAGACCTCGGAGCTGGAGCAGAGCAGCACCCGGGCCCCGCGGCGCGCCGCCGCCGCCACGATGTGCCGCGTCCCGACCACGTTGGTCTCGAGCGTGCGACTCGGCTGCTCGAGCACCAGACGCACGCCCACCCGGGCCGCCAGGTGGAAGACCCCGTGCACGGCTCCGACCAGCTGCGCGACCAGGCTTTCATCGAGCACCGAGCCGCGCACGAACTCGAAGCCGGACTGGCCCCGGCAGGCGCCCAGATTCTGCTCCAGCCCGGTCGACAGGTCGTCCAGGCACAGAACCTCGTCGCCACGCGCGAGCAGCTGCTCGCACAGGTGCGAACCGATGAAGCCAGCGCCGCCGGTCACCAAGATCTTCATGCAACCTGGACGCGCGGAGCGCAGGCCTCTTCCCCTCTCGAACCCCTTCTCAAACCGCATCTCGCCGGCGCACGAAGCGCACCAGGCGTCCTTCGCGCGAGCGCCAGCGGTAGCCGAAGAGGTGCAGGATCTCGACCGTGAACCAGCGCGCGATGCTGCGGTTCACCACCAGCTCGCCAAGCCGCGCGCGGTCGCGACGGACGCCGGGCAGGAGGCACAAGGTCCAGGCGAGATGCGCGCGCCGCAGCCAGCCCGAGAGCTGCAGCCAGAAGGGCCGCACCTCGCGCCCGAGGAAGAACCCGTCGTCCCCCTGCGTCTGGTAGCGGGGCATGAGGACGCGCCCGGAGAGCGGACTCTGCACCTCGCGCTCGCCGGAGCCCGCGTCGATGCGCGCCAGGACCTCGCCCCGTCGTACCGGCTGGAAGTTCTCGAAGCCCGGCCGCATCTCGAACTGCGCGCCATCGGGGATGCCGTAGCGATAGCGCAGCTCGACCACCGGGGGCAAGTTGCTGGCGCTGTTGCGCAGGCGCGCGCGCTGCTCCTCGAGCTCGCCCACGTCCGCGGCCCGCAGGAGCCCCGTTCCGACCAGGGTCAGCCACAGGGCGGCCACGTGGTGGTCGACGGTGGAAGGCAGGTCGTTCTGGCCGCCCTCCAGGCACAGGGCCACGTGTCCGCGATCGGCGAACCAAGAAAGCAGGGTGCCCTGGATGCGCTCCTCCAGACCGAGCAGCACGGGCACGGGCAGGGCAAAGGCCAGCGGACGGTTCTGCAGCGTGTCGGAGATGATCGTGAAGGGCGCGCCCCCGGCCGAGGTCGAGTGCAGGTCGAGCAGGATCACGCGCTCCCAGTCGCCCGCCATGTGCTCATCGAAGGCCTCGAGCAGGGCGCACTGCTCCAGTGTCTCGGGGTCGCGCACCGGCTCGCTGGAGGCGCGCAAGACTTGCAGGCGTTCCTCGGTCCAGAGCCGGTTGAGATCCGTGCTCAGGAAGCGCTTGCCCTGCGCCAGCGCACGCGCGTTGCCCACCAGCCCGACCACCCGTCCGTGCACGGTGAGGCCACGGCGCTCGAGCGCGGCCAGCACCGTGCGGATGGCGCGCACGCCGGCCGGCTCGTTGCCGTGGATCCCGCCCACCACGAGCAAGAGCGTTCCGCGCGCCGCCGCGCGTGCGGGAAAGACACCCAGCACGCGTGGCAGGCCCTGCAGATCGTCGAGCGCCCTGGAGCTCAAGACTGTCGCAGCCATTCGTCCAGCAGGCGTGCAGAGACGTCGATGAAGTCCGACTCGGTGACCAGCCCCACCAGCTTCGCATCGTGCACGACCGGCAGGCAGCCGACCTTGTTGGTGCGCATCAGCCCGAGCGCTTCCAGGGTGGTGGTCTCGGGCGTCACCGTGACCGGCGCCGGGATCATGATCTCGCGCACGGCCACCGGGCGGTTGGTCTGGCCCTGGCTCACCTGCCGCAGCAGCTGGCGATGGCTCACCAGCCCGACCAGGTGCCCTTCGTGGTCTTCGACCGGCACGTGTCGCAGGTGCTCCCAGTCCATCACGCTGGCGGCCAGATCGATCAGGTCCTCGGGATGCACCGTGAACAGGTCGGTGGACATGAACTGGCCCACCGTGCGGTAGCTGTCACGCGCGTCGGCCGAGCTCTCGACCTCGGCCAGGGGCCACTCGTGCACGGGCTTGCCGTTCCACTGGTGTGCGAGCATCGCCGAGGTGAGCGCGCTGTAGCGTTCGTCCGGCCGCACCCGGTCGGAGATGTTCTCCAGGGAATCGAGCATCCACTGGGCCCCCGTGCGCCCGCTCTTCACGCGCTGCTCGATCACGGCGAGATAGCGTTCGACGTCGTCCGCGGCGATGCCGCGCGAGGCGAGACCGCGCCGCGCCAGCGGCAGCAGTTCTTTCTCGATCAGCTCCTCCGCGCCCACCGTCCGGCCGCCGAACCAGTGCAGGCGCGCGTGCAGGCCGTAGCGTGCAGCGGCCATGAAGTTGGCCTTGGCGTCGTCGAAGGGCATCTTGTCCTTGGGATCCCCGTACTCGTCGGACAGGCCGCACATCAGGCCGAAGAAAAAGGCCGCATTGGCGACCTCGTCCAGCACGCTGGGTCCGGCCGGGAGGGCGCGCGCCTCGATGCGCAGGTGCGCCCGCCCCCCCGCCACGCCATAGCAGGGCCGGTTCCAGCGGTAAATCGTGCCGTTGTGCAGGCGCAGGGCCTTGAGCTCGGGCACCTCGCCGCGGTCCAGCTTCGCCAGCGGTGATTCCTCCAGCTCGGTCGCGATCAGCACGCGGTAGCGCGCCACGTCCTCGCGGAAGATCTCCAGGATCGATTCTTCGATCCAGTGGTCGCCGAAGTTGACGCGCACGCGCCCGCCGCGCTGCGTGTGGGTCTCCGAGCGCGTGTCGACCGACTGCTGGAACAGGGCCACGCGCGTCTCGTGCCACAGCCTGTGCCGCAGCAACACGGGCGAGTTCACGGCCGCGGCCAGGACCGGCGCGGTGGCCAGCTGGGCCACGTTGTAGAGCAACGCGAACTCCCCTGGCCCGACCTGGAAGTGCAGCTGGAAGCTCGTGTTGCAGGCTTCCAGCATCACGTTGTCGTGCTTGGTCTGGAACTCGTCCAGGCCCTTGATGTAGGTGCGGAACTCCCCGCCGCGCAGCCCGCGCATGATCTGGTTGAGCTGGTAGTAGCGCGGGATCGGCGTCATCGAGTCGAGCCCGAGGTGGCGCTTCTCCAAGGTGGGCAGGATGCCCGTCAGGAGCACCCTGACGCCGTGCTTGGCGGCCACCGCGCGCACCTCCGCCATGCGCACGTCGAGCTCCTGCTCGAGCCGTGACAGGCAGTCGCCCTGAAAAACGAGCGGCGTCAAGTTCAGCTCCAGGTTGAACTGACCGAGCTCGGTGGTGAAGAAGTTGCGCGGCAGCTCTTCGAGCAGCGTCAGCGCCCGGTTGGCGGGCCGCAGACCGCGATCCACCAGGAACATCTCCTGCTCCGCGCCGATACGGCGCACGCCGGTCTCCAGCCACTCGCCCGCGAGCATGCGCTCGAGGGCGCGCACGTCCTCCAATAGCGCGCGCATGAAGGCGCGCATGCTCTCCGGGTCGGAGCGGTCGCGGATGTCCTGCTTGGCCATGGGCATGCGGCCACGGCACGGCGGCCGCACGGAACACGAGGGTAGAGGGCGGCGGGCGGGAATGCCACCGCGCCCGTCCCCGGCGTAATCGTCCCCTGCGCTCACGGGGAGCGCGTCACGTACACCTGCACGTCGAGATCGCGTGGCGTCAGCGGGACCTCGAAACGGGCAACGGCCTGGCACTCCTCGCGCAAGATGCGCTCGAACTCGGCGCGGTTGGCGCGCGAAGTGGGCTGGCGCGTCCAGTCGTCGAGCTGGGTCTGGTTCACCACGAACCAGATCCGGCGCCCGTAGCGCGCCCACTCCAGGGGCAGGCCCGAGCGAAAATCGTCGAGCCAGGTGACCTCCGTCCAGCGGCGCAGCGCGTAGCTAGCGGGGTTCAGGTAGTACTCGGCCACGGGTGCATCCATGCCGAGCACGAGGTCGTTCGGCCCGCGATGCTCGAACACGTAGGCGTAGGCCTCGCGCCAGCGCGGGCGATCGCCGTGGCGGAGCGTGAAATACAGCCCAGATTCCACCAGCCCCGGCAGGGCGACCAGCAGCGCGAGGAGCGCAAGGCGCCGGCGTACGGCCGGAGTCTCCTGGGTCCCACTGCGCGGCACGAAGGCCAAGGCGGCGCCGGCCATGAGCCAGGGTTGCAGGACGAACACGTACTGGGCGCTGACGCGCACGAAGAACGAAGCCAGCCCGGCGCAGGCCAGGCCGAGCACGGTCGCCGCGACGGGCACGAAGCTCTCCCGTGCGCGCAGCCCGCGCAGCGCGCCGACGCAAAAGGCGAGCCCCAGGGTCGGCGAGAGCAGATACCCGGCGGTCAGGAAGAGGTGCACGGGATCGCCCGAGCCCTGGCGCGCCTCCCACTTCAGCCAGGCGCGGAACGCCCAGCCCGAGCCGATCCCGAGGCCCACCAGCCCGGCCAGGGCGAACAGGCTCCAGGCCCGCGAGTGCGCCGCTCTCTCCGGCACCCACTCGAACCAGCGCGCGACCCAGGGCACGAACAGGAGCGGCACGATCAGGAAAGCCGCGCTCGGGTGCGTGAGCGCCGACAGGGCGAGGACGAGGAGTCCGAGGGCCGTGCGCGCGGAGGATCCGCCATACAGCCCGCGCAGGAGCACTCCGCCGCCCAGCACCGAGAGCGTCTGGGCCAGGGTGTAGAAGCGCGCGTTCTGCGACCAGTAGAGCTGCCAGACCGAGGCCGAGAGGAAGAAGGCTGCCAGCGCGGCTGCACGCGGACCGAGGAACGGACCGAAGGCCCACAGCGTGGCCAGGATCGAGGACAGCCCGAAGACGGCGGCTGGCAGGCGCAGCCAGAACTCGTCCGGCCGGCCCGGCGCGAAGGCGTAGAACCAGTCGAAGAGGCCGTAGCCGAGCGGGTTGGCCTCGATTCCCGAGCCGCGCGAATCGGCCAGGGTCAGGGCCTCGTCGAGCCACAGGCTCCAGCTCGAGAGCGCGAAAAAACGCAGCGCGGCCAGGGCCAGGGCGAACAGCACGAAGCCGCGCACGAGCGGATCGCGCGCCCCGGCCAGCGGGCGCGGGGCTTTCGCCACGGAAGGATCAAGGGCGACGCTCACCGCGCCCGAGACTTCCATAGCCCCGCGAGGTTGTAAACTCTTCCCTGCCCACGCGGCTCCCCCCATGCACCTGCTCCGCGCGCCGTCGCTGTGTTTCGCTGTGTGTTTCGCGCTGCTCTTCCAGGCGGGCTGCGTCTCCGTCTCGCCGCCCGGCGCGAGCTTCGCGAGCGAACCGCCGGGCGCGCGCGTGCGCGTCGATGGCCGCGATTCCGGCTGGGTCACGCCCTGCCAGATCGCCCTGGACGCGGAGCAAACCCACGTGGTCACGCTCGAGCTCGAGGGCTACGCGCCGCGCGAGGTCCGGCTCGAGCCCCTCGAGCGCAACGGGATCATCGCCTGGCGCCAGGGGGTCAACGGCGTGAAGAGCACGATCCGCTTCCCGGTCCTGTTGCCGACGCAGGATCTCCTGTTCCCGTTCCGCGCGAGCCAAGCCCCGGCCCCGAGCCGCGTGTTCGTGCGCTTGCGGCCCGCCGACGCACCCTGATGCCGTCCAGCGGGGCGCGCGCCGTCTTCCTCGATCGCGACGGCACCCTGGTCGACGAGCTCGGCTTCCTGTGCCGCGCCAGCGACGTGCGCCTGGTGCCGGGTGCCGCCGAAGGCGTGCGGCTCTTCAACCAGGCGGGCTGGCGCGCGGTGGTCGTCACCAACCAGAGCGGCATCGCGCGCGGGCTGCTCGACGAGCGCGTGCTCGCCGAGGTGCATGCGCGCATGCAAGCGCTGCTCGCGCGCGAGGGCGCCCAGCTCGACGCCATCCTGCACTGTCCCCATCACCCCGCCGAGGGCGCGCCGCCGCTGCGCTGCATCTGCGCCTGCCGCAAGCCCGCGCCGGGGCTGCTGCTCGAGGCCGCCCAGCGCTTCGCGCTGGAGCTCGGCGCGAGCTGGATCGTGGGCGACAGCCTGCGCGACCTCGAGGCCGGCCGGCGCGCGGGCCTGGCCGGCGGAGTACTCGTGCTGACGGGCAAGGGCCAAACCGAGCTCGAGCTCGCGCGCGGCGTGGAGGCGGTGCGGACGGCAGCGGACCTGCCCGCCGCCGCGAGCTTCATCCTCTCCGCTCAGCGGCTGCCTCAGGGCAGATAGCGCGCCAGGTGCGCGGAGAGCAGGTCCGCCAGCCACAGCGGCAAGCGCGACCAGGTCGCGCGCAGGACGGCCGTGCGCGGATTCGAGGGCGTGAAGCTGGGCGGGCGCGTACGGCGCACGAGATGGTAGCCGTAGTGCAGGGGCGTCGGCTCGAAGCCCTGGTGGCGCTTGAACTCGAAGGCCCCCGAACCGACCCGGCTGCGGCAGAAGTCGAAGCGCCGGAAGCCGCGCTCGACGGCCCATTCCTGCAAGGCCAGGTACATGAAGTTGCTGGCATTCACGGCGCGATCGGCGCCCGGCTGGGCGCCGGCGTAGTAGGCGATGAGCGTGTCGTTGTAGGCGAAGGACATGACCGCGGCGAGCGGCGTACCGCCCTGGCGCACGAGGTGTACGAAGACCCCGCGCTCGAACTGCTCGAGGATGCCCCGGAAGTGCGCGGCCGGCAGCGCCGGCGAGCCGAGCGCATGCTTGTTCAAGAGGAACATGCGCTGCAGGTCGTCCAGGTACCAGTGCCCGGCGGACAGCTCCAGCTGATGCTTCTCGCGCGCCTTGCGGGCTTCGGCGCGGGCTTTCTTCGGCATGCGCGCGAGCACCTGGGCCGGGTCCGCCGGCAGCTCGCGCAGGAAGGTGCAGTACAGCGTGTTGGGCACGAGTGCGAGCCCGGGGTCCTCCAGGCAGCGCAGCTCGAGGTAGCCGGCCGCCAGTTCCTCGGCCATGTGCCGGGCGCGCTCGACCAGCGCGCGCTCGATCGCGGGCTCGTCCCCCAGCGGCCCGCCATAGGTCGCGTAGGGCATCGAGATGAGCTGCCGTCCGCCGAGGAGGCCGCGGCACAGCATCAGCGGCAAGACGCCCACCATGCGCTCCCCGCGCCAGGCGCACAGGTCGAGCGGGTCGTGTCCGTGGACGCGCTCGATCACGCGCCGCCAGCCGGAAAGATGGAAGAAGGTGCCGCGCGGGTGCGCGCGCACGTAGACGTCGCGGCGCGCGTCCTCGCTGGACAGACCGGCACGCAGGACGAGCTCGGGCGCCGGCTGCATTCCGATGCCCTCCACGCCGATGCCACCCACGCCGGTGCCGCTCACGGTTGTCCGGAGTCCTCGGCCGGCCCCTCGGACTCGTAGATGCGATCGATGCGGTACTCCTTCAGGTTCCGCGCCTGGCTGAAGATGATGATCTCGCCCACCAGGCCGAAACCCAGCACCTGCACGCCGAGGACGATCAGGAGCACGCCCAGGAGCAAGAGCGGCCGGCCCGAGATGGCCTGATCGAACCAGAACTTCTGGATCGTCATGTGGGCGCAGATGGCGCTCCCGATGAAGCCGAACAGCCCCCCGATCGTGCCGAAGAAGCGCAGCGGCTTGAGCGTGAACTTCGTCAGGAACATCACCGCCAGGATGTCCAGGAAGCGCCGCGTGTAGATGCCCAGGCCGAAGATGCCGGTGCCGCCCCACTCCTTCAGGTGGCGCACCTTCACTTCGACGACGCGGTAGCCCTGGCGGTAGGCGATCACCGGCAGGTAGCGGTACATGTCGCCGTACACGGCCACGTCCTCCAGCACCTCGCGCCGTATGGCGCGGAAGTAGCAGTTGAGGTCGTGGAACTCCATGCGGATGATCTGGCGGATCACCAGGTTGAAGGCCGTCGACTGCAGGCGATTCAGCCACGGATCGACGCGCGGGCTACGCCAGGGCGTGACGAAGTCCGCGCCTTCGTCCAGCGCGCCGAGCATCGCGCGCAGCTCGACCGGATCGACCTGCACGTACTGCGGCGAGGTCACGAGGTAGCGCCCGCGCGCGCGCTCGACCGCGGCCGAGAGACACACCGACTCGCCGAAGGGGTTCTTGAAGCTGATCGAGCGCACCTTGTTCGGATAGTCGCGGCGCAGCTTCTGGACTTCCTCCCAGGCGCGCCCGGTCACGCCGTCGAAGACGAAGATCACTTCCCACGAGCGATTCTCGCGGCGCAGCTCGGCCCCCAGCGCCTCGACCACGTCGCGCACCTCGGCCGCGGGACTGGTGACCGGCACGACCACGGTCACGTTCAGCTCCAGCTCCGGCCAGACGCCCGTGTCCTCCAGGGCCGGCTCGGCCACGACGGGGGCCGGCAGGACGTCTTGCGGGGACAGGTCTTCGCGAAGCGTGGACATCGGTGCGGGACGGATTCCGTGCGGCTTCAGTGCAGCTCGTTGAGGATGCGGTCCAGCGTGCTACGGCGGTGCATGCCGCTGGCCTTGACCGCCAGCTCGCCCAGCAGGCCGAGCAGCGCGAAGTACACGACGGCGCTGAACACCAGGCACAGGATGGTGACCACGGCCATCTCCCAGTCGCCGAAGCTCAGCAGATTGCCCTGGACCTGCGTATCGCCGACGAAATCCAGCGACAGCAGCGCGACCACGGCGAACAGGAAGCCCGCCACCAGGGCCAGCAGCGCGAGCGTGCCGAAGTACTGGATCGGCCGCTGGGAGAACTGCGCCACGAACTTGATCGCCGTCAGGTCGAGCACCACGCGCGCCGCACGCCCGAGGCCGTACTTGCTGTGCCCGAAGCGCCGCGGCCGGTGGTTCACCACCAGCTCGCTGATGCGCGCGCCGCTGCCGGCCGACAGCACGGGCAGGAAGCGATGCTGGTCGGCGTAGATCGCCATGCTCTTCACCAGCTCGCGCCGGAAGGCCTTGAGCGTGCAGCCGGTGTCGTGGATCGGGACACCCGTCACCAGGGCGATCAAGCGGTTGGCGAGCAGCGAGGGCAAGCGTCGCAAGATGAAGCCGTCGAGGCGTTTCTTGCGCCAGCCGGCCACGATGTCGTAGCCGCGCTCCAGCTCGCGCACCAGAGCCGGGATGTCGGCCGGATCGTTCTGCAGGTCGGCGTCGAGGGTCACGATCACACGCCCCTTGGCCACGTCGAAGCCCGCCGCCAGGGCGGCCGTCTGGCCGTAGTTGCGCCGAAAACGGACCACGCACACGCGCGGGTCGCGCGCGTGCAACTCGAGCAGCCGCTCCAGGCTGCGGTCGGTCGAGCGATCGTCGATGAAGATGATCTCCGCGCGCCGGCCCTCGTCACCCATCTCGGCCAGGGCCAGCGCGATCTCCTGGTACAGGACCACCAGGCTGTCCTCCTCGTTGTAGACGGGAACGACGATGGAGATCGCGACAGGTATGGACACGCGCGCGACTACCCTAGCTCGCGCGACCCCGGATTGTGACCCACGGGAGGCAGGCCGCGCGAAACTGGGCCCCTGCGCGTGCCTTGGTCGATCCGCCGGGCCGAGCTACGATGCTCGTGCACCATGGGCGAGCGCGAGCAGGACAGACGCAACCTGAAGCCCTTGCTGCTGGTTGGCACGGGCGCGCGCGCGCGCGAGGCGGGCGCGGTGCTCGCGACCCTCTCGGCCCTCGACCCTGCAGGCGAGCGACACGGCGAGCCGCTGGCGGACATCGGGCTCGTGGATCTCGAGGAGCTGCTCACGCAACGTTCACCGGAAGGCCTGCTCATCCTGGACGCGGGGCGCGTGCCAGGCGAGGACATCGGCTTCGTGCGCCGCTTTCTGGAGCGCCATGCGCTCTGGCACCTGGTGGTGGTCGGCGAGAACGAACAGGATCCGCGTGCGCGCACGCTGCTCGCCCTGGAGCGCAGCGAGTGGCTGGCCTGGCCGCCGGACCTCGGGCGGCTGCGAGCACTCCTGCCCGCGGGCAAGGCAGCCAGGGTCGCACCCGGGCGCAGCGAGCGCGCGCGTCGCGCCCCGCGGGCCGGACCACCCGCGCTCGACGGAGACGTCGACCTCGGCGACCTGCTCGAGGAACTGCTGGCCGGAGCCGCGCTGCGGGGCGAAGGCCAAGCGCGCTATCACTTCTCCAACGGCCGGGGCTGCCGCGTGCCGTTCGAGGGCGAGGTCTTGCGCGCCGGACTGCAGGGACTGATCGAGCTCGCACGCGTGTGTGCCGGGGACGACGGCCTGGTGCGCGCCACGCTCGCTGGAAACGGGGAAGCGGCGGAGCTCCAGCTCGAGTTCCCGCGCGCCCTGCTGCCCGAGAAGGGACTTCCCGGGCTCCTCACGGGAACGGCCGAGCACGTCGAACCCGCGCTGGCGGAGGGCCTGGCTGCTGCGCGCCAGGGGGCAGAGCTCCTGGGCCAGATCGGGGGGCGGATCGAGCTCGTGAGCAGCGAACCCGGTCGCGTGCGCTGCGCGCTGCACTTCGCCGCCCGGACCGCGGAGCTCGTCACCGTCCGCCCGGGCAAGCCCGAAGATCCGTTCGCCTGAGAGGCTGAGCAAAAATCCCCCGGCGCCTGCGAGCCATCCGGATGCGCCGTGGCGGCGTTGCGGCTCCTCCGAGTATTCCTCCGTCAAGGTATTCCTCCGTCAATACGCGTCGTCGCCGCGCCTTGCCACGACGCATCCGGCCGGCTCTCGGCATGCCGGGGGATTCTTGCTCAGCCTCTGGGCTTTCGAGCCCGTAAGCGTCTCCAGCGCGCGGCACCCGGGTGTCGAAAAAACCGAACACCCATGGACCGGCCCCGGATCCTGCTGCTCGATCGGCCCTCGGCTTCCCTGCACTCCCTGGCGACGGCCCTGGAGGCGCAGGGCTTCGCCGTGGCGCAGACGGCCGAGCCGGGCGTCGCCCTGGCCGCGATCCGCGCGGGCGGGTGCGAGGTGCTCCTGGGCGAGATCCACCTGGCGGCCGAGGCCGTGCTGGCCGAGGTGCGCGGCCTCGATTCGGCCCCGCCGGTGATCGTCTTCGACGACTTCGCCGGCCTGGGCGAGACGCATGCGGCCCTGCGCGGGAGCATCTTCGACACCCTGGCCCGGCCGGTGTCCGAGCAGGAGGTGTTGCGCAGCGTGCGGCGCGCGCTGCAGAGCCACACGCTCAAGCTCGAGAACTCGCGCCTCAAGCAGGAGCTCGACGCGCACGGCGACTTCGGCCCGCTGCTCTCGGCCGACCCGCGCATGCGGCGCATCTTCGCGACGCTCACGACGGTGGCGGACTCGCGCGCAACGCTGCTCTTCTCGGGCGAGAGCGGCACGGGCAAGACGCAGCTCGCGCATGCCGTGCACGCGCGCAGCACCCGCGCCGGGGGGCCGTTCGTGGAAGTGAACTGCGGAGCCCTGCCCTCGGCCCTGCTCGAGAGCGAGCTCTTCGGGCACGTGCGCGGGGCCTTCACGGGCGCGGTGCGCGATCGCGTGGGCAAGTTCGAGCAGGCCGCGCAGGGCACGATCCTCCTGGACGAGATCGGCAGCGCCTCGAGCGAGCTGCAGCTCAAGTTCCTGCGCGTGCTCGAGGAAGGGCGCTACGAGCGCGTGGGTGATACCCGGACGCGCACGGTCGGCGCGCGCGTGATTGCCGCCACCAACGTGGATCTCGAAGCCGAGGTGGCTGCCGGGCGCTTTCGCGCCGACCTCTTCTATCGCATCCACGTGGTGGCCATCGAGGTGCCGCCCCTGCGCGAGCGCGTGGCCGACATCCCGCTGCTCGCGCGCCGCTTCTGCGCGCGCTTCGCGCGCCTGCACGGACGCGACGTACAGGGCCTGACGCCGGCCGCGCTCCACAGCCTGTGCAGCCACTCCTGGCCCGGCAACGTGCGCGAGCTGGAGAACGCCCTCGAACGCGCGGTGCTCGTGGCCCAAGGGGTCCTGCTCGAAGCCCGCGACCTGTGGCCCGCGGACCGACGTTCGCCCGCGGCCGGAACCCTGGCGACCTTCGAGGGTTGGCAAGCCGGCCCGCCGCCCGAACTCAAGCGCGCCCTGGAAGGCCCGGAACGCTGGCTGATCCTGCGCGCCCTCGAGCAGCACGGCGGCAACCGCTCGGCCACCGCCCGGGCCCTCGGCATCAACCGCACGACCCTCTTCAACAAGATGCGCCGGTACGCTCTCCTCTCGTTCCCCATCTCGGGTGTGCCCCCCGGGCACGGCGAGCAAGGGCGCGGCGAGCGTGCCGCTGGTTAGCAATCCGACCCGATGAAACTGCGCTGGTGCCTCCCACCCCTGGCCGTCCTGTCCCTGGCCGGGGTCCTGTGGATCACGGTCCGTGGAGACGAGCTCTCGCCCGCGCAGCTCCTGGCCTCGGCCCGCGCGCGGCTCGAGTCCAAGCTCGAGGGCAAGGCGCTGGCGAAGGAGGAGCCGGAGGAGCGCGCCAGCGCGCTGCGCGAGCTGGACGAGGCCCTGCGGCTGGCCCAGGCTCCCGAGCAGGCCGAGCTGCGCGCCGAGCTGCGGGACGTGCGCTCGGCGGTGTACGAGGACGAGGGCCTGTTCGAGCTCGCCCTGGCGGACTGCCGGGCCCGCCTGGACGAATGGGGAGCCAGCAGCGACACGCTGGCGCGCGCCTGCGAACTGTGCCTGCAGCTCGACGAGCCCGGCCTGGCGCTCGAATACGCGGAGCATCTCGCCGCCCTCGATCCCGCCCGCGGCCAGAGCCAGATCGGGCGCGCGCGCGTGGCCCTGGCCGATCTGCCCCTGGCCGCGCTCGAGCGGCTGGCGCAGAGCACACTCTTGCCCTCGCTCGCGAGCCAGGCCACGACCCTGGCCCAGCGCGCGGCCGTCTTCGCCGCCGACGAGCACACCAGCACGGTGACCCTGGAGGAGCTGCTGGAGCTCTTCTCGCGCGCGGACGATCGCCGGCGGGCAAGTGAGTGGGTGCACGAAGCGGCCGACCATCTGGGGGCAGCGCGCCGCGCCTTCGTCGCCAGCCTGGCGCCGGGCACGACCAGCGAGGCCGTGGCCGGATTGCAGGATCTGCTGCTGCGCGGCGGCGCCGAGCGCGAGGCGGCCGACCTCGGCCTGGTGGCGCTGGCGCTGCCCGAGCTCGCGCGGCCGATGGCGGTGCTCGCGCGCACGGCCTCCGCGCTGGTGGCCCTGGGGCGTGACACGGCCGCGCGCGCGCTGATCCTCGAGCTCGAGCGCAACGCAGCGGATGCACTCCTGCCCGAGGACCTGCCGAGCCTCGCGCTGCGCGACGAGCTGGAGGAGTGGTGCCGCTTGCTCGAGACCCTCGGGCTGGGAGGCCAGCTGCGCGCCGCGGCCAAGGTCTTTTGCGAACGCGTGGCGGCCGGCAACGATCCAGAGAAGAACGAGCTGGCCCACTGGCTGGCGGCCATGGCCGAACTGCGTCTCGACTATCTGGCCGGAGCGCAGCATCAGCTGAGTGCCATCGGCACCAATCCGCTCGGCACGCGCGAGCAAGCCGTGCGCGTCTGGCTGACGCGCGCCGAGCTCGCCCGGCGCAAGGGTGAGCGCTCGCAGGAGCGCTACGCGCTCCTTGCGGTCACCCGCAGCGCAGCACTCGATCCCCCGCCGGCTCTGCGCGCCGACATCGCCAGCGCCTGGCTGCGGTTGTCCGAGCTGCACAAGGACGAGGGCAACCCGGGCGCGGTCGAGGTCAGCCTGACGCATGCGCTACGTCTCGCGGGGGAGCGCTCGGCCGAGATCGAACCGCTGTGGCACGAGATCGGTCGCAAGGCCCTCGCCACGGGCAGCGCGTCCAGCCCATACTTGCTCTACACGCGCGCCAAGAACGTCGGTGATGCCGGGGTGGCCCTGAGCGACGCGCGCGCGCTGCTGGAGGAGTACCCGGGCCTTGGCCCCGCGCTCGAACAGGTCTCGCGCGCGGCCGACAAGCTGCGCGACTACCCGCTGATGATCGCGGCTTCGCTCGAGCTCATGGAGCGCGGCTGGCCCGGCCAAGGCGCCTCCGCCCGCCTGCGCGGCGTTCCGCGCCAATACTTCCTGCCCCAGGACCGCGTGCGCTGGTTGCTGCTCGACCCACGCGGTTCGCTCGAGGCCGTCGTGCGCACCCTGCTCGCGAAGGGCGACCGCGAGGGCGCGGCCCTGGCGGTACGCGCCGGCACGGTCCGGTCCCAGCCGCCCGAGATCCTCCCGCTCCTCGCGCGCGTCGCGCTGGATGCCGGAGAGCCTGCCGTCGCGCTGGAGATGCTCGCGCTCCTCCCGGCCGAAGACGCGCTCTTCCGCAGCTGCACGGGGCTCGCGCTGCGCGCCGCCCAGCAGCGCCCGCCGCTGAAGGGCCAGCCGGCCGAGCTCACCCCCGTGGTGCAGAAAGTGGTCGCCTCGGGCCGCGCCGAGGACCCCGAGCTGCTGGAAGCCCTGGACGTGCTGCTGGCCAGCGCACGCACGAGCGAGGCCGAGACCCTGCTCACCTGGCTCGCGCCGCAGTCGCCGCCCTTCCTGGGCGAATTGCTCCTGCGCCAGAGCGTGGCGCGCACGCTCGCGCAGCAGGGTGGGGCGGTGGACGAGGACCTGGAGCGCGCGGCTGCCTTGCTGGAAGACGGGCGGCCCGAGTTCGGACGGCTGGTTGTCGCCTTCGAACAAGGGGATGAGGCAGCCTTCGCACGCGAGGCGCGGGCCGCCTTGACCACGCCTCTCGCCCGCACACCGGCGCGCCGCGCGGCGTTGGCCCTCCTGGCGGGCGAGGCCGCGCCCACGGCCGCAGCGCTGGGGGCCCTCGAGCCCGACGGCCGCGAGCTCCTGTTGGAGCTCGTCCATGCCTGCCGCGCGAGCCGCGCGGCCGACCTCGCCGCCAGCGCGGAGGTCACTCCTCTCTCGGCCTCCCTGCGGGAAGCCGTGCCCGAGCAGCAGCTGTTGCTGCTGGCCCTGGGCGCCGAGATCGCGCCCTGGAATGCCTGGGCCCTCGCGCGTCTGGCCGCCCTCGACTCGCCTGCCTCGCCCGACTCGAGAGTGAGGGCCGACCCGTGGTTGCGGGCGCTCGAGGTCCAGAGCTGGCTCACGCTCGGCTGGCCCGCGAAGGCTCTGGGCCAGCTCGGACCCACGCCCGCCGAGGGCGAGTCGAATGCGCGTCTCGCCTGGCTGCGCGTGCGCGCCGAGCGCGCTCTCGCGCGCGGCCCGGACGCCGTGCTCTCGGCCGAGCTGGACTGGTTCGCCGCCAGCGGGCGCTCCTCGGCCGCGGAGCCGGAGCTGGCTGGCCTGGAAGCCGCCCGGGCCGCGCGGCTGGGAGAACGCGCAGGAGCCGTGCGCATCCTCGAGGCTGCGCTGGAGCAGCGCCCCGGCGACCCCGAGCTGCTGCTGGCCCTGGCCGAGCTGGAGAACACCGGCGGACGGCGCGCGCGCCATCGAGCTTCTCACGCGGGCCTCCGCAACCCGCCCGGGTCGCGCGGGCGATGCCTGCGTGCTGTTCCTGCTCGACGTCCTGCGCGCGGCGCGCGTCGAGGGCGAGATCAGCGAGCAGCGCTGGTGGGCCGAGGTCGAGGCCCTGGAAGCCGAGCGTCCCGAGGATCCGGCGCCCGCGCGCGAGCTCGCCGCGCGCGCCTTCGAGAGCGCGGGACCAGAGGCCGCGACAGGACGGACGCAGGCGCTGGAGCGTCTCGCGCGCCTGCGTGCGCGCACCCTCGGCCGTCCCCTGGAGTCGCTGCGCAGCGGGGAGGGCGAG
>JANOGB010000125.1:0-2327 GCA_031413955.1 Planctomycetota bacterium | reverse complement strand
GGAAGGGAGGACCCTTCCCCAGCACCCCATCCCCCTTGACGGCTCTACGAACCTCGTCGTCTACTGCGGCTGTTACCTAACCCCGTGTCCACTGAACCGGGGGACGGTCAGCCCGTCGCCCAAGCGCCATCCGCGCGACCGCTACGACGTGAATACGTACTACCGCGCGATCCTCCGAGCGTGCGGGAAGGCAGAGGTGCCACCCTGGTCGCCGGGCCGTCTTCGTCACAACGCGGCCACGCGACTCCGAAAGGAGTTCGGCCTCGAAGCCGCCAAGGCCGTCCTCGGCCACCGCCTGGTCGAGACCACGCAGATCTACGCCGAGATCGACCACGCCAAGGCCGTGCAGATCATCGAGCAGATCGGATGACAGACATGCGGTCTCCGGATCAGTAGCCCGCGGTTGCAGCGGTTAGACCGGCTACCGATGAGATGCTGTCTCCGGAGGGGTGTGCCCGCGTAGTAGCTAGAGAGGGCGTCGAAGACGAAGTCTGACGGAACGCGCATGCCACCAGCCATAGTTTGGCAAACGCGCCGTCGTTCGCTGATTGAGGCGGCGGCCCAGTCCCTACCAGAGGAGCTTCCCGTTAGGACCACGCCGGATTGTCGGGGCGACACGGTTCCCGATGTCCTTCGCGTGGAAGGTACGGCAGTGGTTCCGGCCAGGGCGAACGAGAACATGACCGCAGACACGATTCCCACTTGCGCTGCCTGCGATGTCTTCTTCTTGTTGGCAAGCAACGCGGCGCAACCGCCGCCCAGCACGGCAGCCAACAGCAGTCCAACCACTCCTGCAGTTCCGAACATGGAGCCGATCGCAAAGAGGAGAGGGAGGAACCACCACCGAATCAGCCTTGAGATCGTCAGGCCTTCCACGGATGCAACGACTACGAGGCCCACCCCAATCGTCACGCCGACGCCAAGCAATGCGGGCACGGCCGAGGAAGTCGCGATGCTGCGGAGGCTGACAGGGACCAGAACGAACCACGCGCCAATCAGAGCGAGGGCCTGGGCTCCCCAAGAACCGACCTGCCTTCGTGTGCCGGCGAGCAGGTCGGCAGGAACACACTCCCTTGAATGAACGCGCTTGCACTGGCCGCAGAATCGAGCCTCCATGGCACGGATTCTCGGCAAGAGTTGACGAACGCTTGAATGGTGCCACGCGGTAGGCTCATCCGTCCAGGAGACCGGTCCGCCCGATCAGCGGACCGCGAGGGCTGCACTCCGGGCAGCCCGACTTCTGCGCATGCCTGATCCGGAGGAAGTTGCCCGGAGCAACGATGACCCTGGAAGAGAGCCTTCGCCGAGACCTCCAGCTCGTAACCATCGCGCTCGGAATCGTCGAGCGCATCCCAGCGCTACCGACCGAGCCGCTGCGCGATCCAGTGAAAGCAAACTGGCCGACGCTCGGCCGGCAAGCACAGGCCTATCAGGACTTCCTGATGGGCACGCCGGCCGGAGACGGGAAGCACTGCCCAGGCGCGTGGGCGAGGTTGAGCCCGATTCTCTCCTCCTTCCGCATCGAGCAGGGCTGCACCGAGCTGGAGCTGATCCACGCGAGCCTCGTTCACGTCTCGGGGTGGGAGAACACGGCCGGTCACACGACCGCGCGCCGCAGGTTGATCGATCTACTCGAACGCGTGGTGGCCCACCTACGCAGGCGCCTGGAAGTGGAGTGCGGCGTGGAGCCAGTCATCCGACGTGGGCAACGCGGCTCGCGACGCATGCGGACGATCACGAGTCGCAAGGACCTGGATGCCTTCCAGCAGAAGGCAATGGAGCTCCTGGCGGCGCAAAAGGCCGGCGTTCCGGTCAAGGGCTCTGCGGTCGCAGCCCACTGCGGCGCCACCCTGGGCACGTCCAAGCGCAGTCTCTCCGAACTCGTGCGCGCTGGTTGCCTCACGAGCAGTCGCGGAGGCTACGTGTTCGTGCGCTGGCCCGGTGACTCCGAGCGCGAACCCTGATGGAACCGTAACCGAAGGCTCGGTGCCTGGAACACGGGCGATTATCTCGCAGGCGTGCGACGGCATGTGCCCGCGCGCTCCTGCGACATGCACCACCGAGCCATCGCTCCGACCTGCCGAGAACTTCGCCCGCTCGCAGAGTACTGCGACCGGCTCCCGAGCCGTCGCCGAGGAAGGAAGCTCAACCGCGCCACTCTCTACCGCTGGGCGCTCCACGGCGTCTCGGGAGGCCGCATTCTCCAGACCGTCGAGCTCGGCGGCGGCCGGTTCACCTGCGACGCGTGGGTGGCCGAGTTCATGCGGCAGCTCACGATCGCGTCGCCGAGCACGCCGGCGCACGGGCCGAACGTCGAGAGGCACGCC
>JANOGB010000124.1:0-4609 GCA_031413955.1 Planctomycetota bacterium | reverse complement strand
AGCCTGGTCCGCAAACTACAGGAACTCGGCCTGCGCGCGGCCGAGGCCGTTACCGGAGCTTCCTGACGCGCCAAACCCTGCCTGAGCTGGTCCGGTCGGGGCCAACCGCCGCGTCGGCCGATTCTTGCTCAGGCTCTGAGCCTCCCGCCGGGCTCCTACTCCAAGCCGATCGGCCGCCAGGAGACCTGTTCATACACCGGCGGCCCGTTGTCGTCGTCGAACAGCAAGCTCGTGTCGTAGTGGATGGCCGAGTTGCTGCCCAGCGCGACGCGCCGCGCCATGACCGAGCCGTAGATCTCGAACTTGGTCTGGATCGTGATGCTCGCGCGCGGAGCGTAGATCAGGCCCGTGTACTCGGAGTTGGCGTTGAACTCGACGGACGCAAGCGGAGTGCCGTCGACGTTGTTCGAGGACAGGTAGATGGCCGCATCGTGGGGCCGCGTGGTGTGCGTGACCAGTTGCGAGTTGGCCTGCATGCGGAAGTCCCCCGTGCCGTAGATCTCGATCGGGCCGCCGGTCGTCACCAGCGTCAACCTGGTGTTGGAGGCCAGCAGGAGATCGTCGAACACCACGCGCGCCGGCCCGCGGATTTCGACCGCGCCGCCCGCGGAGACCTGGACGCTCGAATAGTGCACGTCGCCCGGCCCGAGGTAGAGGGTCGTCTTCTTCACGACTGCATTGCCCGATGAGACGATCGAGGGCACTACGACCGGCGGCAGCGGCACGAGCTCGAGCGCCGGATCCGTCGAGCCGGACACCGACGTATTCGGCCCGAGGAGGGAAACCTCGTGCTCCGGGCCCGGAGTCGCGCTGCCCCAGATCTGCGTGTTCGTCTCGAGCTGGATGTCGACGTTCGAGCCGACGTTGCCGAATTCGGTGGCGTGCTTGGTCGAGCTGTCGTACTGGTCGTCGTAGACCCCGAGCGCCGAGTCGTAGCTGTCGACGAAGGAAGACGTGTCGAAGGTGACGCCCTCGTCGCCGAACACGGCGTAGCGGAAGAACCCGTCCGGGATCTCGCGCACGACCAGCTCGATGCGTTCGCGGGCCTGGCGTTCGAGCGCGGTCGAGCGCAGGGCGTAGACGCGCGTGCCCAGGTCCTCGCCTTCCACCCAGTAGCGCATGTGACCGAGCTCCAGCGGTTCCTCGGCACTGCCGAGCACGGGCTGGGGCTCTTCTTCCAGGGCCAGCCGCCCTTCCTCGAGCTCGAGGTAGGCCTCGCCCAGTCCGGCCTCGGCCACGTACAGGACCTGCAGTTCGTCGCTGCGTTGCCCTTGCTCGGAGTGTGCCGCACCCACGAGACGCAGGAAGGCCACGAGGAGCACGAGCAAGACGGCCAGCACGACCGTGACCGTGACGATGGCCGAACCGCGTTCGGCTCTCCGCTGGCTCTTCGTTCGTTCCGCTTGCATGGTTCTCCTCCCGTTCTTCCGTCCTGTTCGGTTTCGCGCTGCACTCAGTTACGTGGCTGCACGGTGGTCTCCAGGCTCCTAGTGATGGAACGCCCCTGGGCATCGAGACGCTCGAGCGCCAGGCTCAGGCGCAAAACGTTCCCGGAACGCTGGAAGGCGAAGCCGCGCTCGTCCACCAGGCCGTCGCCGTCGTCGTCGAGGTCGTTGTCCACCTCGCGCCAATCGAACTCGCGCACGCCGTGGCACAGGATCACGGCCTGCTCCCCGGGCAGGCCCACGTCGATCGTCCACTCCACGACGCCCTCGTCGACCAGCCCGTTCCTGTTGTTGTCCAGGCCGTCGTCGAGCTCGCCCATCTCGTAGGCGAAGGCGAATCGCCGCGGCTCGGCCCACGTGTTCCGTCCGTTGGCAGGTCCTCCCGACTTGCGGTACGTCAGCTCCGCGGCACCCTCGGGAGCGAGGGCGGCCGGCGTGATCACGGCCAGGCCGCTCGGCATGAGCTCTTCGCCGATGCGCGCGACCGTGCGGCGCAAGTGGGCATCGAGCTCGGCCTGGGACGTGCCCTCGCCGAGCGCGCCGGCGCTGCTCGTCCCGACCAGCGCCAGCGATCCCAGCGCCACGGTCAGGATGGCGGCGGCAATGACCAGCTCGACGAGCGTGTAGCCAGCGGCTCCAGGACGGAGCGATATCTTCGTGAGCTTCAAGGGCGCATCCTCTTCAGCACGGTGACGATCTCGAAGAGCGCATCGCCGGACGCTCCGCGCCACTCGAGGCGCACGAGCACGGGCAGGAGGCGATAGTCGAAGGCGTGGTCGAAGCCGTCGATGTCGCCCTCGCCACTCAGATCGCGCGGCATGCCCAGGCGTTCGAGCTGCAGGTCCTCGCGTAGCTCGCCGTCTTCGGAGAGCGGGAAGACGATCTCCCCCACGCGACCGTCGGGATCGTCCGGACGCGCGGCGAGCCCCGTGACGTCGAAGTGGGCGCCGGGCGAGGCTCCCGCCGGGTCGTCGCCCGGATCGTCGTTGAAGCGCGCCAGGACCTCCTCGAAGTCCGTGCCGCGCAGCTCCTCGAGCCGCCCGCGCGCCGCCTCGCGCGCCGTGCCTTGCTCGCGCGTGGCCTTCCCGAGCGAGGTGGAAGAAACCAGTCCGTAGGAAAAGCCCATGAGAAGGGTCAGCAGGATCACGGTCGAGATCAGGATCTCGAGCAGCGTCCAGCCAGCCCTGCGGCTCTCGTGCAGATTGGCGCCTCGATCGAGTCTCCCCACCCTCATTGGTTCCCCCCGCCTCACTATCGACGTCCACCTCGGGACGTCTGGAATAGGACAATCCCTTCAGTGGGAAGCCCCTTCCCACTCCAGATCCTCCCTTCGCTCGCGGTCAAATGTCACAATCCCGTCCGTGAAACGCGTCGCCGGAACCATCGGGATCATCAACCCCGTTCCGCAGCTGCGCGGAGGGAACCGGGTCACCGCCCTGCGCTGGGCCTGGGTCTTCCGCAAGCTGAACTGGAAGGTGTTCCAGGAAGAGAGCTGGAGCGGACGGGCCTGCGACCTGCTCGTGGCGCTGCACGCGCGGCGCAGCAACTCGTCCGTGGTGCGCTTCAAGCGCGCCCATCCCGACCTGCCGCTGATCGTCGCGGCCACGGGCACGGACGTCTACAGCGACGTCCCCGACTCGGGCGAGGCGCGCGAGTCCTTCGGCCTGGCCACGCGCATCGTCGTCCTGCAGCCGCTCTCGGTGGAGAAGCTGCCGGAGGAGACGCGCGCGCGCGCACGGGTCGTCTACCAGTCCGTGACGAAGCCGCGCAAGCTCCGCGCCAAGGCGACGGACGCCTTCGAGGTGTGCACGATCGCGCACCTGCGTCCGATCAAGGACCCGTTGCGCCCGGCCCTGGCCGCGCGCCTCCTGCCGCGCTCGTCGAGGATCCGCATCGTGCACTTCGGAGGACTGATCGACGAGTTCATGCAGAAGGAGCTCGACCTGGAGCGGCACGAGAACCCGCGCTTCCGCTGGCTCGGCGACCGACCACGGGCGGAGGTGCTCGAGACCCTGGCGCGCTCACGCCTGTTCGTCTCCAGCTCGCGCCACGAGGGCGGCTCCAACGCGGTCTCGGAGGCGCTCGCCCTGGACGTCCCGATCCTCGCCACGCGCATCCCGGGCACGCTCGGGCTCCTCGGTGACGACTATCCCGGCACTTTCGCGGTCGAGGACACGCAGGGACTCGCGGATCTGATGCTGCGCGCCGAGAACGACGCGGCCTTCTACGAGAAGCTCGCGAGCGCCTGCCGCGCCCGTGCCTACCTGACCGATCCCGCCCAGGAGATCGAGAGCTGGCGCGAGATCCTGCGCGAGCTCATGAGCGAGACGGCCGCGGCGACCTCGGGCTGATCAACCGGGAGCGCCGGGCTCCAGCCCGGCTCTGTTCCTGCTTCGCGCCTGGGAGACCAGGGCAGCAGTAGAAGTCAGAGCAGCAGGAGCCGGGCTGGAGCCCGGCGTTCCCGGCTGAAACCTACGGCAGCTTCTGCAGGATGAAGATGGCCGAGTCCGCGCGCGCGCGCAGCTCGCCGCTCTCGTTGACCGTGCAGCTCGCGAAGGCACCCGGAGTGGCAAAGACCTGAGCGGAGAAGGCTTGCATGGTGGAGATCGCGGCAGCGAACTCGCCGCCTGCCAGCTGGAGCTGGGCCGCGCCGAGCTTGCGGTCGAGCTTGCGGACCAGCAGGGGATCCGCGCACTGCGATCGGTCGAGGACCCGGTGCAGCGCGCCCAGCTTCGTGCGCGCGATCTCGAGGGTGGAACGCGTGTCCCGCGCGCTCGCCAGGAACAGCGACCAGCTGCGCGTCAACCCGTGCGTGGTGCCGCAGTCGCTGGAGACGTCGATGAACGTCGGGCTCTCGAGGATCCCCGGCTCGTTCGGGGAGGGCACCCAGAAGAGCCGTGGCTGAGCGCTGGGGTCGGGGTCGGCGCAGTCGGGCTCGTAGCCGAGGATCTGGCCCTCGTCGACGACGTGCGCCATGAGGCCGAGGACGTCGACGCTCGTGTCCACCACGATGAGCAAGAAGGTCGGCGGCCCGAGCAGCGGATCGTCCTTGCGGAAGGCGCGCACGTAGGCCGGGATCTCGGCGTCCGGCGGCAGGTCGGCGCGGATCTCGCTCAGGAGGAGCGAGCGGTGCAGCGGCTGGTTCGCGGGGATGCTCGCCTCGC
>JANOGB010000123.1:0-2312 GCA_031413955.1 Planctomycetota bacterium | reverse complement strand
ACATGGGGTGTGTGTGTACCGGGGGAGATGAAGAGCCGGGCTGGAGCCCGGCGTTCCCGGCTGAGTCGGAGCACGACGGTCCCTCAGCCGGGGGCGCAAGGCTCCAGCCTGGCTCTTCTTCTCTCCGTGGCTCTAAGATTCCCGCACGACCCCGACTGCAACCGATCATGCTGCTCACGCTCCTCATCGCTCTTGCCTCGCCACAAGAGGCCGACCGGCCCCCGCTCACCTCCGGCCGGCCCATCCCGCCCGAGCAGGCCTGTTACGACGTGTTGCACTACGACCTCGACGTCCGCGTCGACTCCGAGAAGGAGAGCATCGCGGGCACGGTGGGCATCCGCCTGAAGCTGCTCGCGGCCGCGAAAGTGCTGCTCTTCGACCTCGACGACGAGCTGGACGTCGAGAAGGTGCGTGCGGAGGGCGGGCTCGGTCTGGCCTTCCAGCACAAGCACGGCGAGGTCCGCGTGGAGTTCGAGCGCGAGCTCCGCGCGGGAACCACGACCACCGTGTACGTCGAGTACGGCGGTCAGCCGCGCGAGGCACCTCGACCGCCCTGGGATGGCGGTTTCGTCTGGTCGCAGACGCGCAGCGGCGCGCCGTGGATCGCGACGGCGAACCAGATGCAGGGTGCCGACCTGTGGTGGCCGTGCAAGGACCAGCCCGACGACGAGGCGGACTCGGTGGACATTCACGTGACCGTGGCCAAGCCGCTCGTGTGCGCCAGCAACGGCAAGCTCGCGAGCGTGGACGAGGGCAAGACGACGCGCACCTTCCACTGGCACGTCTCGACCCCGATCAACACCTACGGCATCGCGCTCAACATCGCGCCCTACGAGACGATCACGCGCGACTACACGAGCGTTGCGGGCGACACCTTCCCGGTCACCTACTGGGTGCTGCCCGAGAACCTCGAGAAAGGCAAGGTCCTGTTCGAGGACATCCTGCGCCAGATGCGCGCCTTCGAGGAGCTCTTCGGGCCCTACCCGTTCCGCGGAGACAAGTACGGCGTGGCCGAGACGCCGCACCTCGGGATGGAGCACCAATCGATCATCGCCTACGGCAACGAGTACAAGATGGACCGCTGGGGCGAGGACCGCGGGTACGACGAGCTGCACCTGCACGAGTTCGCGCACGAGTGGTGGGCCAACCTCGTCACCTGCGCCAACTGGAACGACTTCTGGATCCACGAGAGCTTCGCGAGCTACGCGCAGGCGCTGTACGCCGAGCGCGTCGGCGGCCAGAAGGCGTACTTCACCGAGATGCGCGAGCAGAAGTTCTTCGCCAACCAGGCCGCGATCGCGCCGCGCGAGAAGCGCAGCACGGCCGAGATGTACTTCGGCGACCGGCCCGGCTCGCCCGGCGGCGACATCTACTCGAAGGGCGCTTGGGTGCTGCACACGCTGCGCTGGCTGATGGGCGACGAGACGTTCTTTCCGGCGCTGCGCAGGATGGCCTATCCCGACCCGGCGCTCGAGAAGACCCTCGACGGGAGCGCCTGCCGCTTCGCGACCACCGAGGAGATCCGCGCGATCGCCGAGGAGCTGGGCGGCATGGACCTCGGCTGGTTCTTCGAGGTCTACCTGCGCCAGCCCAAGCTGCCGGAGCTCGTCGCCAAGGAGAAGGGCGGAACGCTGCTGCTCGAGTGGACGTCGCCGACCGGTGCGCCCTTCCCGATGCCGGTCGAGGTCGAGCTCGGCGGCGAGTTCGTACGTGTGCCGTGCCCGGACGGCAAGGGGCGCCTCGAGCTCGGCAAGCACGGGGACTTCCGCATCGATCCGCGAGCTCGCGTGCTCCGCAAGGAACACGACGCCCATTGAACGCGAACGAGCGCATCCGCGAGTTCCTGGCGGCGGGACCCTGGGCCGTGGTCGGCGCCACGACGGTACGCGCCAAGTACGGCAACAAGGTGCTGCGCTGCTATCTGCAGAACGGCAAGACCCCCGTGTATCCCGTGAATCCGCGCGACGGCGAGATCGAAGGCCTCACGGCGTTCGCGAGCCTCTCCGAGCTGCCCGAGCCCGTGCGCGCGATCTCGATCATCACGCCGCCGAAGATCACCGAGGCGATCGTCGCCGAAGCCGTGCGCCTCGGCATCCGGTACCTGTGGATGCAGCCCGGGGCCGAGAACGAGCGCGCGTTGCGTCTGGCCGAGGAACAGGAGCTCGAGTGCATCGCCGGCGGGCCGTGCATCCTGGTCGTGCTCGGGTATCGGGAGTGATTCTCATCTGGGAGCGCCGGGCTCCAGCCCGGCTCGGCACGCCGATCAGCCCTGTCGGCTTTCTGGTTGCCACCGGCGGTGCCTTCGTGCTGCT
>JANOGB010000122.1:0-4937 GCA_031413955.1 Planctomycetota bacterium | reverse complement strand
AGCTCGCGCACGGGGATCGTCTGGATGCTCGGGCTGACGCCGTTCCCGTTCAGGAACTTGCGCCACTCGAGCGCGCCCTTGCCGTCGAACGCCGAGACCTGGATCTCGCTCAGCGTCCAACGCCGCTCGCCTTCGTTCTCGACCAGGAGGTCCCAGTTCGCGAGCAGCCCGGATTCGCTGCGCTCGAGGTAGGCGGGCTCCGGCAGCACGCGGACGCGGAGTTCGGCGCGCCGCCCAGCGGGCTCCTGGCCCGGGCTCGTGGCCGCCGGTCGAGCAGGAGCCGGGGGCGTCTTGCCCTGCGCGACGAAGCCGATGGCCCCCAGACAGAACAGCGCGGAGCAGAACGGCAGCAGTGAGTTGCGCAGGTTCATGCCGAGAGGCTACGGCCAGGCCGGACGCATGTCGCGCTCCCTTCGCGGTGCGGTCGTCCCGCGCGGACACACATGACCGGGTCCGCGTTAGGATGGAGACGCGACTCCCCATGCAGTCCGACCGCCGCGACGGGCCGATCTACCGGGTCAGCGAGGAAGAAAAGGAACGCTTCCGCCGCGATGGCTTCGTGCACCTCGGCGGCGTGCTCGCCGACGACGAGCTCGCCGCGATCGAGGCGACGTACGAGCGCTTCCTGAAGCGCGAGATCGTCGTGCCCGGAAAGGACCTGTGCGACATGTCCGGCGACTACACGCGCGCCTTCGCGCAGTACTCGATCGTCAACGTGATGCTGCCGCGCCGCTACCACCCTGCCTGGCAAGGAAACCTCTACGAGCAGCGCGCGGCCAGCATCGCCGCGCAGCTCCACGGCCCCGGCATGGTGATCGACTACGACCAGCTGCTCGCCAAGCGTCCGTTCAAGACCGACGCGGTCTTCGAGTGGCACCAGGACCAGGCCTACTGGCCGGTGCTGCCCGACCCGCGCACCGCGACGTGCTGGCTCGCCATCGACGACTCGACGCTCGCGAACGGCTGCATGCGCTTCGTGCCGGGCACGCACCTCTTCCCGATTCGCCCGCATCGGCCGCTGAAGGGCGACCGTGGAGACTCGCACACCCTGCTGACCGACGTCGATCCTGCGCAGGACGAGATCCGCCCCGTGCCGATCCGGCGCGGCGACATCACCGTGCACAACGAGCGCGTGCTGCACGGCTCGGGCGGCAACTCGACCGCAGGCTGGCGGCGCGCCTACATCGTCGCCTTCCGCGCCAAGGAGACGGTCGCGGAAGAGCGGCGCCTGGGCTTCACGCACTCGCACAACGACGAGAAGACCGTGCTCGAGCAGGTCGGTTTCGCCGACGAGCGCGCGCAGTGAGCGTCTACCCTCGCGAGCCCTGGGGCAGGACCCGGGACGGCGAGGCGGTCGAGCTCTTCACGCTCGAGAACGGTGCCATGTGCGCTCGCCTCACGACCCTCGGAGCCACACTCGTCTCGCTCGATGCCCCCGACCGGCACGGCCAGCGCGCCGACATCGTCCTCGGCTTCGACACGCTGGCGGCATACGAGTCCGCGGAGAACCCCTACTTCGGCGGGATCGTCGGCCGCTGCGCAAACCGCATCGGCGGAGCACGCTTCACGCTGGACGGCCGCGAGCACGTGCTCTCGGCGAACGAGGGCCACAATCACCTGCACGGCGGGCGGCGCGGCTTCGATCGCAGAGTCTGGGCTGCAGAGCCGCAGCAGGGCGGTGGCATCCGCTTTCACCTGCGGAGCCCGGAAGGAGAGGAGGGCTACCCGGCCTGCCTCGAGGCTTCGGCGGAATACGCCCTGGGACCAAGCCCGGCCGGCGCGCGCGCGCAGCTCCTCGGCCTACAGCTGCATGCGAACGCGGACGCCCCGACGCCGTGCAACCTGACGCAGCACAGCTACTTCAACCTGGCCGGCTCCGGCACGATCCTGGAGCACGAGCTCGAGATCCTTGCCTCGCGCTACGTGGTCGTGGACAACGAGCTCGTCCCGACCGGTGACCTCGCCAGTGTCGAGGGCACGCCCTTCGACTTCCGCGCTCCGCGCAGGATCGGCGAGTGCATCGCGCAGCTCGCGGACTCCCCCCCCGGGGGCTACGACCTCTGCTACGCGCTGGACGCGCCCGGCGTCTCCCTCGCCGCGCGCCTGCGCGACCCGCGCTCGGGCCGCACGCTCGAAATCTACACCGATGCACCCGGGCTGCAGCTCTACACCGGCAACCACCTGGACGGTATCGCCGGGAAGTCAGGGGTCCGATACCCGCGCTTCGGCGGCGTCTGCCTCGAGGCCCAGCACTTCCCCGACGCCGTCCACCATCCCGCGTTCCCGTCGGTCGTGCTTCGCCCAGGCGAAGTGAGGCACACGACGACGATCTGGATGTTCTCCGCCCAGTAGACCCGGTGGGCGGGCAACAGCATTTCCCTACTCGGCCTGCAACCGCAGCCCGAGTCCTGTGGTCATCGCCGACCGTGGTCAGACTGTTCACACGCATCGCCAGAATTCTCGGGGCCAGGTATCCTGGGTCCGTGGCCGACGAGCGCTTCACCCGCATCGAGGTCCCCCTGCCGGAGGACCTGCGGGCCTTCGTCGAGGCACGGGCGGCCGACGAGGGTTTCGCCTCGGCGGCCGAATACGTCGCCGAGCTCGTCCGTCGCGATCAGGTCCAGGTCGAGGGCTACGACCTCGAAGACCCCGAGGTGCTCGAGCGGCTCCTGCTCGAGGGGCTCGATTCGGGTCCGGGAATCGAGGCCACCCCGGAGTACTGGGAGAAGATGCGTCGAGAACTGATCGAGAAGTACCGCGGCAAGGCCGCGGAATGACTCGCTACGTCATCGTCAAACCTCGGGCGGATCAGGATGTTCGAGACCGTTTCGACTACCTGGTGCTCGAAGCCGGGCTGTCAGTCGCGCTCCGCTTCCATGGCGCTGTGACCGCGGACACCGCTGGACTGCTCGAGCTGCCCGAGAAGGGTCGCCTGGCTGGTTTCCGAGGGCGGCGCCTCGGTTCGCTCCGCCGCTGGCCCGTGTCCGACTTCGAACGCATCTCGATCTTCTACCGGCCCACCGACTACGGGATCGAAGTCGCACGCGTCCTGCACGGAGCACGGGACATCGACCGCATTCTACGGCGCGAGCGCTGACCCCGTCTTGCCCTGGAACCTCGGGCCCCGATCGGCGATCCTGCGCGGCTCCCGCCATGCCTCCGCCTCCTCCTGACCCCGAGCTCGCGCGCGAGATCGCGCGCCGGCGCACGTTCGCGATCATCTCGCACCCGGACGCGGGCAAGACCACGCTGACCGAGAAGCTGCTGCTCTACTCGGGGCTCATCCGCACGGCCGGCATGGTCAAGGGCCGCAAGGGCAAGATGGCCACGTCCGACTGGATGGGCATGGAGCAGGAGCGCGGGATCTCGATCACGTCCTCGGCCATGCAGTTTCCCTACAAGGACGCGATCATCAACGTGCTCGACACGCCCGGGCACCAGGATTTTTCCGAGGACACGTATCGCACCCTGACCGCGGCCGACGCGGCGATCATGGTGCTGGACGCGGCCAAGGGCGTCGAGACGCAGACGCGCAAGCTCTTCGCGGTCTGCCGCCTGCGCAAGATCCCGGTGCTGACGTTCATCAACAAGATGGACCTGCCGGGACGCGCGCCGCTCGACCTGATGCACGAGGTCGAGGAGGTGCTCGGGATCCACGCCAGCGCGCTCAACTGGCCGATCGGCTCGGGGCGTGAGTTCGCGGGCGTGGTCGATCGGCGCACGAGCGAGGTGCTGCTCTTCCGCAAGACGGCCGGCGCCGGCGCGCAGAAGGCGGAACTCGCGCGGCTCTCGTTTCGCTCGCCCGAACTGGGCGAACGACTGGGGCCGGCACTCGTCGGACAGGCCGCGCACGACCTCGAGCTCCTGCAAGTGGCCGGCAACGAGTTCACGCGCGAGGCCTTCCTGGCGGGCGAGGTCACGCCGACTTTTTTCGGCTCGGCCCTGACCAACTTCGGCGTCGAACACTTCTTCGACGCCTTCGTCGAGCTCGCGCCGCCGCCCAGCGCGCGCGCGGTCGACCTGGCCGACGGCAGCGAGAAGCTGCTCGACCCGGTCGAGGCGCCCTTCAGCGGCTACGTCTTCAAGATCCAGGCCAACATGGACAAGCGCCACCGCGATTGCCTAGCCTTCGTACGCGTCTGCTCGGGGCGTTTCGAGCGTGACCTCGTCGTGCACCACCACCGCCTGGACCGCGACATCCGCCTCTCGCGCCCGCATTCGATGGTGGCCCAGGAGCGCAGCACCGTCGACGTCGCCTACCCGGGCGACATCGTGGGCCTCATCAACCGCGACACCTTTCGCATCGGCGACACGCTCTCGCTGCAGGGCGGTTTCGAGCACAAGCCGCTGCCCGCTTTCCAGCCCGAGGTCTTCGCGCGCGTCACCCCGCAGGAGCTGACCAAGCGCAAGTCCTTCGACAAGGGGCTGGAGCAGCTCGTCAACGAGGGCACGGTGCAGATGCTGTGGCCCGAATCCGGCGTGCGCGACCCGATCGTGGCCGCGGTCGGCAAGCTGCAGTTCGAGGTGCTGCAGTACCGCCTGCGCGACGAGTACGGCTGCGAGACCACGCTGACGCCGCTGCCCTACGAGTGCAGCTCGTGGCTGGAGGGCGAGCGCGCGAGCTTCGCCCCGCCGACCACCGCGCTCGTGGCACGCGACCGCCGCGACCGCACGGTCGTGCTGTTCACCAGCGAGTGGGACAAGAAGAACGCGGCCAGGAAGCATCCGCAGCACAAGCTGCTGGATCTCGCCTGAGGTCGGCCGGGAGCGCCACGCTCCAGCGTGGCTCCGTTGTCTTGTTGCCTTCTTCCGCGGGCGGACGGGAGAAGAAGAAGAAGAAGAAGAAGAAGAGAGAACGAAGAGCCGGGCTGGAGCCCGGCGCTCCCGGATGAACGGAGCTCCGGTTTTCCCTGCACTCTGCGGGCAGTTCTCTCCGG
>JANOGB010000121.1:0-3453 GCA_031413955.1 Planctomycetota bacterium | reverse complement strand
CCGCCATGAGATAGTCGTAGGCGGTCAGCGCGACGATGCGCTTGCCGGCTTGCTTCATCAGCAGCAGCGACTTGGTCGTGACCTTCTTGTCGCGCTTCTCGGGCTTCGCCTCGCGGCCGTTGCGTTCACGCGTCATGGCTTCACCTGGGAGCGCCGGGCTCCAGCCCGGCTCTGATTCTTGGCTCGTTCCGTTCTCCGCGTGGACGGAAAAAAGAGAAGAAACGGAGCCGGGCTGGAGCCCGGCGCTCCCGGCTGAGGAGGAATCATCCGCGGGCCTTGGGCCGCAGCGCGCCGGCGTGCGACAGACGCGCGCCCTTCGAGTAGTCGATCAGCTTGGCCAGCGTCTCGCGCATCTCGGCGCGCTTGACGATGGCGTCGAGCATGCCCCGGTCGAGCAGGAACTCGGCGCGCTGGAAGCCGGGCGGCAGCTCGACCTTGAGCGTGGTGGCGATCACGCGCGGCCCGGCGAAGCCGATCAGGGCGCCGGGCTCGGCCAGGATCAGGTCCGTGACCGAGGCGAACGAGGCCGTCACGCCGCCGGTCGTGGGGTGCGTCATGACGCAGATCGAAAAACCCTGGTTCTCGTTGAGCGTCTGCAGCGCGGCGCAGGTCTTGGCCATCTGCATGAGGGACAGAATGCCCTCGTGCATGCGCGCGCCGCCCGAGCTGGTGAAGATCACCAGCGGGCGCTTCTCGCGCACCGCCAGCTCGGCCGCCAGGGCGATCTTCTCGCCCACGACCTCGCCCATCGAGCCGCCCATGAAATTGAAATCGAGGACCGCCAGCACCACCGGACGGCCGAGGATCGTGCCGGTGCCGCACAGCAGCGCTTCCTTCTGCCCGGCGCGCTCGGTGGCGCGCTGGATCTTCTCGGCGTAAGTCTGCGCGTCCTGGAAGTTCAACCGGTCCATGGCCTCGAGGTCGGCGAACTGCTCGCGCCAGCTGCCCTCGTCGAGCGTCATCTGGATGCGCTCCTTGCCGGGCACGGTGAAGTGGAAGCCGCACGAGGGGCACACGCGGCCTTTTTCCTCGAGCTCCTTGCGGAAGATCACCTGGGCGCACGACTCGCACTTGAGCCACAGGCCCCCGGGCATGTCCTTCTTCTTGGAAAAGCGCAGGCGCGAGAGGCGCCCCTCGCGCTTGGGCTCCTCTTCGCCCGCGAGCGCGGCCTTCTCTGCCGCCTCCTTCTGGGCCTTCTCGGCCAGCTTGTCGGCCTTGGCTTTTTCCTTTTCGAGCTCGCGCTCGCGCTCCTTCTCGCGTTTCTTGTCGGCCTTCTCGGTCTTCTTGTCCGGCGTGGGCTTCTTGTCCGCTGCGGGAGGGAGCGCCGACTCGCGCGCGAGGCGCGCGGGCTCGGGGCGCGGCCCGTCCTTCTCGCCGGCCATCGGTTCGGGGGTGTCGTCGGCCAAGGAGCGTCCTTCCATGGGTCAGGCCTGGCTCGCGGCACGGCGCGCGTCCTCGCCAGCCGTGCGCAGCTCGCGAATGCGGCGCGCGCGATCGGCGACGCCATAGATGGCCGAGCCGGCCACGAGCACGTCGGCGCCCGCGGCGGCGCAGCGCGGCAGGGTCTCCGGGTTGAGGCCGCCGTCCATCTCCACGTGGCCCTGGTAGCCGCGCTGGCGCAGCCAGACGACCTTGGGCAGGACCTCGGGCATGAAGCGCTGGCCGCCGAAGCCGGGAAAGACGCTCATGACCAGCACCAGATCGACTTCCTCCAGCACCCCGGCCACGCGCTCGATCGGCGTGTCAGGATTGAGGGCGATGCCCACGCGGGGCACGCCCACGGCCCGGAAGGTGCGCGCCACGGCCCGGGCGGCGGCGTCGTCCGCGCACAGCTCGACGTGGAAGGTGAGCACGTGCGCGCCGGCCTTGGCGAAGGCCTCGGCGTAGCGCGCCGGCTCGGTGATCATCAGGTGCACGTCCAGCGGCTGCTTGGCGGCGGCGTGGATGCGCTCGACCACCGGCGGACCGATGGTGAGGTTCGGCACGAAGTGCCCGTCCATCACGTCGACGTGGTGCCAGTCCGCGCCGGCGGCCTCGACCCCGAGGAGCTCGTCGGCGAGATGCGCGAAGTCGCAGGACAGCAACGAGGGCGCGATCCGCAGGGGCAGCTCCTTCCAGGGCATGACGGCTCTCGGGCGGGCGAGCGGGCTCTCGACCTGCGGCATGGGCGGCCGATTCTACGCTGGCCGGAAGAGCGAACCCAAGGGCAGGGCCAGGCCCTCAGGCCTTGGCGGCCTTCCTGGGGAGCAGGGCCTCGATCCCGGGCAGGGTTTTTCCCCCAAGGAGCTCGAGCGAGGCGCCGCCACCGGTGGAAATATGCCGGATCTTCGCGGCCAAGCCGAGGAGTTCGACCGCGGCCACGGAGTCGCCCCCGCCGACCACGGTGTAGGCGCTCGAGCCGGCCACGGCCGCGGCCACGGCGGCGGTCCCGGCGCGGAACGCCGGCCACTCGAAGACGCCCATCGGTCCATTCCAGACCACGGTCTTGGCGGCGGCGATCTCGGCCGCGTAGCGCTTCTGCGTCTCCGGGCCGATGTCGAGCGCCAGCTTGCCGGCCGGGATCGCGCGCACCGTGCTCGGCGGCGCGTCCTGGGCGAAGCGCTCGGCCACCACGTGGTCGCTCGGCAGCAGGATGCGGCAGCCGCGCTTCTCCGCCGCGGCAAGCGTCGCCTTCACCACTTCGAGTTGGTCGAGCTGCAGCTTCGAGCCACCCACCTCCTCGCCGCGCGCCTTCAGGAAGGTGTACGCCATCCCGCCGCCGATCAGGATCGAGTCACACACCGGGATCAGGTTCAGGACCACCGGCAGCTTGTCCGCGACCTTGGCGCCGCCGAGGATCGCGACCAGCGGACGCGCGGGTTTGTCGAGCACGCGCCGGAAGGCCGCCAGCTCGCGCTCGACCAGCCGCCCGGCGGCCGAGGGCAGGAACTGCGTCGGGCCCGAGACCGAGGACTCGGCGCGGTGCGAGGTGCCGAAGGCGTCGTTCACGAACACCTCGCCGAGGCGCGCATAGGCCTCGGCCAGCTTCGCGTCCCCCTTCGTCTCGCCCTTGTGGAAGCGCACGTTCTCGAGCAGCACGATCGCACCCGCGGGCGCCGCGCGCACGGCCTTCTCGACCGCCGGCCCGATGCTCTCGTCGAGCTTGACGACCTTGCGTTTGCTGAGTTCCTCCAGGCGTTTCGCGACCGGCGTCAGGCGCAGCGACTCCACCACTTGCCCGTCGGGCCGGCCGAGGTGGCTCATCAGGATCGGCCGGCCCTGCCTGCGCAGGATCTCCTCGATCGTCTCCAGCGCGGCGCGGATGCGCGTGTCGTCGGTGATGTGCCCGTGCTCGTCCTGCGGCACGTTGAAGTCGACGCGCACGAGCACGCGCTTGCCCTCGAGCGCGAGGTCGTCGAGGCGCGGAACGTCCAGGCGCATCGCTATTTCGCCTTGACGGTCGCCTTGGCGCCC
>JANOGB010000120.1:0-1778 GCA_031413955.1 Planctomycetota bacterium | reverse complement strand
CCATCTCCTCGATGTCTTGCTTCACCCGCGCGGTCGTTTTGGCCCAACTGGTGCCGCCCAGACGTTCAAGGCGCGGCGCATGGCCGTCTGCCCCGCTATACCGCTGGACATGGTTGAGTTTCTCCAGCGGAACGTACAGCGTATCGCTGCCGGCGAATTCCAGAATCAGATAATCGCTGTCGAAGTTCTGCACCGAGAGGCGTTTAAGGCCTCGGTATTTGGCGATACCATGTTGGACATGGACAACATAGTCGCCCACGTTGAGATCTTCTAGCGAGGAGAGGAAGGTCGCAGCTTTGCTCTTGGCCTGTGGTTTGTGGCGCGCGCCCTTGGCAAATAGTTCCTCTTCCGTCAGAACGGCTAGGCGCAGCTCCGGAGCGAGAAATCCCGCGGACAGATCGCCGTGCAAGACGTAAAACGGCGCTTTGGTTTTACCGAAAGTGGTCCAGGCTCCCGTCGCCCATTCCATCGCCGGCACATCGTGTTCGCGTAAGAGCGCCAGCAAGCGATCTACCTGGCCGCGGCTTCTCGCGACGAGCACCACGCGGCACTCGTCCCGAAGGCGATCCATGATAGCGAGGGTCTGGCTAAAGGGCATACCACGAGCCCCAAGACCTGAGCTGGCCGGAGTTTGAGCGGGAAAAGCCTGGATCGGATTCCAGGAGGCATCGCTTGCCATGAGCGGCTCGAGCGCGAGCGTAGGCCAGCCGTTCGTGCGATCCATAATCTCCGTCCAGGAGAGAAACAACCGCTCCGGTGACGGGTAGGGCACGACTGTTTCCCGGTCGGCATGGCGGAGATAGCCGTCGTCGATCTTGCCCCAGAGGTCTTCGCAGGCTGCGCTCAACGCAGCAGGCTGGTCCAGGACTAACAGAGGTTGTTCGGCAAAATAGTCGAAGAGACTGTCCATGCCGGGATAGAGGTTCGGCGCTCGCCACTCGGCATCCACCGGAATGGGAGCGAGGGCATCCGGCGAATCCTCTGAGCGGAGATATTCCCGGGCGGGAAGGATCACAGCGTGATCGAGTTTCGCGGTGGATTTCTGTGTGGTGGGATCGAACAGACGGAGCGAATCGACGGTTTCTCCAAGAAACTCGGCGCGCAGCGGGTTAGCGTAGGCCGTCGAGAAAATATCCACAATGCCGCCTCGAATACTGAACTCCCCCGGGATTTCCACTACCGAAACCCGGCGGTAGCCGAGACGTAAGAGTCCTCCGGTGAGAGCTTCTCGCTCAATCGAGCCACGCAGTTTGAACTGTAGAGTGGTGCTGGTGAAGGTCGTGACGGGCAGCAGCCGCTGCATCAGGGCCGCGATGGAGGTGACCAGGCAGGTCTGTGGCGCGGTTCGGATATGACGCAGGGTATTCATCCGGCGCGCGATCAGACCGACATGGGGGGCGCTGCCCTCGTAGGGGAGTGTTTCCCACCTGGGGAAGAGGGCGAGGGACGCCGTTGGGATGCCGATCAGGTCATGGAAAAAGTGCAGGTCGTCGAAGAGGCGTTCAGCTGCCTCGTCTGATCCAGTGACGATCAGCCATGATCGTTTGTCCAGTTTCCCAGATTGAGGATGGATAAGCGTGGTGAGGGCAAGCCCGGCGGTGGAACCGCACAAGCCGGTGACAGAGGGACGACCTGTCTCGCCTGCCAGTGCCGAGACGACAGGAACGAACCATTGGGATGCTGTAGGGGTGTGGGTAGTATCGGACACTGCGACGGCTTAGGTTGTAGTTAAGCGAATGCGTTGAATAATCGACGTGGTGGAAACGCCTGGAACCAAC
>JANOGB010000119.1:0-3973 GCA_031413955.1 Planctomycetota bacterium | reverse complement strand
TCAGCGGGCCGCGTTCGCTCGTGCCTGGCGCAGGTCCCAGACGGCGGTGCGCTCGTCCGCGAAAGAGGGTTCACCCCAGCGAGCCAGGAGATCGACGCGCATGGCGCGCGCCCTGGCCGCCTGCTCGTTCCAGGAGCGCGGATCGAACTCGCCGCTCAGGGGCCGCTCCTCTGCCCCCGGGTCGAGGTGGACGACGAGATAGTCGGCGCGACAGGCGAGGAACGCCTCGGCGCTCGCTGCGACCGAGTTGCGCCAGCGGAAACGCGGGTCGCGGTACAGGGCGAGATCCGACGAGGTGAGGACCTCTTTTCCATGCGTCCGCTGGTTGTAGTAGGGCGCGTTGCAACGGCTCCAGCGATGGTCGACGGGATACTCGACGAGCGCGCGCGCGTTCTCGTCGGCCGCGAGCTCGACGAAGTATGCCGGGCTCACGTGGCCCTCGGGCGCGGCGTCGAAGCGCGCATGGACGAAGGCCAGGAAGCGGTTGTGGTGCGTGAACGAGCCGTGCAGGTACGGCCAGCGCGTCAAGGGGCCGTTCAAGAAGAGCAGCGCGAGAAAGGCGGCCAGGAGTCCCTTGCGGAGGAACGCTTTGGGGCCGTGCACGTCGCCGCTCCCGAACGCGCACGCGACGAACAAGCACAGGATCGGCAACAGGAGCAGCACGTAGCGATCGAACACGAGCACGTTCGAGTACTTGGCCGGACTCGCGACCAGGAGCGCCGCGAGGTGCGCGACCGAGAGGAACGACAGATACGCGCACAGTCCGGGGCGCGCGCGCGCGAGGCGCCAGGCTCCCAGGGCGCAGCCGGTGAAGAAGAGCACGACCACGACCGGCGAGAGCACGCCGGCCTGGAGCTGGAGCGTGCTCCAGAGCGTCGCCCAGCGCCAGCTCCCTTCCGTGCTCTTTGCCTGGACGAAGCTCGCGAGGCTGGCGCCGATCGGCGCGAACAGCGCGGCCGCGACCGCCGCCGTGCCCGCGCCCAGGCCGGCCACCGCGCGCAACCCGGGGCCGCTCGGCCGCCAGCGCGAGCTCAACACGGCGTAGGCGAGCGGAGCCGCGACGAAGACCGCCGCGACGAGGTGGAAGTACGCGGCGAGCGGCGCCAGGAACGCGTACAGCAGTGCGTCGGAGCGCTTGCCCTTCTCCAGCCAGCGGTGGAAGGCCAGCACGGCGACGAGTGCGAGCACCAGGATGGGCCCGTAGGAACGCAGGATGCGGCCGTACAGGACCAGCATCGGCGAGAGCGCGAGGAGCCACGCGAAGGCGCAGGCGACGCGGGTATCCAGGACACGCCGGATCATCAGCGCCAGGACGGGCACGAGGAGGACGCCCGAGAGCAGCACCGGCGCGCGCAAGAGGAGCTCGGAGGATTCCAGTCCCGCGTCCAGCGCCAGGCGCACCAGGGCCGTGAGCGGCACGCTGTGGTCAACCTCCTGGCTGGTCTCGGTGAGGATCGTCGCGAGCGGATGTCCCGCGGCGAACTGCAGGGCGTGGATCTCGTCGCCGGCCAGGACCTGCCGTTCGATGCCCCACAGGCGCAGGAGCGCACCGACCAGCGTCGGGGGCGCGAGCCAGAGCCAGTCGTTCCTCGGCCCGGTTCCGCCGCGGACGTTCATCGCGGCAGCGGCCTGTTCCCGATGACCATCCGTGGCTGCGTGAGACTCACGAGAGGCCTGTGCTCCACGTAGGATGGCCGATCCACATGACCGCATTTCACTGCCTCCGGTCGCTCTGCGCACTGTTCTTGGTTCTTGCCGGCGCTCCCGCACTCGCGCAGACCGCGTCCGACGGGGGCAGGCCCAACGTCGTGATCCTCCTGGCGGACGACCTCGGCTACGGCGATCTCGCCTGCTACGGCGGCATGATCTCGACCCCGAGCATCGATGCGCTGGCCGCGCAGGGCGCGCTCTTCACGCAGGCCTACGCCGCCGCGCCGGTGTGCACGCCGAGCCGAGTCGGGCTCTTCACGGGACAGTATCCCGCGCGCGTCGGCGTGCAGGCCAACACGGGCGACAACAAGGTGGCGCGCAAGCGCGAGAGAGGCCTGCCGTCCGAGGTGGTCACGCTGGCCGAACGCCTGCGTGTGCTCGGCTACCACACTGGTCTGGTCGGGAAGTGGCACCTCGGCCTGAATCCGGGGATGACGCCGATCGACCAGGGCTTCGACGAGTTCTTCGGCTTCCTCGGGGCCGCGCACGGCTACCTGCCAGACGAGAACGAAGTCAGGATGATCCGCGGCGAGAAGAAGCTGGAAGAGCACGAGAAGGAATACTTGACGGATGCGCTGGCGCGCGAGTCGGAGGCCTTCCTCGGTCGCAACAAGGACCGGCCCTTCGTGCTGACCGTGTGCTTCAGCGCTCCGCACAACCCCTTCGAGGCCACGCCGAACTATCTGGAGCGCTTCCCCGGCCTGACGGGCGAGGAGCGCACCTACGCCGCGATGATCAGTGCGCTCGACGACGCCGTCGGGCGCATCCGCACGGCGCTCGAGAAGGAAGGCCTGGCGGAGAAGACGCTGGTCTTCTTCGCCAGTGACAACGGTGCACCGCTCGAGGAGAGCCCGGGCTCGAATGGACAGCTCAGCCTGGGCAAGGCGTATCTCTTCGAGGGCGGCAACCGCGTGCCCCTGATCTTGCACTGGCCCGGGCATGGGCCGGCCGGAACGAAGATCGCGGCGCCGGTGAGCCTGCTCGACATCACGGCCACCACGCTGAAGGTTGCCGGAGCGACTGCCGATACCCTGGCCGAACTCGATGGCGTCGATCTCTTCCCGCTGCTTGCCGGCGAGACGCCGCCCGAGCGCACCTTCTTCTGGAAGATGGGTCCCAGCGAGGCGATCCGCAAAGGCAACTGGAAGCTCGTGACCTCGCGCCAGAGCCACTGGCTCTTCAACCTCGACACCGATCCCGGCGAGCGTTTCGATCTTGCCGCCAAGGATCCGGAACGCGCCGTCGCCCTGGCCCGGGAGCTCGGCACCTGGATCGCCAAGCTGCCGAAGCCGCTCTGGAAGAACGACGAGCTCGGATCGCCGGCCAAGGTGCGGGGCAAGCCGTACTGGATCGAGTACTGATCCCGCCGCGATCGGCTGGATCGCTCGGTGTAGGATGGCCGTCGTGCCTTCCACACCCGCGCGCCGCCGCCTGGGAATCACGCTGGTCGTCCTGGGGCTCGTCACGATCGTGACCGCGGTGATCGTCGTGCTCGAGATCGCCAACGGGCCGGGCACGGGGCCGAAGGCGTTCGCCCAGCGCCGCGGCTACGACCAGGTGAAGGCGGATGTCCACCGCTCCTTCCCGCTCGCGCTGGTGGTGGGACTGGCGGGTCTCGGTCTGTCCATGGCGGGCGCGCGCCTGGCGCGGCGCGAGGAAGTGCAGGCCTGAGGGATGCCGCGCTCCGCCGTGAAGGTGCGCCCGCTCGAGCGGTCCGACTGGTCGCTGGTGGAGGCACTGTTCGGCGAGCGCGGAGCTTGCGCCGGTTGCTGGTGCATGGCCTGGCGCCTGCGACAGAAGGACTGGGAGAAAGGGCGCGGGGAGAAGAACCGTCGCGCCTGGAAGCGGCTGGTCGAGCACGGTGCCGCGTCCGGCGTGCTGGCCCTGGCGGGCGGTCGCGCGGTGGGATGGTGCAGCGCGGGCGCGCGCGCCGACTTCGCGGCGCTCGAGACGAAGCGCTCGCTCGCCACCGAATGGGACGAGCGCACCTGGTCGGTGACCTGCTTCTTCGTCGACAAGGCGTGGCGCAGGCAAGGCCTGGGGGAGCGCATGCTGCGCGCCGCCGCGGCGCTGGCGAAGAAGCGCGGCGCCACGCGCATCGAGGGCTATCCCGCCGCGCTCCCGAAAGACGGCGGCGACCTGCCCGCGGCCTTCGCCTGGACGGGCTTGCCACAGGTCTTCGAGCGCGCAGGCTTCGCGCCGCTCGAAAAGACCCCGGGCAAGCGACCGATCTACGTGCGCGAGTTCACGCGCTGAGCTCACC
>JANOGB010000118.1:0-12075 GCA_031413955.1 Planctomycetota bacterium | reverse complement strand
GAGACGTTGCGGCGGATCGTGGGGCACGTGGGGCAGCTCGGGAGCCCACCAGACGAAGAAGGGCTGTTTGCCCGCAGTGGCGTCGAGGAAGGTGAACAGCTCGGACTGTCCTGCGCGCACGAACGTCTCGTAGTTGACGATGGCCTCGTTGGTGAAGCCCATCAGGCGCGGGTCGCGCTCCCAGAACTTCCCCTCGCCCCTGGTGGCGTAGCCCGCGCGCGCGAGGTGGTTCGGGAGCGCGTCGGCGGGATCGATGTGCTCGGTGCCGACGTTGAAGTAGACCCCGTTCTGGTGCGGCCAGCGCCCCGTGAGCAGCGCCGCCTGCGCCGGCCGGCAGCGCGACATCGGCACGAAGCCATGCGTGAAGACGACGCCCTGCTCCGCGAGCTGGTCCAGGTTGGGCGTCGCCGCCAGGGGATGGCCCGCGAAGCCGAAGTGCTCGTAATCCATGTCGTCGGCGATCAGGAGCACGATGTTCGGCCGCGCGACCGGCCCCGGATCGACAGCAGACGGAGCGCAAGCGGAGGCGAGGAGGGGCAGCCACCACGTGCGCATCGCGCTCAAGCCTAGCGGGAGGAGCCGCGCGACAAGAAGGGAGCTATCATCTCGCCACGCTTGCTCTCCGCAGCCGAAAACGACCGGTTCGGACCTTCCGGGGAGAGCCCGCAGCCTCGGCTGCGCCGGTTCGGAGCGGCCGAGCTGTGCATGCTCGCGGTGACGGCGCTCTTCCTGGGCGTGAGCTGGCGCGTCTTCGACCAGATCGAGGAGGACGCGTTCATCTACTTCCGGGTCGCGGCGAACCTGGCGAGCGGCGAGGGCTTCACGTTCAACCGCGGCGATCCGCCGGTCGAGTGCACGAGCAGCCTGATCTACCAGTTGCTCCTGGTTCCCTTTGCGCTCCTGTCCGCGGATCCCGTGCTGTCGTCGAAGCTGCTCGGGATCGCGCTCGGCGTTCTCGCACTCTGGCTCACGCACGCGCTGGCGCGGCGCCTGATGAGAGCTCCAGAAGGCGCCGTTTTCTCGGCCCTGCCGCCGCTGATCCTGGCCGTGTCCATTCCGTTCTACAACTGGAGCCAGCGCGGGCTCGAGACGCCGCTGTACGTGTGCCTCTTGCTGGGAGCGGTCTGGTGCGCTTGCCATCCGCGCCATCGTAGGCACTGGTATCTGCCGGCCTTCGCGCTCGTCTGCGCGCGGCCAGAGGGCCTGGTCATCGCATGCGGGTTCGTACTCGCGCTGCTGCCGAAGCGCAAGGAGATCGAGCGCTTCGGGCGCGGGCTCGCGTTGTTCCTGCTGCTGTGCGGCGCGTTGCTCGGGCTGCGCCTCGTCTACTTCCACGACTTCGTGCCCACGCCGTTCTACACCAAGCTGCGCTCCTCCTCGGTCGCGGGCTACGGCGCGCTGCTGACCTACGCACGACACGGCGGCGTGCTGTGGATCCTCGTGCCGGGTCTGCTCGCGCTGCTCGCCCGAAAGCGCTGGTCCCGGGACGCGCTGCTCGTCGCCGGGATGCTGCTGATCACGGTCGTGTGGGCCGTGCTGGGAGAGGACTGGAAGCCCTACAACCGCCACCTCGTGCCCGCGCTGCCCTTCCTCGCGCTCGCGGCGGTGTATGCGGTGAGGCTCGCCCTCGTGGGTTCCGTGCCGCGCAACCTGGCGGCGGCGTACTTCGCGGCGGCGAGCCTGTGGATCCTGCTGCAAGCACGCGCGGCCTACAACTACACCGAGACGTGGCCCAATCCGCTGACGACCCGCACCGAGGCGCCACTCCACGCGCTCGCGCGCACGCCGCAGTCGGACGCGATCGGCGACAACTACCAGGCCGCGGTCGGGAGCTTCCTGGGCCTCAACTATCCGGACGGCATCACCATCGTGCACGACCAGATGGGTCAGACGCCCTGGTATGCGGGCCTCGACAAGCGCTTCGTCGATTCGGCCGGCCTGGTGACGCGCGCGGTCGGAGTCAGTCTCTTCCAGGAGAAGAGGAGCGGCGGCGTGCTGGGCCTCTATCGCGGCTTCTCGCACGCGGTGCTGTCCGCGCTCTGGCCGGACGAACCCCGCCGCCTCGGCCGGGAGGGAATCCTGGACTACATCTTCGAGCAGGAGCCCGAGCTGATCCTGTTCCACCAGGCCCTGCTGCTCAATCCGAAGAGCATGCAGGCGCGGCTCTACGCGGATCCGCGTCTGGCGGAGCGCTACCGTCCCCGTTTCGTCCTGGCTCAATCCGTGCGCGTCTTCGAGCGCCACGGATCCGGCGCGCCTTCACCGTGGAAGACGCCCGCGGGCTGCACGGTCGAAGAGCTCTGAGCTCACCCTGGGAACGCCAGGCTCCAGCCTGGCTCCGTTCAGGAACCCGGCGCTCCCAGGGAATCACGACCTCGGCCGCTCGAGCGCGTAGGCCCCTCCTCCGAGCCCGATGGAACTCAGTCGCGGAGCTCGGCGATGATCGGGCAGTTCACGATGAAGCCGGTCGGGCCCCAGCGGCTGCCGTCCGGAGCCTTCAGCTTGCGGTCCTCGCCCCCGTCTTCGACCGCGGCGAACTCGGTCATGCGCTTGGCGCGCGCCGGGTTGACCCAAGCGGAGAGGTGCACGTCCCACAGCGGGCTGTAGCGGCCTTGGTTCGGCTTCCAGGCGAGCACGTTGAGCGGATCGCCCTCTCCCAGCAGGGCCGAGTTCAGCCCCTGGCGCTGGGGGTTGGTCACGCCCGTCGGGCCGTTGACGAAGGCCGCCAGGCTGGCGCGCGCGGAGTTGGTGCCGTCGCCGCCGGCGAAGGGCACGGAATCGAGCTTGGGTGCGAAGGTCACGTTCTCGAGCGCCGCAGCGACCGGACTGGACGAATCGGTCGAGATGTAGACCACGGCGTCCTTGCGCGCGAAGCCATCGGTCAGGACATAGCGCACGCGCTGCCCCTGCAGGTCGAGCTCCACCACCTTGTCGGCCTGACCCGTATCGTTGGCCAGGTGCGGAGCGTTCAGGATCGAGCCGTCGGAGAGCTGCACGAGCGGGCTGTAGCCCTCCTCGGCGATCGCGCCGGGTTGGGCCTCGAGCGGAGGGAAGCCGCTGCCCGGGGTGGGGACGAGCACGCGCTCCGGCCGGAAGTCGACGGTGGCATCGAAGTGCAACAGTCCGTCGCTGCCGAAGAAGGCGCTCTGCAGGGAATCGGGCGCGCGCTTCGCATTGGCGAGCTTCTGGGCCCGACTCGCGTGCCAGCGATCGGCCGCGTCGCCGCTCGAGGCCTCGGTGACGATGAACCACACCGTGCGCTGCCCGACGCGGCCTTCGTGCAGCGGCAGGGTGACGGTGTGGTCGGAGTTTAGCTTCGCGCCTGGCACGAACACACGATCGCCGCCGAGGGCATGCGGCAGACTCGCAGAGGCGAACAGGAACAGGCTGAGGTGGAGGGTGGGCTTCATGATCTCGGCATGGGTTCTTGGGGGAGACGATCGCGTACGAGGCGGGCGCTACGGAGTCTCTGCGCCGCTGTGACATCGGTCCGGGGGTGCCAGACGTGTCGAGTCCGCGCGAGCACGAGCTGCGTCCATGCTCTGGACGCGGCGTGCAACAAACGCGCAGCGTCAGGGCTGAAGATGAGCGCTCGTCATGCCCAGATGGGCTCGCACGGCACCAAGGAAGCCACGAGCACCGCGGCCGGTTCGATCACGAACTCGGCCGCTCGAGCGCGTAGGCGATCGCGCCCTCCTCCGAGCCCGCGCCAACGGACTGGAACCCGCACTTCTCGAGCACGCGGATCGAGGGCCGCAGCGCGGGCAGCGTCTGCGCTCGGACGCGCTGCACCTCGCGATGCGTCCAGGCCCAGGCGACCAGCGCGCGCACGGCCTCGGGCGCGAAGCCGAAGCGGTGGCACTCGGGCACGATCGCGTAGCCGATCTCGACCGTGCCGTCCGGCGTCGGCGGCCCCGTGAAGCCGCCGCAGCCGATCAAGCGCAGCTCTGCGTGCTCACCGCTCGAGGCATGACGGTGCAGGAAGTACCAGGCGAACCAGCCCGCTTGCTCCGGGTGCGCGGCGAGGGCGTCGACCGTCCAGCGTTGGGTGCGCTCGTCGTTGAGCGGCGGCGGCCAGCTCGGTGGCACGTGCGCGCCGAGCAGCTTCGCGAGCCGCTGGGCATCGGCGAGCTCGGCCCGCGCCAGCTCGAGCGTCACGGCCACGAGCTGCAAGCGTTCGGTTCGCAGATGCAGCATGCGGATCCCTCCTGGAAAGGAAGCGGGGAGGCGCGACAGGGTAACGCCAATCGAGGGCGGCCGGATCCCGGAGAACCTCCAGCCGTTCTTGTCACATTCCGGGCCTCCGAGGAAGATCCATGGAGGTGACATGGCTGCCCTCACACGCACGATCGATGCCGAGCAGCTCCTGGCCCAGGCCGGCTGGGTGCGTTCGATCGTGCGCCGGCTCGTGCTGGACGAGGCCCAGGCCGAGGATCTGCTCCAGGACACCTGGGTCGCGGCCCTCGAGCGACCCGCGGAAGGCAACGAGCAAGGCGGCCTGCGCGCCTGGCTGGCGGCCGTGGCGCGCAACCTGGCGTTGGGGCGGGGCCGGCCCGGGGCCCGGCGGGGGGTGGGGGTGGGGGTGGGGGGCCGCCCCCCGCCCAGCGAGGGGGGGCCGGGGCGCGCAACCGGGCGTTGCGCGGGCGCGGGCGCGAGGCCCTGCGCAAGGTGGTCGAGCACGCCGCGGCCCGCCCCGAGCCGATCGAGGGCGGCCAGGGAGAAATCGAGCGCATGCAGCTCCAGCGCGCGCTGGTCGACGCCGTGCTCGCGCTGGACGAGCCCTACCGCGCGGCCGTCATCCTGCGCCACCTCGACGGGCTCTCGGCCGCCGAGATCGCGCGCCGTCAGGGTTGCTCGAGTGCGGCCGCTCGCCAGCGCGTCAGCCGCGGCCTGGCGCAGCTCCGCGCGCGCCTCGCGGGCCGCTTCGACCACGACGCGGATGGCTGTCTCGCGCTCGTGCCCCTGCTCGGGCGCAGCTGGAGCGCGGGCGCCCTGGGCGGAGGAGTGGTCGTGAGCACCAAGCTGACCGTGGGTGCCGTGTGCGTCGCCCTGGCCGCGCTGGCGCTGTGGATCACGACCGCGGGCGACGACGGAAGAGCGACGGCAATGGACGCCGTGCGCGCGACCGAGACGCTCGCCGATCCGCGGACCGCTAGCGAGATGCGGCCCGATGAGAGCCACGCTCTCACCGCTCCCTCGTCGGTTCCCGAGGTCGCGACCGAGGAAGGCCGACGGGTCCAGCTCGAGCGCACCGCCGCGCAGACGGGGCGGGGTATGGGCGCGCGGCGCGGCCGGAACACCGACCCTCGCGGCCGGCCGCTCGACAACGCGGTCCTGCGGCTCGCCCGCGAGTCGCAAGCGCTCGAGATCACGAGCAACGACGCCGGCGACGTCACGGCCGAGCTCGACTTCGCGCTGGGCGCCGAGACGCAGGCCGTGCAGGCCTCCTGCGAGGGCTTCGTGCCGCGCGAGCTGCAGCTCGACCTGCGCGTCCCGTTCGTGATCGAGCTCGCGGCCTTGCCGGCCCTGGCCGGGCGCGTGCTGGATCCCGAAGGCCGGCCGGTCGCGCCACCGGGCTACGTGAAGGCCCAGGTCCTGGATGCGGTCACGCGCGAGAGCTGCGTGAACGAGGTCGAGATCGAGGCGGACGGCACGTATCGCCTGGCGCGGCTGCCAATCGGTCGGCTCGTGAGCCTGGAAGCCCGCGCGCGCGGATACGGGGCCAGCAAGGTGCCCATGGACCGCCCGCTCGAGCCCGACCGCACGCTCGCGCTCGACCTCACGGTCGAACACGGCGCGGTCGTGACCGGCACGGTGCTCGACGGCCGGACGCGCGAGCCGGTGCCGGGCGCCCTGGTATGGATGGAGACCTTCACTCCCGAGCCCGGCTCGGTGCACCCGCTGACCACGGCCGACGAGAGCGGGCGTTTCCGGCTTGCAGGAGCGACCGAGGAGCTCCGCTTCCAGGATGGTCAGCGCCTGGTCTTCTTCTCCCTCGTGGCCAAGGCCGATGGCTACGCGTCCTCGCCGACCAACGGCTACGGTGCCCAGGCGAACGACGAGCACGCCTACGACTTCGAGATGCTGCTCGAGCCGGCCGGATGCTCGCTGCGCGTCGAAGCCGCGCTCGCCGACGGCCGTCCGGCGCGCGGCGCGACCGTGTGGGGCATCGACGCGCTGGCGAATCCGTTCTTCGAGACGGCCGACGAGCACGGCGTGCACGAGTTCGCCGACCTGCCGGCCGGCACGTTCGGCCTGTGGATCGCCTTCGAGGACGAGCGTGAGATCGTGGGCTTCCCCACGGCAGTTCAGCTCGGCCGGCACGCGCTGCGCGTCGATCTCGAGCTCGCGCCCGGCGAAGCGCGCGTGGAGAAGCTCGTGCTGTGGCCACCCGGCGACGCCAGCCTGGCGGGACGCGTCGTGGATGCAGAGGGCCGCGGCGCGCCCGACTTCGCCGTGCGTTCGCAGCTCAACTTCCAGCTCGGAAACCTGATGCTCTGCAGCGGCTGGGACCAGACGCGCACGGATCCGGACGGGCGCTATCGCGTCTCGGGCCTGCACCCAGGCAAGTACCAGGTGTGGGCCAGCGGCGAGGGCACGGCCATGGCTTGCACACAGCCGGCGAGCACCTACGTCGATGTCGTGGCCGACCAGCGTACGGACGTCGACGACCTGCTGGTGGGCGCGTGCCTGACGATCGAGGGTCGCATCGAGGGCAGCGGGATCGAGTTCGACGCGCTGGAGCTCGCCGCGCGCGACCCGGCGAGCGGCGCCGAGTTCGCGAGCGCGCGACCGGAAGCGGACGGCTCCTTCCGCTTCGAGCCGCTGGTGGCGCGCGCCTACGAGGTCGTGCTCAGCCGTGGCGGCGAGGTGCTCGACCGCGCCACGGTCGGCCCCGTGAACGCGAACGGCCTGTTCCTGCGCGCGCGTTGAGCTCACCCGGGAGCGCCGGGCTCCAGCCCGGCTCTTCTCCTTTCCCTTTCCGCGTGGTGCGAGGGAGAGGAGGAAGAGAAAGAGGAGGAGCCGGGCTGGAGCCCGGCGCTCCCGGGTGAGGAAGAGCGGGGGGGACGATAGGTTAGCGCGCCCATGACTGCTCCGAAGGTGCTCGACCTGCTCCTCCTCCCGCTGATTCTCGGCTGCGCTACTCCCGCCGGCGTCGCGCAAACGTCCGCGCCGAGCCGCGCTCCGGACGCGTTCCAGCCGATCCGCTTCGGCGATCCGGAGGAGCTCGCCTACGACGAGCCGTTCTTCCCGGGCGCGCGCTACGACGCCGCGCTGCGGACGCCCGATTCGATCCTGGGCCAGCGGCACGGCACCCGGCTCGCGCACCACGCCGAGATCCTGGCGTGCTTCCGCGCGTGGGCAGGGAGCTCGAAGCGCATCCGCGTCGAGACCTTCGCGCGCACGCACGAGGGGCGCGAGCTCGTGTGGGCGGCGATCAGCTCGCCGGCGAACCTGGCCAAGCTCGACTCGATCCGCGCAGACCTGGCGCGGCTCGCCGATCCGCGCGAGCTCTCCGAAGCGGAGGCGCAGCGCATCCTCGCCGGCCCAGCGGTGGCCTGGATGGGCTACTCGATCCACGGTGACGAGCTGTCGGGTTCCGACGCGGCCGTCGCGCTCGGCTACCACCTGGTGGCCTCGCAGGACGCCGACGTGGCCAAGCTGCTCGACGAGCTCGTGATCGTGATCGACCCGTGCCTCAATCCCGATGGGCGCGAGCGCATCGTCGGCATGGTCGAGCAATCCGCCGGCCTCACGCCCAACCTCGACTACGCCAGCATGCACCGCGGGCGCTGGCCCTACGGGCGCGGCAACCACTACCTGTTCGACATGAACCGCGACTGGATGGCGGGCACGCAGCCCGAGACGCGCGGGCGCTGGCAGGCCGTGCTCTCGTTCCATCCGCAGCTCTTCGTCGACGCGCACGAGATGGGCAGCGACGACACGTTCCTGTTCTATCCGCAGGCGAAGCCGCACAACCCGCAGTTGCCGGCGACGCAATCGAAGTGGCAGGAGCGCTTCGGCGCCGACGCCGCGCGCGCCTTCGACGCGCAGGGCTGGGCCTTCTACACGCGCGAGTGGGCCGATGCCTGGGGCCCGTTCTACTCCGACTCCTGGGCCGATCTCACCGGCGCGACAGGCATCCTCTACGAGCAGGCGAGCACGAGCGGGTTCCCGCTCGCGCGTCCCTCGGGCCGCATCCTCACCTACCGCGAGGCCGTGCACCACCAGCTGACGGCGAGCTGGGCGAATCTGGGCACGCTGCGCACGCAGCGCGCCGAGATCCTGGGCGATTACCTGGCCAACGGACGGGCCAACGTGGCGGCGGAGACGCCGGGCAACGAGCGCATGCTGGTCGTGCGTCCGAATGGCAACCTGCGGCGCGAGGAAGAGCTGCTGCGCACGCTGCTCAGCCAGGGCATCGAGGTGCGCCGCGCCGAGGCCGAGTTCGAGGCACGCAACGTCGAGCACGCCGAGGGCGCGAAGAACGAGAGCGCGCGCTTCCCCGCCGGCTCGTGGCTCGTCACCGCGCGCCAGCCGGCGCGCCAGATGGTGCGCTCCTTCCTGGACTTCGACGTGCGCTACGACAAGGATGCCCTGCGGGAGGAGCGCGAAGAGCTGGAGCGCAAGAGTCGCTCGAAGGCCTATGACGTGACGTCCTGGTCGTTGCCGCACGCGCTCGACCTGGACGCCGCCTGGGTCGATGCGAGCGAGGTGCAGAGCTCGCCGATCCCTGCCAGCGTGCTGCCGCGCTCCGCGCTCGCGGCGAACCTGCCCGAGCCCGCCCCGGTCGCCTGGATCGTCGACGCGACCAACGACGACGCCCTGGCTTTCGCCGCGCGCGCCCTCGAGCTCGAGCTGGCCGTGCACTGGGCCGACGAGGCTTTCACGGCCGGCGGGCGCCGCTTCGCGCGCGGCAGCCTGCTGGTGCGCTGCTCCGAGAACGAGGGCAGCGCGCAAGCGGTCTGGGACAAGGTGCGCGCAGCCGCCTTGGCCGCGCGCGTCGAGCCCGTGGCCGCGCCCAGCGGACGCGCGCCCGATGCCGAGCAGGCCGACCTCGGCGGCCAGCATTTCCATCTCCTGGCGCGGCCGCGCGTGGCCCTGCTCGCCAACTCGCCGGTCTCGACCGACGCCTACGGACACCTCTGGCACCACCTCGACCAGCGCGTGGGCGTGCCCTTCTCGATCCTCGACGCAGAAAACCTCGGTGATTACGACCTGCGGCGCTTCAACGTGCTTGTGCTCCCGCCCTCCTCCGGGCTCGGCGATCTCCTGGAACCGATGAAGGACTCGCTCGTGAGCTGGATCGAGGGCGGCGGGACGCTGATCGCCTGTGGCAGCTCGGCCGCCGGGTTGACCAAGGGCCGCCTCGGACTCTCGCAGGTCGTGCTGCGCGCGGACGCGCTCGAGGATCTGGCCAGCTTCAAGCGCGACGCGGAGCGCGAGCACGCCGCGCGCGAAATCGAGATCGACGAGGCCGCCGTGTGGAACGGGCCGGTCGCGGAGGAAGCAGACGAGGGCGAGAAGGCGGACGGGAAAGAGAAGGACGAGAAGGACGGCGAGTCGGACCCGAAGGACAAGAAGCCCGAGGCCGACGTGGAGGCGTACGCGCGCCGCTTCGCGCCCCAGGGCGTCACGCTGCGCGCGCTCACGGATCCGGAAGCCTGGATCACGAGCGGGATCGACGAGGTCCTGCCGGTGCTCGTCTCGGGTTCGGACGTCTTCCTCGCCAAGCAACCCGTGACCACCGCCGTGCGTCTCGACCAAGCGGGGGCGCTGCGGCTCGCGGGGCTGCTTTGGCCCGAGGCTCGCGAGCGCCTGGCGAACAGCTCCTGGCTGACGGTCGAGCGCAAGGGCCACGGCCAGATCGTGCTCTTCGCCGCGCAACCCGCCTTCCGCGGCTATCACCTGGCGAGCGCGCGCCTCTTCGCCAACGCCGTCGTCCTCGGCCCGGGCCTGGGCGCGGATCAACCGCTCGGCTGGTGAACGCCATCATCCGCTTGGCTTGAAGGCCTCGATTCGTTTTTCCTTTTCTTTTTCTTCTTGATCCCTTCTTTCTTCTTGTTCGGGATCGAATCGAGCGCCCAGCAGCGGGCCAGCTCGCTTGAGCACCCGCTGCTGGGCCAGTTGACGGGCTTTCCCTAGAACGAGGAACGCGCTGCGCAGGCGTCGATCGAGCCCTTCTGCCTGCCCGTGATCAGTCCGTCCCGCTTCCAGTTGACGGTAAGGTAGACGACGCAGCTGACGAAGGCGCCGTGGCTCGAGGAGTTCGAATGACACTCGTTGATCAGGTCGGACATCGTGCAGCCGTCGTCGAAGAACCGGTTGGGCACGCCGCTTTCGCAGCCGTCGATTACGATCGTTGCGGCCAGATCCGAGTTCGGGCAGGCGTCGCAGGCGTCGGTCAGACCGTCGCCGTCGGTGTCGACCGAGAAGGCCGTCGTGCCGGTCCCGGCCGTGTCGATCATCAGCGGGTTGGTCGTGCTGGTGGCCGAGATCACGAGCAGGTCGCTCGTCCCGTTGGGAGTTCCCTGTGGGATCAGCACTGGCACCGGGAAGTTGGCCGAGGCGCCGGCCGCGAGCGCGAGGACCACCGGGATGCTCGACGTATCGGCCCAGCTCTGCACGGCGGCGACGCCGATTGTGTACACATCGGCGAACTCGCCGAGGTTGCTGATCGTGTAGAGGTATTGCGTCTCGTCGCAGCATTCGAGCGTGACTTCTCCCGGTCCTCCGACCGCAACCTTCAGCTCGATAGGGATCTGGCTGTTCGTAGGCTCGTCGATGTCCATGGGCTCGCTGACCGAGGGCAGGACGATCGCCTCGCCGAGATGGCCGACCGCGCCACCGTCGAAGCGCACCTCCGACCAATTGTTGGTCGTGCCCAGGACCGATGACCCTCCGGAGTTGTTGACGTCCACGGCCACGGAAGCGTCCGTGCCCCCGTCGCCGTCGCAGTTCCAGTCGATCGCACCGTTGATGTTGTTGACCATGCGTTGCACGCCGGCGCAGTAGTACCTCGTCCCGTATCCGGCGGTACCGGCGACGCCGCTCAGCCCGACGGTCTCGTTCAAGGCGCCTTCGTTCAGATTCGGCAGGACGAAACGTGAGTAGTCGAAGGTGCCGTCGGCGTTGTTCACCCGGAGCCCAATGGTCTGGAAGAAGTAGTTCATCACGCTGAGGTAGTTCGGCTTGTAGTTCGCGTGGTCGTTGCCGCCGTGCCGCAGCCCGAGTCCGTGCCCGAGTTCGTGCATCAGCGTGCCGGCCTGCTCGTTGGTGGTCCCGACGCTGCTGGTCCAGCCGCCCAGTGAGACCAGGAAGTCGCTGGCCGGTATGCCGCGCGAGATGCCGCTCGTGCTGCCGAGGCCGGTCGCAAGGTTGTGCGCGAAGATGCAGTAGTGGAACACGTCGGCGCGCTGGATCGAGAAGTTCCCTGGCACGCCTACGCCCTTGATAGCGTCGAAGGCGGTCCAGTCGTAGGACCCGCTGCCGAGGTTCGTCTGGTGGGCGAGGGCATCCGAGCGCGTGCGCGTGTCCCAGGTGGCGTTCGTTACCGGGTTCATGATCGTGTCCGAACCCGCATCGATGTGGATACGCACGCCATTCGTCCCGTCCGGGTTCGAAAGCGGAGCGTTTGCGAAGGCATCGATCATTATCTGTAGCGCGTCTGCCTTGGGCTTGTGCGTGTGGCCGCCGGCGCCGCCGAGCACCATGTAGTCGATCTCGACGAAGATGTCCTTGTGCTGCGGGTCTGCACCCATGTTCGGGAGATCGAGGTCGATCGTGCCGTCGTTGTCGAAGTCGATGCCCGCGCTCTCCCAGGTGTCGAGCAGCGCGTCGCCGTCGCTGTCCGCGTCGGCACCCGGTGTGCACACCAGGCCGAAGAACCAGCGCACGTTGTCGAGATACACCGTCGAGTCGTAGATGGAGTCGCCGAGGTCCATGATCGACAACGTGATGGTGATGTCCGCGCCCGGGCTCTCGAGGGGCGAGACCGCCGTCAAGAAGGGCGTAGCGCCGTCGTAGGTCGTGCCCGCGGCGTTGCCGGCGTTCACGCCGAAAACCGTGTTGATC
>JANOGB010000117.1:0-1917 GCA_031413955.1 Planctomycetota bacterium | reverse complement strand
GGAGGCCTACGAGCTTTTCGAGCGCGCCGGTCTGCGCGCGGGCGACCGAGTTCTCGACCTCGGCTGCGGGCCGGGGTTCACCACCATCGAGCTCGCCCACGTGGTCGGGCCACGCGGGCGCGTGATCGCGCGCGACGTGAGCGCGCGCTTCCTGGCGACGCTCGAGCGCGAGAGTGCGCGCCTCGGTTTCCGTCACGTCGAACCGAGCCTCGGCCCGGTGGAAGAGCTCGCGCTCGCGGACGGCAGCCTCGACGCGGCCTACGCGCGCTGGCTCTTCTGCTGGCTCCCCGACCCGCTGCCCGCCCTCGAGCGTGTGGCGCGCGCGCTGCGGCCAGGCGGCGTGCTCTTGCTGCAGGAATACCTCGACTGGGGCGCGATGCGCCTGCTGCCGCCCGGCCCGGCCTTCGCGCGCGCGGTCGAGGCCTGCCTCGCGAGCTGGAAGATGGGCGGCGCGACGATCGACTTCGCGGCGCGCGCCCCGGCGCTGGCGCCGCTGTGTGGCTTCGAGCTCGAGCACTTTCGCCCGCGCGCGCGGCTCGGCCGCAGCGGCTCGCTCGAATGGCGCTGGATCGACCAGTTCTTCCGCGTCTACCTGCCCAAGGTCGTCGAGCGCGGCCTGCTCGCGCCGCGCGAGCACGAAGCCTGGCTCCACGAATGGGACGAGCGCACGGCCGGCGGCGCGAGCTTCGTCGCCACGCCAACCATGGCCGACGTGATCCTGCGCAAGCGCTGAGCGCGCGCGACCGCCAGCACTCGCTGCCGGGCGCGGGTGTGGAGGTCTTCTCGCCCAACCCGATCATCGAGCTCTTCCCGCTCTCGCATGAGGGCGACGCCGCCACAGCAGCATCGACGAGCTGGAAGAAGGAGCGTCACTCGTGCCCAGCGTCCGGTGCGAACTCCCGAACGATCGCTCGCATGCGGCGCTCGACGAGGTGACTGCGGGCGGCGCCTTCCTCTGCGCCGGGGAAGTACCCCGGCATGGCTTCGAGGAAGAAGCGGTCGGCGAGACACCTGCTTAGCTCGCGCGCAACGAAGGACCGCAGTTCCTGTGGGCTCCGCCCGATCTCCTCCTCGATTCCTGGGCGCCCGTCCAGCACGCGAGCGACGTCCTCGAGGTCGTGGCTCAGGACGTAGTCGTTCCTTCCTCGGCTGAGGAACTCCTCGAGCCGCGCCAGGTTCGGATCACGACTTCTCGGCATCTCGGATGCGACGCGTCAGCTCGATCATCGCCAGTCTGCGTTCCCGGGCTCCACCGCAGCGCAGGGCGTCGACGAGGGCCAGCAGTTCGTACAGCGCCGGATTCCTGCGAGCGGTCTTCGGCACGGTCTCGTAGAGGGGCTCGATCGATTGTCCGCGCGCGGCTCCTTCCGGATCCGGCCACACGAACGTGGACTCCTCGTCGTTCGCGAGCAGCCGGTCCAGCGGTGGAGCGCTCTGGGCTGTCGGCATGCCGCGCACGATCTTCCCCGGGACCACGAAGAAGGCCCGACGTACGCCATGTTCGAGGAACTCGAGCAATGCTTCGGCGTTGGCGCTCGGCTTCTCGCGCCGGTTGGGGCTCGGCCGAAGGAGGCCTGCCTGCACGGCGCGCTGGACCGCTTGGTTCGCTTCCGAAGCGCTCAGGCCCACGGCCCTGGCAAGGTCCTCATAGGTTCCATGGGAGCTCTTCCCTGCCGCCAACTCGAGGCACACGATCAAGTCCAAAGGCTTGAGGGGCATAGACATACGCTATTCGCGAATAGCGAATGAAGCAAGCTCACATCCGGACCGGACCACGGGGATGGGTGGGCTGACACGCGGGGGAAGGCCCCTACGGGTTCGACCTCAGCCCCGACGGGCAACGGGTCCTGCACCGTACGACCCTGGACGATCCGGGCGTGATCGAGCTGTATGCGAGCCGCGTGAAGAGCAGCCCGC
>JANOGB010000116.1:0-6330 GCA_031413955.1 Planctomycetota bacterium | reverse complement strand
CGCCGGGCTCCAGCACGGCTCTGTTTTCCGGTCCGGTTCCCTCCGTCCGGAGTCTCGGACAGCGGAAGAAGAAAAGAGGAAGAGCCGGGCTGGAGCCCGGCGCTCCCAGGTGACAATCCCGCGCTACTCCTCCGCCAGCCGCTTCAGCCACACGAAGTTCGTGATCAGGCGGAAGACCGACAGGTCCTTCACGTGCTCGGCCGTGGCCGAGGTCTTGCTCCAGAACTTCTCCTTGCGCAGCTCGCGCAGGCGCTCGTAGGTGAGCCCCAGGTGATCGATGGCGAACGCCATGCGCTGCGCGGGCTCGCGCGGGCTGGCGGACAGGAAACCCTGCAGCTCGAAGTGGTTGGCCGAGTCGAGCACCACGCCGTGTCCGAGCCGGAACCAGGCGGCGAGATTCGCCCCGCCGAAGGCCTGGGCGCACTGCGGGCTGTCCACCAGGACCTCGACTTCCTCCGCATCGAGCACTTCGATCAGGTGCGCGCCCTCGAGCTGGTAGATCGGGCGCGAATCGGCCGCGAAGACCCCTTCGAGGTAGCGCGAGTCCTGGTCGCACGGATAGGCCGGGACCTCGCCCATGACTTCGCCGCGCGTCTCGAGCTTGCGCACGAGGCCCGGCTCGAGGTTCTGGATCGTCTCCTGTAGCGCCCAGCACGAGCCGAACAGGGCCCCGCCGGCGCGCACGAACCAGGACAGCCGCTCGGCCTCGTCCGACGTGACTTCACCCGAGCAGTTCGCGACGAACACGCCCTGCGGATGGAGCCCATCGGCCACGACCTGGCCGGAGCTCGTACGGCGATGGGGAATCTCCAGGCCATCCAGGACGGTCTCGATGTGGTCGCCGCGGCTCTGCAGCACCAACACGTCGATGCCGACATAGGTGCTCGTGAAGAGATCCTTCAACTGCTTCGAAGTGCGCGTGTCCGCATAGTCGAACTTCTTGCGGCGCTCGAGCACCTCCTCGGGGATGGAGAGGATGGTGCGCTTCTCGTTCTCTTCCCACCACCTGGCCCACACGGCTGGTTCTGGCTCGAGCCGCTGGCGCGAGACCTCGGTCAGGAACTCGTAGGCCGTGCGCGCGACCAGCTCTTCTTCGTCCGCGAGCGCCGCGATCAGGAACGGCATGCCAGGCCGCGCCCGCAGGCGCGTCAGCCCGGCGATGGCCGAGGCACGCAGACGCCAGTCACCGCTCCCCTTGCGGTACAGGTCGGCCAGCGCCGCCACGCTCGCCTCGTTCTGGGTCTTGCCGAGCGCGACCGCGGCCGAGGTCATCACGCGCCAGTCCGGGTCGCCGAGCGCCGCCTCGAGGGCCGGGATCACGTCGGGCCTGCCGCGCACGCCGAGGTACGAGGCCGCCGTCTCGCGCACGCGTGCATCCCCGTCCTGGGCGAGGTGTTCGAGCAGCAGCGCGCGAGTCGCGTCGTGCTTGGCGCTGCGCGCGCGAGCCACGACGCCCAGCGCAACCCGGCGCACGCGTGCGTCGGCGTCGGCCTGCACGAGCGCCGCAACCGCGTCGAGCGCTTCCTCGCTCGCGACGCGCGCACAGGCTGCCGCCGCGGCGGCGCGCACGTCGGCCGCCGAACTCGCGAGATACGGTTGCAGCGCCGCCAAGGCCTGGGCCGGCTCGAGCGCGCGCCTCTCCTGCCGCAATTCCGCCAGGATCCCGAGCAAGCGCGCGACGTGGACGCGCGCCGTGCTGTCCTGTTCCAGCTTGGCGAGGACGCCCAGGAACGCGTCGCGCTGGTCCGGGTTCGCCAGGGACAGCTCCCGCAGGGCGGTGTGGACGCGACGCGCCAGGAAGTCGGGCAGAGCGGGGTTCTCGTACTGGCGCGCGAGCAGCTCGAAGACGTGCGCGTCCTTGCTGGCCCCGGCGGCCTCGATCGCGGTCGCGCGAATGGCGACGTCCTCGTTCGCGAGGAAACGCTTCAGGCGCTCGCCTCGTGCCGCGCCGGCCAGCGCGACCAGCGTGCGCGCCGCCGCCCACCGCAAACCGGCCTGACGCGAGTCCAGCAGTCCGTCGAGCTCTTTGGTCTTGACCTTGACCCCGGAGAGACCCTCGAGGCCAGGTGCGAGCGAAGTGATCGCCTCGCAGGCGAGCACGGCCTGGTCCCCGCTCAGTCTCTTCGCCAGCTTCTCGTAGGCCCAGATCGGATCGATGAGCGCCAGCGCCTCGCCCGCCGCGCGCCGCAAGCCGCGCACCGGACCCTCGAGCGCGAGATCGAGCAGCGGATCGAGCGCCTTCTTGACGCGCAGCTCGCCCAGACCGCGGGCGGCGATCGACGCGATCTCCCAGTCGTCGTCCTGCAGCGCCTCGAGCAGCAGCTTCTCGGCCCCGGGATGGCTGTTCTCGGTGATGCTCTTGACCGCCGCGAGCCGTACCGTGGGATCGCTCGAGCCGAGCTCCTCGGCAGGATCGGAGGCGACAGCCTGGAGCGCGCAGGGGAGGAAGAGGAGCAGCGTGGCGCAGGGGAGCATCACGCGATTCTATCCCTGTAGCGCTCCGATCCTCGTGCGGACCGCAGGCCAACGCGACATGCTATTGTCTCGCCTGACGTCCGATGCCCTGCAAGCCATCCGAGCGATCGATGAGCCTGTCCGGGAAAGGCGAGCACGGCGATGGAGTGCCGCTGCGCGCCATCGCGCTGTCTCTCCTGGTCGCGGCGAGCTGCGGGCAGCCGGACGGCGGAGCGAGTGGCTCGGAGGGTCTTCGCGCTCACGAGCAGCGCCCGAACATCGTGCTGATCGTGATCGACACGGCGCGCGCCGATCATTTTTCCTGCTACGGGTACGGCTCATCCACGACGCCGAACGTCGATGCCCTGGCAGCGCGCGGGATCCTCTTCCAGAACGCGCACTCCGTCGCCCCGTGGACGCTTCCGGCGCACATGTCCATGTTCACCGGGCTGCCGCCGCGCGATCACGGCGCCACCTGGGCGGCCTTCAGCGAGCCCGAGACGGCCACGACGCACGAGATGCTCGCGCGCTCCTTCACGCCCGGCGAGCCCGAACGCATGCTCGCCGCGCGCCTGAAGGCGGCGGGCTACCGGACCCACGGCTTCAGCCCCAACCCGTGGGTCTCGAGCAGCCACGGTTTCGCGGAGGGCTTCGACGAGTTCGTCGAGCTGTGGCGCAAGGAAGACGAGCGCCAAGGCTCCGTCCAGCTCCAGGGGCGACGGAAGGGCTCGCTCGAGGAGCAGCTCGCGCAGGATTTCGCGGACTCGAAGAGCGGCGCCGCCGTCGCCGGAGTGAAGCGCGTGCTCTCCGAGCACCCACGCGGCCAGCCGTTCTTCCTGTTCGTGAACTTCCTCGACCCGCACTTTCCCTACGACCCTCCCGCGCTGTTCCTGCAGCGCTTCGGCGGCAAGCAGAAGACCGTCTACGCGCTCAAGCGCAAGATCACGAACGAGCTCGGCATGATCGCCGGGCTGCCGCTGTTCTCGTCAGCGGACCTCGTGCCCCTGTACGACGCCGATCTCGCCGCCGCCGATCACGCGGTCGGCGAGCTCGTGCGCGCGCTCGAGTCCGCCGGGCTGTTCGAGGATACGCTCATCGTGCTGACGTCCGACCACGGCGAGCTCCTGGGAGAAAACGGGCGCTTCTCGCACCAGCTCTACGTCGACGAGCCGTTGATGCACGTGCCCATGATCCTGAAGCTTCCCCACGGCCGGCGCGCGGGCACGCTCGTCGATTCCCCCCTCGTCTCGAACCTGGACGTGTACGCGACCGTGCTGGCCGCGGCCGGAATGACGAGCGGGTTCGCGGGCTCGCACGATCTCGCCAGCGAATCCTGGAGCGCGCGGGAGCTCCTGATCGGCGAATACGAGCCGTCGCGCGCCTATCTGCGCCAGCTCAGCGCCCGCAACGACGCCTTCGACTTCGAAGCCCATCTGCGCGGGCGCTTCGTCGTCTACACGCCCGAGTTCCGCACCGAACTCGCCGGCAGCGAGGCGCTGGGAACATCGTCGCTCCACGGCACGGTAGCCGAGTCGCGCCTCGCGCAGGCCTCGCGCGCGGCCGAGCAAGCGCTCGCGACCTATCTCGCGGCGCAGGACGCGCGGCGCAGCGGCATCACGGGAAGCGCCGCGGATGCGGAAACGCGTGCAGAACTCGAGGCGCTCGGCTACGTGAGCTCCGAGGCTCCCGAGGAACCCGCCGAGGCTCCTCGGGCCGAGAAGCGCGAGTGAGCGCGGCGCGCCCCGCGCTATTCCAGGTCCGCCGCCTGCCCGCCCACTTCCTTCCACACCTTCGCCAGGCTGTCCCCGTGGACCGACAGGTCCCACTCGCAGAACCAGCCGAAGGGCGTGATCCAGACCGTGTAGCCGGTCGCGCGCAGGCGCTCGGCGAGCTCGACCAGGAAGGCCTGCGCAAAATCCGCCGGCGCGCTCTCGGCCCCGAGGTGCGTGAACGAGTGCAGGACGACGTTCTTCAGCCCGCGCTTGTTCGCCAGCCATTTGACGTGCTTGAGCGTCCGGCGGAAGACCGAATCGCGCTGCGCGGCGTCGCGCTCCTCGGCGTGCAGGAAGACGACCACGGTTTCTTCCACCGCCTGATCGACGTCGAGGTCTTCCGCCTCGGGCAGCGTCTTCGAGAAGCTCTTCCAGCGAAAACGCTTGGCCTGGAAGGTGAGGAGCTTCATCGTGAGCGTGGTCGGGCCTGCACGAGAACCGCAGGCTGAGAGGGATGGTATCCTCGGCGCGGTTCCCTCACGCCTCCGATGTCTTGCGAGCCGCCGATGCCCCTGCCCGCGCCGCGCCGTCGCGGCCGGGAGCGGCGACCGTGGACGCTCGTCCTGCTGCTCTCGGTCGTTCTCGGCTGCGGACAGACGGACGGGGGCGTCCGCGCGCGCGCGCCGAACATCGTGCTGATCGTGATCGACACGGCGCGCGCCGACCATTTCTCTTGCTACGGGTACGGGTCGCCCACGACGCCGAACGTCGACGCGCTCGCCGCGCGCGGGATCCGCTTCGAGAACGCGCACTCCGTCGCCCCGTGGACGCTGCCCGCGCACATGTCCATGTTTACCGGGCTCCCACCGCGCGATCACGGCGCCACGTGGGCAGCCTTCAGCGAACCCGAGACGACGCCCTTGCGCGACCTGGTCGCGCGCTCCTTCACGCCGCGCGAACCTGGGCGCATGCTCGCCGCGCGGCTGCGCACGGCTGGCTACCGGACCTACGGCTTCAGCCCGAACCCCTGGATCGCACGCAACAAGGGTTTCGCCGAGGGCTTCGACGCGTTCTTCGAGCTCTGGCGCGAGGAGGAGCAAGCGGCCGCGCTCGGCCGGCAGCCCGCGGAAGACTCCCCGCGCTCGACGAGCGACGTGGCCGTCGCAGGTGTGAAGCGCGTGCTGGCCGAGCATCCGCCCGGCGCGCCGTTCTTCCTGTTCGTGAACTTCCTCGATCCGCACTTTCCCTACGAGCCGAGCACGCCCTTCCTGCAACGCTTCGGTGGCACGGAGGAGACGGTGCGGGCGCTCCAGCACCGCGGCACGAAGAATGAGCTCGGCATGATCGCCGGCGCGTCGCCCTTCACGCCCGAACAGCTCGTGCCGCTGTACGACGCCGAGCTCGCCAGCGCCGATGCCGCCGTCGGCGAGCTCGTGCGCTGGCTCGAGTCCGCCGGACTGTTCGACGACACGCTCATCGTGCTGACCTCCGATCACGGCGAGCTCCTGGGAGAGCGGGGACGCTTCTCGCATCAGCTCTACGTCGACGAGCCGTTGATGCACGTGCCCTTGGTCCTCAAGCTGCCTGGCGGCGAGCGCGCCGGCACGGTCGTCGCTGCGCCCCTCGCCTCGAACCTGGACGTGTATGCGACCGTGCTCGCGCGCGCGGGCGCGGGCGCGGAGCGCGCCTTGGAGGTTGGACTCTCGCGCGACCTCACCAGCCAGTCCCTGCTCACGCGGCCTCTCCTGGTGGGCGAGTACGCGCCGTCGCGGGCCTATCTGCGTCAGCTCCGCAACGTGAACGGCGCGTTCGAGCTCGAGCCCCATCTCGGCGGGCGCTTCGTCGTCTACACGCCCGAGTTCCGCACCGAGCTCGCCGGCCTGCGAGCGCTCGAGACCTCGTCGCTCCGCGGCGTCATCGAAGGTGGCGCGGACGAAGCGCGGCTCCGTGCGGCCTCGCTCGCGGCCGAGCAGGCGCTCGCGGATTACCTCGCGGCGAGGGACGAGCAGCAAGGCGTGGACGTGGGTGGCGCCACGGGTGATGCCGAGACGCGCGCCGAGCTCGAAGCGCTCGGCTACGTGGGCGACGACGAGCCCGAAGAGCCCGCGTCCGACAAGTGATAGGCCCGCGACGCCCGTGCCGTCGCGCTCCGTTCATCCGGGAG
>JANOGB010000115.1:0-6602 GCA_031413955.1 Planctomycetota bacterium | reverse complement strand
CCCAGCAGCGGCGCGAGGGGCACGAGCACGCGGAGCAGCGGCATGTTGGAGGTCATGCCCGCATTGAGGCGAGAGATCATCGCGCGGCGGATCTGGCGGGCGCACCACGAGTAGCGATCCTGGCGCGCGTTCCAGGTTTCGAGAGCAAAGGACTCACGCTTGCTGGCGGTCATTCCACGCTTGGATCCTCTGGGCATGGAAATGAAGCTCGTCGCGCGTCCGCCTGACGGCCCAGAACTTCCGCTTGTTTGGATCCACCGCTGGGACGTCTTTTGGCCCGAGCGCTACCGTTTTCGCGTACCCGTCGACTTGCCTGGCGGCACGGTGCTGGTGCTCGACGCTCGCTTCGACGATCCGGGTCGAGAGCAGGCCTTCGCCATCTCGCCGCCGGAGCTGCTCTCGATCGATGGAGGGGCTCCAGGACCCTGCCGCTGCTATCTCGAACTGATCGAGCCCTTGTCGTCGGACGTGCTCGGCGCGGTGAACGGTGCCGCGGGCGACAGCGGTCGCTGAGAGTCAGCCCGCATTGCATCGCTTCGCACCGTCGAGGAACATCCTCGACCATGCAACGGATCCTCCAGGAGTCGCTTGCCCTGCTCCTCCTCGCGAGCTGCGGCGGGGCCCAGACGGCATCCGAGCCCGCGGTCCGCATCTATCACGACGAGCTAGGCGTTCCGCACGTCTTCGCCCCGACCGATGCGGGCGTCTTTCGCGGGCTCGGCTACTCGCAGGTGCGGGACTTCCCGGTCGCGACGCTCGCCAACCTGTGGTCGGCCACCGGGCGCTATGCCGAGGTGGCGGGCGAGATGGTGCTGACGCGCGACGAGCGTGTTCGCCAGTGGGGGATCGACGCTCGTGCGCGGGAGCTCGCCACCGATCCCGAGGAGCTCGATCCGCGGCCGCGCGCGTGGCTGCAGGCCTACGTCGACGGCGTCAACGAGGGTCGGCGGGCCTGGCTCGCGCATCCAGAGGAGATCGACGCCTTGGCTGGCGCGCACGGCGAGCTCTTCTTCGATCCCGTGCCGCCCTGGCTGGATCCGCAGCGTACGAAGGACGATCCGCGCGCGCGGCTGCAGCGCCTGTTCGAGGGGGAGGTCGGGCTCGAGCACGTGCTCGCGCTGGGGGTGGCGCTCGCGGCGGGGCCGGAGTTCGGCGCGGCGGGCTACGCGACGCGCACGAACGTGATGATGCTGCGCGGCGGCGAGCACGACCTCGTCACGCACATGCTGGCCGACGTGCACCAGCCCTTGCAGGAGTTCGGCTACCGCACGTACTTCGTGCAGCTCGCGGGCCCGGGCTACGACCTGGTCGGCAATTCCTCGCCCGGTTTTCCGTGCATCGTGCTAGGCGCGAGCCGCAGCCTCGCCTTCGGCTCGATGACGCTGCCGAAGCGGCCGCGCGAGCTCACCGCGGCCGGCCTGCCGTTCCGGATCGACGAGCGCCTGCCGCTGGTGGAGAGCGCGTGGAGCGCGCGCCTCGAGGGCGATGCCCCGGCGCGCTTCGAGCGTGGCGCGGAGCGCGTGCCGCTGGTCGAGCGGGTCGTGACGCTGCGCTTCTGGGACGCGGCCGCGAAGGAGCTGCGCGACGACCCGCGCGGGCCCATCACGCTGCGCTGGGTGCGCGACGCGACGGAGGAGACCGGCGAGCTCCTCCTGCCCGTGCTCGAACCAGGGCCGACGCAGCCGCTCGACCTCGCCGCGCGACCGACGATTCGCTACGAGGCGCGCTCGTTCTTCGGCCAGCGGAGTCTCTGGGAGACGTGGATGGAGCTCGGGACGTGCGCGCGCGTCGGCGGGGGCGAGGGCGGGACCGAGCGCGTGCTCACGCGCGAGGCACTCGCCACCGGACGCGGCCAGGTCGTGCTGCTCGCGGACGTGACGGGCGGATTCGAGCTCCTGTGGGGGACGCGCGCCGCGCGCACGAGTGAAAAGGCGTTCGCGCGGACGCTGGCGGGCAACCTGCTCGACGGCCACGACCCCGAGCAGCGCTGGCAAGGCTTCCACGGCTTCGCCGAGCTCCCGCACTGGCTCGGCGGCCGGCGCGACAAGCGGCCCGAAGCATGGATCGAGTGCAACAGCTCGCCGCACTTCGTGCGCGAGGGCGAGCTGAGCGCGCCCTACTCCGGGCCGCGCGCCGTGTGGGACGGAGAGCCGTGGAAGAGCCGTCGCCAGGATCGCGCGTGGGAGCTCTACGCGCAGGCCGCGGCCGACGGCGTGCTCGAGACCAGCGAGCTCGAGCACCTCGCGCTCGACGTGCAGGACGGCTGGTCGCGGCAGAGCTGGCCGTGGATCCGCGCGCTGCTCCGCGACGCCAAGACGCCGCTCTCCGAGCGCTCACGGAGCTTCGTCCAGTGGCTGGAGGTGTTCCGTTTCGAAGGGCCCGACGGAAAACCGGGTGAGCAGGAGTTCCTGGCGCATCCGCTCTCGCAGGTGATGCCGTTCCTCGTGCTGCTGCGCGACCGCTACGAGGACGAGCTCATCGCGGCGACGCCCACGGCCGACGCGCTCACTCTCGCCTTCGACCCGGGTGTGAGCGTTCCACCCGAGACGTTCCTCGCCGACGAGCGCTACGCCCAGAACCGCGCCGCGCTGCGTGCCGCGCTCGAGTGGACCGCCGAGCTGCGCGAGCGCACGCTGCTTGGCCAGGAAGGTGGCATCGTCAACGCCGCCTTCTACCGCGAGCTCGCCGAGCGCGCGAAGGACTGCGCCACGGTGCTGCCTGCGCCCTGGAGCGACCCGCTCTACACGCGCCAGGCTCCTGAGTGGGGCCCGGTCGCGCCGCCGCTCGCGCTGCGCTGGGGCCAGGTGAACGTCTACGCGCTCACTCCGCACCGTCCGCGCTTCGATGCCGATCCCAGGAAACCGGCGCAGCTCGAGGGCTGGCTGAGCGCGCTCTTCGCGCCCTGCACCGTGCTGCAGCAGCCGCGGCCGTTCTATCGCGCCCAGCCTGCGGCCGTGTTCCCGATCGGCGGCACGCACGACAGCCTGTTCCAGACGCACCGCGAGGGGTTCCTCTCGTACTCGGAGGGACTCCTGCCGCGCGAGAAGGGCCTGCTCGATCTCGCGCCGGTCGACTTCGGCTCGCAGATGCTGTTCCTGGCCGAGCTCTCTGCGGGCACGCGCCCGCGCGTGCGCGTGCTGATGGCGCTCGCTCCGACCGAGCTGACCGGACCGCTCTCCGGGAAGGAGGCCGGCGCCCTCGACCTCTTCCGCCCGACCGCGCGCTTCGCCCGCGGCGAGTGGAGCGATGTGCTCACCGACGAGGCCGCGCTGCGCGCACTCGACGGCGTGCGCCGCATCGAGCTCGGCGACTAGCCAGGAAAGGCCGCCTCAGAACCTCGTGCTGGCCAGGTTGCTCGCGCGGCAGGTGGCCGGCTCGACCGCCTGGAACAAGAACGTCTTGCCCGCGAACGAGGCCGGTGGAGTGATCGTCAGCGTCACCAGGCCGCTGGCGCTGGCGTTGGCCCGTGCGAGCAGACGCACCGGGCTGCCTAGCCCGGTCTGGATGCCGCCGCAGTTCCCGAGAGTGAGGCGCGTCGCGCCCGGCGTGGCGGACATGTAGATGCCCACCAGCGCGCCGGGTGTCGCGCCGCCCACCGCGAAGGTGTTGGGCACGCCGGCGTTCCCCGGGAGGATCGATGCGAGCAGCAGCGTCACGGGCGGGGCGACATTCGTGACCGCGTCGAAGTGATCCGGCCCCGCTGCCACGCTACTGGAGATGCCGAGGAAGTTCGCCAGCGGAGTCGCGCGGCCGGCCGCACCGACCGCCTCGATGCGGCGGAAGCGCGCGTCGGTGAGGAGCGCGTTCCGGCCGAGGGTGTTGTCCGGCGTCGCGCCGTCCACGGGGATGATCAGCTCCGGATGGTCGAAGGGCGCGCGCTCGAACTTGACGCGCGCGTCGGTGAGGGACAGCAGGAAATCGACCAGCGCGACCTTGTCGCTCTCCGTGAACTGGCCGTCGAAGTTCGCCTGCAGGTCGACGATCAGCGGATCCCGGTCCGCGGAGTTGGTGACGGGGAAGTCGCCGCCGCGGCTGTAGAAGTCGATCACCTGCCGCAGCGTGAGCACGCCGCCGTTGTGGAAGTACGGGCCCGTCAGCTCCACGTTCCGGAGCTGCGGCACCTTGAAGCTCCCGCGCCGCGCCACACGATTCGGATAGGGGAAGGTGCCCGAAGGCAGCACGAAGAGGTCGGCCGTGGGCGAGATGGTGTCTGGCAGGAACACCGTCCGGTTGATGTTGGGGAAGGCCAGGCCGAGCGGGAAGGCGTTGGCGAAGGAGGCCAGCGTGGCCGGCAGCGGCGGCACGGGCGCCGCGGGATTGGAGAAGAGTCCCACGGGGAAGCCCGCCTTGCGCAGCGCCAGCGCCGCCAGGGAGAGCGGGAAGCCGAACGGATCGTCGCCGCCGCGTCCGAGGTCCTCGGCGCTCGGGCGCACGCCGATGTTGTAGACGCCCTTGTCGACCAGGCCGCTGCCGCTGACGGCGCCGTTCCCGTCCAGGGCCTGGTCCAGGCCGTCCATCTCGACCGCGATCTTGGCCGGGCCGCGCAGGAAGTGCTCGAGCAGGAAGCCCGAGAGCACCCGGTCGGCACCCGTGATCGCGTCGGGCGGCATCACGCCGTGGATCGAGCGCGTCGTGTGCTCCGTCAGCTCCTGACCGAAGTGACAGACGTTGCAGTTGCCGGTCTGGAGGTTCGGATTGAGACGCGACAGGTTCGAGCCCTGGAAGATGTCGTAGCCGCGCAGCTGCCGCGTCGTCAGCCCGACCACCTGGACCCCGGGCGTGCCGGGATCGATGTCGTTGACCAGCCCCAAGAACTCCAGCGGGTTGGCCTCGTGGAAACGGTCGAAGGGCGTGTCGTTCGGATCCAGGATCTCGAGGTAGGCCTGAACCGCCAGGCCGAAGAACAGGCTGAAGTTGGCCTCCTGCTGCGTGTACTCGTTCCTGATCGTGGCACGCGCAGGGCCAGCGGCGATCGTCAGGGATACGCCGTCGAAGGCGTCGGCCGCATCGGGCACGGAGACCAGGTGCTGGCCGGTGTTCGACCAGAGCTGCGCTCCGAAGGCCTGCTGGATCAGGGTTCCGTAGCTGACGTTCAGACCTGCCCGGCCCGCGGTCGCGTTCTGGTTGGAGAGCGCGCCGAGCACGCTGTCGCTCGCAGCCACGAGCTGGTTCGCGAGCGGCACGACCCCGGCCTGCAGCAGCTTCTTGCCGATCTTGGCCCAGAAGCGCTTGTCGAAGGACATCTCGAAGTTGCTCAGGGCCGGGCCCGTCGACAGCGAGGCCAGGCTGCAGAAGCGGATGAGCGGCCGCGTGGCCTGCAGTCCACTCGGCGTGTCCACGAACACGTGCGCAGCGGGATCGGAGGCGCCGAAGGGGCTACCGCCGTTGAAGTCGTGGCGCGCGCGGCCATCCCAGAAGTTGTCGTAGTTGTGGGCCGAGGCCACGACCGACGGGGTGTTGCGGGGTTCGACCCGCCGCACGCCCTCGAAGGCGCTCCCGACCGGATCGGCCTGGGCGGACCCGACGTCGGGTTTGAGTGCTAGCGGGTTGGTACCGCTGATGAAGGCCGTCGGGCCGGGAGTCGGGATGTCGACGAACTGCCGGAAGCGCACGCCCATCGAGGACGCGACGTCGTTGGAGTCGCGCGCGACGTTGGCCGGATCGAGCAGCGGCTCGCCCTGCGTTTCCGGATCCACCAGCTCGTGGAACGGGAAGTCGGTGGCGGTCAGGGTCTGGTTCTTGCCCCGCACCTGGAGCGTGCCGTCGCCGGCGTTCGTCCCCGGATTGAGCTGGTTCCGGACGCGGTCGTCCGCTCCAGCGTGGAAGTGGCACGAGGCGCAGGCCTGGACCCCGTCGCTGCCCACCTGCATGTCCCAGAACAGGGCCTTGCCGAGCCGCACCGCCGCCACGGGATCCACGATGAAGTCCGTCTCGTTGAGCGGGACCTCCAGCGGGCGGTTCGGAGCCCCGGCGACGAAGGGCGAGATTCCGGTGGCCGGGATTTCGAAGGAGATCCCGAACGGGGGCAGGTCCAGGAGCAGCGGCTGCAACGTGAAGGTGTTTTGCTCCAGCGGATGAACGTCGAGCGGCGGCAGCGGCGCGAGTCCGGGAAAGGGCACGCGCGGCCCGGGCGGAGCCGTGGGGTTCTTCAGGAGCTCGACCAGGTCGCGCGTGGAGGGCACCGTCTTCAGAGACTGCGCTGCCAGTCGCGTGGTCGCGCCGCCGGCCACGATCAGGCCCAGACCCAGGCCAAGGAATCGGATCACCCTCTTGGTCGACGCTCGCATGGATTCACTCCGGGCTTCGTGGCCTTCCGTCTGCGTTGCCCCTTGCCCCCGAAGCCCGCACTCCAACCCGGTGGGTTGGCCTGAACCGCGAGAGCACTGCACGCTTTCCCCCAAATCCTCGGGCTTCTATAGGAAGCTGCAATACGGACTAGTGCGCGTTCCGGCCCTATTTTCGACTCAGAGCCTGAGCAAGAATCGGCCGACGCGGCGGTTGGCCCCGACCGGACCAGCTCAGGCAGGGTTTGGCGCGTCAGGAAGCTCCGGTAACGGCCTCGGCCGCGCGCAGGCCGAGTTCCTGTAGTTTGCGGACCAGGC
>JANOGB010000114.1:0-13861 GCA_031413955.1 Planctomycetota bacterium | reverse complement strand
GCGCCGCCGGGTCGATCGCTCCCGCGCGTCTGCGGGGTCCCCGACGAGCCCGGGACAGGCGCGGGAGTGAGAGCAGCAGAAGCAAAAGTGCCAAGCCAACTACCGGCGGCTCGCTACCCACACGAAAGCCCGAAGCTCCAGAAGAGAAGGCAGCCGGGCTGGAGCCCGGCGCTCCCGGCTGAGAAAGGCCTCGGAGCGGAAACGCGCTCGGCACCGACCGCGTAACATCCGCCGACCCCCGCCGATCCGGCCCAACCAACCGGAAGAAACCCCGCCCATGAAGAATCTGCTCCTGGCCAGCTTCGCCTGGCTCGCCACCGCCGCGCATCCGTCCGACGAGCTGAAGCGCGAGCGCCTGCCCGCCGACGTCGACTTCGTCGTGCACATCGACCTGGACGGCCTCAAGCAGACGCAGCTCTGGAAGCACGTCTTGGAGAAGGGCGAGGACCTGGACCTCGATGACGTGGGAATCGATATCGAGGAGCTCGACGGCATCCGCGACGAGTTCGGCATCGACCCGCTGACCGACGTGCGCGCCGTCACGCTCTACAAGGTCGAGCAGGAGGAGGACCCGACCGTGGTGCTCTTCTCCAGCACGACCAAGGTCGACGAGGCCCTCGTCAAGCTCAAGACCGAGCGCGGCTACCGCGCGGTCACCAGCTCCGGGATCGAGCTCCACACCTGGGGCGAGCACCATTCCGGGAAGGGGCAAGACGACGACGAAGAGCGCATGTTTGCCTACATCCACGCGGCCGGTGCCGAGCGCGTGGTCGTGCTGGCCAGCAACGAGGCGAGCGCGGTCCGGGCTGCGCGCGTTCTGCGCGGCGAGGATCCGAGCCACGCGAGCGCCGGCATGCTGCTCACGCTCGCGCCGGCCAAGGGCTCGTTCCTGTACCTGGCCGCGGCCGAGATCCCGCACCTCGACGAGTTCACGCCCGCCTCCCAAGTCCTCGGATTGGCGCAGGGGATTCAGGTCGATCTGGGGGAGGCGGGCGGTTTCCTGAGGGCGCACATGGGCGTGAACACCGGCTCGGCCGAGGACGCGCTCAACATCTCCAACGTGCTCAACGGCCTGATCTCGCTCGCGCGCCTCGCGGGCGGCGAGATGAAGGAGCTGCTCGAGGTCCTGACCGGGATCCGGCTGAGCACGCGCGGCAGCGCGCTCGAGATGGACTTCGAGTTCGAGGTCCAGCGCCTGCTCGAGATCCTGCAGGCCCTCCACGATGGCGAGGACCAGGGCGGCGACGAGGACGAGAACGCCGACGCGGCGGGCGAGCGGGTCAAGGTCAAGCGAACCAAGGTCAAGATCAAGTAGACTGGATCCCGGAGGCATGGACGGATCCCGACCCGACCCGAGCGCTGCGCGCCCGATTCACAGCGCTGCGCGCCCGACGCACAGCGCAGAGCGCCCGACTCACAGCGCCGAGGCCCTCGCGCTCGAGGCCCAGGGTGGTTCCGTCCAGGCCTTCGAGGCGCTGGTGGCTCGCTTCGAGGCCCCGCTCTACCGCTTCCTATGGATGCGCACGCACGACGCGGCCGCGGCCGAGGACCTGACGCAGGAGGCGTTCTTGCGCGCCTGGCAAAAGCTCGCGCACTACGATGCGCGCTGGCGCTTCTCGACCTGGCTCTACACGCTGGCCGAGCGGCTGTGCATCAGCGCGCGGCGCGCGCGGGGCAGAGGGCCGTCGCTCTCCGGCGCGGAGGCCGAGATCGCGAGCGTCCCGGCCGGTCAGGATCCAGCGCACCAGGCGGCCGAGCGCGACGAGGGCCGCGCGCTGTGGGAGACTGCCACGCGCATCCTGCGACCCGAGGAGCGCTCGGCCCTGTGGCTGCGCTACGCCGAGGATCTGTCGATGGAGGAGATCGGCACGATCCTCGGTCGGCCCGCCGTGACCGTACGCGTGCTGCTCTTCCGCGCCCGTGGGCGCCTGGGCGACGCGCTCGAGGAGCGCGGCCAGCGCCCGCCCGCGGCACTCGATCATCCCGCCTTTGCCAAGGAAAGTATGGGAGGCCTGCCATGAGCCTGTTCTCTTCTTCCCGCGACCACGCCGAGCTCGAGCAGCGCCTGCGCGCCGGTGCCGCCGCCTTCGGGCCCCGTCCGCCGCGCGCGCTGCGCGGGCGCATCCTGGCCGAGTTGCGCGCGACGCCCGCGCTCGTTGCGCCGGTCGAGCCGCTCGTTGCGCGCGGCGCCGAGCGCTGGGGTTCCTGGATCGCGGCTGCCGCCGCGGCGCTGGTCCTGTGCAGTGCCTGGTGGCTCACACGGCGCGAGGAGGCTCGCGCGGAGCGCGCCGGGATGGTCGCGCTCGGGCGCGGCCTGTTCGACGCCGGCACGCGCGTGCTCTCCTTGCCCGGAGAGGTCGAGGGCAACTTGCGCCTCGAGGCGGAGAATCTGTTGGCCGACACGACGCGCGTGACGGAGGGTGTGATGCGCGGGCTGCCGGGGCCGCTGCGCGAGCGGCTCGAGCGGCTGTAGCCGGGAGCGCCAGGCTCCAGCCTGGCTCTTCGTCTTCGTGCTTGCCGCAGGGGAGAAGAGGAGAGACGGAGAGAAGAGCCGGGCTGGAGCCCGGCGCTCCCAGGGTGAGCGCTATGCTCGGGGCATGTCGAACGTGCAGGTCGCGGAGACCGTGATCCCGTGCGTCGAGCTGGGGCCAACGCTCGCGTTCTTCACCGAGCGGTTGGGGTTTCGCCTGGACGCGATCTTCCCGGCCGGCGATCCGGCGGTCGCGCTTGTCAGCGGATACGGCCTGCGCTTGCGCTTGCAGCGCGGGCACGACGGGACGCCCGGGGTGCTGCGACTCGCGTGCAACGACCCCGCTGCTCTTGCCGGCGGAGCTCCGGCGCTGGTCGCGCCGAACGGCACGCGCATCGAGCTGGCCCCCTGCGCGGCCGAGAATGCCGCGGCAACGGACGCTCGGCCAGCGCTGCCGCCGCACCAGGGCTTCCTGCTGACGCGCATGCAGGCGGACGCGTCCTGGATCGAAGGGCGCGCGGGGATGCAGTACCGCGAGCTCCTTCCAGGCCAGCTCGGCGGCTTCCTCGGCGCCGCCCACATCCGCATTCCGGAGGGCGGACCCGTCAGCGACTACGTGCACTTCCACGAGGTGCGCTTCCAGATGATCTACTGTCGCGCGGGCTGGGTGCGCGTGGTGTACGAGGACCAGGGTGAGCCGTTCGTGCTCGCGGCCGGCGACTGCGTGTTGCAGCCGCCGCGCATCCGCCACCGCGTGCTGGAGAGCTCGCCGGGCCTGGAAGTCATCGAGGTCAGCTCGCCGGCCGAGCACGAGACGCGCGTCGAGCACGAGCTCGCGCTGCCCACGCCGGTCGTGCGGCGCGAGCGCGAGTTCGCGGGCCAGCGCTTCGTGCGCCACCAGCGTGCCACGGCCACGTGGAGACCGTGGCGCTTCGACGGCTTCGAGGCGCGCGACCTGGGGCTCGCGGCCGCGACGGGCGGGATCGCCGACGTCCACGTGACGCGCGTCGCGAGCGCGGGACGCGCGGATCCGCGCGGGCACCGGGCCGAGCTCCGCTTCGTGTTCGTGCTGCAGGGCAGGCTCGAGCTCGAGTGCGGCGGCCACGGAGAAGAGCGGCTCACCGCCGGCGACGCGTTCGTGCTGCCGGCAGGGTTGCGGCACGCTTTCCGCGCGAGCTCGCACGATCTGGAGCTCCTCGAGGTCGCCTTGCGCTCCGCGAGCACTCTCCCCGGGAACGCCGGCGTCGAGCCGGACCGTGCGGCGGGTTAGGATTCCGGGCGTGGGCTCCACGCTCCTTTCGCCGCTATTCACGACGTACCTCGTCGCCCTGCTCGCCGCCGCTCCCGCGGGGGCAGCGCCGATCCAGCGCGCGCAGCGCGCGCCGCAGGGTCTGACCGCCTTTCGGCCCCAGCACGGCGCCGGGTACGCGCCGTTCGTGCGCACGAGGGTCCCGGAAGAGTTCGAGCAACACCCCGAGCTCGGACCCGGGATCCGCGTGAACGCGCCGGGCGAGCTCGATCCGTCGGGCGAGGACGACCTGGTCGAGCTCGCCGTCGGCCGCGCGCTCCGCGACGCCACCCTCGTGCTCGAGCGCAGCGGTCCGGAGCTCGCGCTGTGGAGCACGCGCGACAAGCAGGCCGGGAGCGCGCTCGCCTTCATCGGCAACCGCTCGGCGCCGCTCGTCTTCGCGGGCGCGTCCCCGCTGACCCTGTGGGTCGAATGGGGCAGTGCGACGCCCGGGCTCGCGACCCTCCGCCTGCGCGCGCTCGAGCCGGGGATCGAGGTCGACGTCGAGCTCGATCGCCTGCTCTTCCACGCCTTCCAGGGCCTGGTCGTGGCCCTCGGCGGCGAGGGCCAGACGCCGCAGATCCCGGCCGATCCGAACCACGGCACCTTCCTGGTGGGCATCGATCTCTACCTGCGCGGCTACGACGTGCTGATGCGCGACGAGGACGAGGTCTCGGCCACCGGCGCGGGTCCGGTCTTCGACGAAGTCGTGAACGCGATCCAGCACCGCGCGGTCGGCGCGCTCGCGATCTTCGGCTACAGCCACGGCGGCGGCTCGACCTACGACCTGTGCGAGCGCCTGGACACGTTTCGCGCGACGATCGGGAGCTTCACCATCGCTTTCACGTCCTACGTCGACGGCGTGCAGAACGACTCCGACGTCGACCTGGACAGGGAGCTGCGCAAGCCGCTCACCACGGGCTTCCACGCGAACCACTATCAGCGCGGCTCGTTCGCCGACTTTTTTCTGGACGGCGGGCCGGTGCCGCAGTCGCAGCCGGGGTCGAGCGGCCTGGACGTCGAGACGATCTTCTGGGGGGCCGGCGCGACGCACTTCTTGGTCGACGACTTCACCGAGGTGCGCGATTTCATGCGCGCGGAGCTGGAACCCCGCGTGAGCCGCTGAGCCTGACAGAGAGACCCACATGATCCCCACCAGAATCGCTGCCGCGCTGCTCACGGCCCTGTGTCTCGTTCCGGCCGCGCAAGAGGCTGCACGCGCTGGCCTGCCCGCTCCGGACGCGGCGCTCCAGGCCGGTATTCGCCGCCTGCTCTCCTCTGCGAGCGCGGAGGAGCAGCGCGCCGCGCTGGAGGCCTTGCGAGCGAGCGCCGGCGTCGAGCACGAGCTCCTCGTGCCGCAGCTGTTCTTGTTTTCGCACCAGGCGACCGACACGCGCGAGGCCATGCTCCTCGGCTTCGTGCTGGCCGAGCTCGCGATCCCGCCCGCGCACGTGATCCGCGCGCTCGTGCCCCTGCTCGAAACGGCGGATCGCCCGCTGCGCCAGGCGCTCGGCAACGTGCTCAGCGAATACGAGGACCGCTCGCTCGACCGCGGCGCGAGCTTCACGGTCTATCGGCCGTTGCTCGAGCTGGACCCGCCGCTCGGTCTGGTGCGCCACATGTTCGAGACCGATCCCGGGGCAGCCTTGCTCGCCCTCGCGCGCGCCCAGGTCAGCGACCCGGCCGAGCTGAGGCCGCTCCTGTGGGCCGAGCACGAGCTGGCGGATCTGCTCTGGAAGGTGCGCTTCGGCTTCGTTGCGCGCGCAGGTCTCCCGCTCTCGGCGCCCGAGGCCCTCGAACAGCTGGAGCTCCTCGCGCGGCATCCGCGCTGGTGGGCGCGGCTATACGCGGCCGAGATCGCGAACCAGGAGCCCGCCCTGCGCTCGGCCGCGCGCGCGCAGCAGTTGCAGCGCGACGCGCATCCGCTGGTGCGTGCGCTCGCGGGAGCGCCGGAAGAGGGACGCTGAGCCGCAGGAAGCGCGCGCCGTGAAGTTCCAGGACTACTACGAAGCCCTCGGCGTCGCGCGCGACGCGCAGCCGGAGGAGATCAAGAGCGCCTACCGCAAGCTCGCGCTCGAGTGGCACCCCGACCGCCACAAGGAGGGCAAGAAGGCGCAGGCGGAGGAGAAGTTCAAGCGCATCAGCGAGGCCTACGAGGTGCTCTCGGATCCGGAGAAGCGCAAGCGCTACGATCGCTTCGGCGAGCACTGGAAGCAGGGCCAGGACTTCGCCCCGCCGCCGGGCGCGCGCACCACGAGCCCGGAGGAGTTCGAGCGCACCTTCGGCGGGCACGGCGGCTTCTCGGACTTCTTCGCGAGCCTGTTCGGCGACCAGGTGCGCCACGATTTCGCCGGCGCCGGACGGAGTCACGCGCGCTTTCGCCAGCGCGGCGCCGACGTGCGTGCCGAGCTGCACCTGTCGGCCACGCAGGCGATCCAGCGCGGAAAATCGAGCTTCACCGTGCCAGCCGTGGCTGCCTGCCCGCGCTGCGGCGGCGACGGTTTCGTCGGCGCAGGTTCCGGGCGAGAGCACGTGTGCCCGACCTGCGCCGGGGTCGGTCAGGTGCACTCCGAGAAACGCGTCGAGCTCACCATTCCCGAGCTCGTGCGCGACGGGCTCGAGCTGCGCCTGAAGGGACTCGGCGAGCCCGGCGAGGGTGGCGCTCCCGGCGACCTGTACTTGACGTTGCGCATCGACTCCGACGCGAGCTACCGCCTGAACGGCGACGACCTCGAGGCCGAGCTCCCGGTCACGCCCTGGGACGCGTTCCTCGGCACCAAGGCCGAGGTGCGCACGCCGCACGGCCTGGCGAGCGTGAGCGTGCCGCCGGAGACTGCGGCCGGAACACGGCTGCGCCTGCGCGGCCAGGGCTTCGCGAACCCCGAAGGCGGGCGCGGCGACCTCCACGCCGTCGTACGGCTGGTGCTGCCGGCCGAGCTGAGCCCACGCCAGCGCGAGCTCTTGCGCGAGCTCGCCGGGCGCAGCTCCGAAGCCAAGGCCGAGCGCTGAGCACGCCGCTCATCCAGATCCGCGGTGGACATCCCCTCGGTGTCAGGTGCTTCCATCGGGCCTGGTTTCCTCCAGCTCCGTGAATCAGGCTCGCGAGCCGAGGGTTGGAAGCGTTGGCCCGTACCCCGCGTGCACGGGCGGCGGTACGATCACGGCATCCATATGCGCGCGTGCCTGCTGATCCCAGTTGCGTCGGTCATCGGCGGTTGGGCGTCACTGGGTTTCCCTGGCGGCTCGAAGGACGCGCGCGCGCCGCTCTCCTACGACCGCGACGTGCGTCCGATCCTGGCCGATCGCTGCTTCCCGTGCCATGGGCCGGACGCGAACAAACGTCAGGCCGAGCTGCGCCTCGATCTGTTCGCGACCGCCACGGCGGCGCGCGAGCACGGTGCGGCAGTCGTACCCGGTGAGCGCGAGGAGAGCGCGCTCTGGCAGCGCATCACGGACGCCGACGCGGATGAGCGCATGCCGCCGGCGAAATCGAACCGGCGGCCGCTGAGCACGGAAGAGCGCGCGCTGCTCGGGCGCTGGATCGAGGAGGGCGGGCGGTACGAGCCGCACTGGTCGTTCGTGGCGCCCGTGCGCCCGGGCGTGCCGGCCGTGCGTGACGAGCGTGACGAGCGTGACGAGCGCGGCTGCCAGAACGAGGTGGACCGCTTCGTGCGCGCGAAGCTCGAAGCCGAAGGCGTCGCACCCTCGCCCGCGGCGCCGCCCGAGACGCAGCTCCGGCGCCTGTTCCTGGACCTCACGGGGCTGCCGCCTACGCCGGAGGAGCTCGCGGCTTTCCTCGCCGATCCCGCGCCCGATCGCTACGAGCGCTGGGTGACGCGCCTCTTCGCCGAGGAGCCGTACCGCACACGCCACGCCGAGCGCATGGCGACGCCGTGGATGGACCAGGCGCGCTACGCCGACACGAGCGGCATCCACATGGACGCTGGGCGGCAGATGTGGCTGTGGCGCGACTGGGTGCTCACGGCCTACCGCGACAACCTGCCCTTCGATCGCTTCGTGACCGAGCAGCTCGCCGGTGACCTGCTGCCGGACGCCGGCACGGCGCAGAAGATCGCCAGCGGCTTCAACCGCAATCATGTGACGACCGACGAGGGCGGCGCGATCGACGCCGAGTACCTGGTCGAGTACGCGGTCGACCGCGCCGCCACGACGGGCGCTGTTTTTCTGGGACTTACGTTGGGCTGCGCGCGCTGCCACGAGCACAAGTTCGACCCCGTTTCGCAGGATGAGTTCTACCGCTTCTACTCGTTCTTCAACTCGATCGAGGAGCCGGGGCTCTACTCGCAGGTGCCGGATGCGAACCGCGCGCTCGAGCCGTTCCTCGTGGTGCCCACCGAGGAGCAGAGGGCACGCCGCGCGGAGCTCGAGGCGACGCTCGCACTCGAGCAGGTCGCGCTCGAGGAACCCGTGCCGGGTGAGGACCAGACGCGCGCGGCGTTCTTCGCGCAGCTGGCGCGTTCCAGCGGGCTCGAGTGGGCCGCGCTCGAGCTCGCCGGAGCGCGCTCGAGCGAGGGCTCGACCCTGACTGTCCAGGACGACGGCTCGGTGCTCGCCTCGGGCGCCATCCCGGCCCAGGACGAGCACGAGATCCGCACGAGGACGAACGCCACGGACCTGCGGCTCGTCGCGCTCGAAGCGCTCGGCGATCCGAGCTTCTTCGAGGGCCGTGTCGGGCGCGCGGACAACGGCAACGCCGTGCTGTCCGGGATCAGCGCCGAGGTGATCTCGATCCGAGATCCACAGCAGCGCCGTCCGCTGCACTTCACGTGGGCCTGGGCCGACTTCGAGCAGCAGGACGGCGAGTACGGCATCACGGCCGCGCTCGATCCCGACGAGCACGGCTGGGCGGTCGGCGCGCACCAGCAGCCCGGCGGACGCGTGGCGCTGTTCCTGGCCGACGAGCCCTTCGGTTTCGCGGGCGGCACCGAGGTCGTGGTGCGCCTCTCCTACCGCTCGACCTACGCGCAGCACGCGCTCGGCCGTGTGCGCCTGTCGCTCGCGCAGCTCGCCCAGGTCGGGCTCGAGGCCGTGCCCGTCGCGGCCACCGACTGGCTCGTCGCCGGGCCCTTCGAGACGGGCCCGAATCCTGCCGGATACTCGGCGAGCTTCGGACCCGAGCTCGATCTCGCGCTCGATCGGACGAAGGACTTCTCCGGTCAGAAGTGGCGCTTTGTGCAGCGATTCCCCGACGGACGCCTGAACGGCGAGCTCGCGGGCGGCGTCAACGTGCACTACCTCGGGCGCAAGCTGTTCGTGCCCAGCGCGCGCACCGTTCCGGTCGCGCTCGGCAGCGACGACGGCTATCGCCTGTTCCTGGACGGCGCCGAGGTGAGCTCGCGCCAGGTCGACCGCGGCCTCGCGGCCGACCAGGACCAGCTCGAGCTCGCGCTCCCGGCCGGGACGCACACGCTGGTGCTCGAGGTCGTGAACACGGGCGGACAGGCGGGCTTCACCTGGAAGCCCGGGCGCCGTGAACGCGAGCTCGCGGGCGAGCTCCTGTTCGCCTTCCTGCCGGACGGGGCCCGTTCGAGCGAACGCGAGGCCGCGCTGGCGCGCGCCTGGCGGCTCGCGTTCTCGGCGGAGTATCGCGCCCACACCGAGAAGATCGCCGCGACCGAGAAGGCGCTTGTCGATCTGGACGCCGTCACTCCGCGCACGATGGTGATGAAGGAGCTCGCGATCCCGCGCGAGACGTTCCTCTTGCTGCGCGGCGCCTACGACCACCCGGACAAGGACCATCCGGTGACGCGCGGCGTGCCGGCCGCGCTCGGCGTCCTGCCGGAAGGCGCGCCGCTCGACCGGCGCGGCCTCGCGCAATGGCTGACCGCGCCCGAGAACCCGCTCTTCGCGCGCGTGGCCGTCAACCGCCTGTGGGAGCTCGTCTTCGGCACCGGCCTCGTGCGCACGAGCGAGGACTTCGGGCTGCAGGGCGAGTGGCCCTCGCACCCGGAGCTGCTCGACTGGCTCGCGCTCGAGTTCCGTGAGAGCGGCTGGGACGTGCAGCACGTGCTGCACCTCTTGGTGGAGAGCGCCACCTACCGCCAGGCGTCCGTCGCGCGGCCCGAGCTGAGGGAGCGCGATCCCGAGAACCGCGGGCTCGCGTACTTCCCCAGGAAACGACTCTCGGCCGAGGCGCTGCGCGATCAAGCGTTGTACGTGAGCGGCCTGCTGGTCGAGCGCCTGGGCGGACCCTCGGTGAAGCCCTACCAGCCCGAGGGGCTGTGGCAGGAAGTCGCGATGATCCAGTCGAACACGCGCGAATACGTGCGCGGCTCGGGCGACGACCTCTGGCGCCGCAGTCTCTACACGTACTGGAAGCGCGCCTGCCCACCGCCCTCCCTGATGACGCTCGACGCGCCCACGCGCGAGTTCTGCACCATCCGCCGCGCCTCGACCAACACGCCGCTGCAGGCGCTGGCGCTGTGGAACGACGAGCAGTTCGTCGAGGCCGCGCGGGGCCTTGCGGCGCGCGTCTTGTCCGCACCCGCGGCCGACGACTCCGAGCGACTCGCGCTCCTCTTCCTGCGCTGCGCCGTGCGCGCCCCCGACGGGGAGGAGCTCGCTCTCCTCAGGGACGCCCTCGCTGACTTCCGCGCCCGCTACCAGCCGGCGCCGGAGGCGGCCGCGGGACTGATCGAGGTGGGGGACTCGGCTCCCCCGGCCGAGCTCGACCCGCTCGAGCTCGCCGCCTGGACGATGCTGGCCAACGCGGTCCTGAACCTCGACGCGGTGCTCACGCGCGGCTGACGAGGAGTACGGAGTCGGAGCAAATTATCAACGATCCGGCGAGAGCGCCCGGAGAACGCCTGGCCGCAGGCAGGATCGTTGATAATTTGCTCCGACTCCGTACTCCGATCCGCAGCCGAAGTACGATCTCTGGCGCTCATGCAGCCATACGGTCCCCTCTTCGACCTCGGTCTCACGTTGACGCGCCGACGTTTCTTCGCGCGTACGGCGGGGACGCTGGGGGCGGCGCTCGGGACGAGCGCGCTCGCGCACTGTCTCGGGACGGGCCCGAGTCGCAATCCACTCCTCGCGCCGAAGGCGCGTAGGGTGATCTACATGCACATGGAGGGCGCGCCCTCGCAGCTCGATCTGTACGACTACAAGCCCGGGCTGCGCGCGCGCTTCGACCAGGACCTGCCGGACTCGATCCGCCAGGGCCAGCGGCTGACGGGCATGACCTCCGGGCAGTCGCGGTTCCCGGTCGCGCCCTCCATCTTCAAGTTCTCGCGCTACGCGAACCACCAGGACGGCGCCTGGGTCAGCGAGCTGATGCCGTTCACCGGCAAGGTCGCGCGCGAGCTCGCGTTCGTGCACTCGATGCGCACCGAGGCGATCAACCACGAGCCGGGCATCACCTTCTTCCAGACCGGCAACCAGCAGCCCGGGCGGCCTTCGTTCGGCGCGTGGGTCAGCTATGGCCTCGGCAGCGCGAACCAGAACCTGCCGGCCTTCGTGGTGATGATCACGCAGGGCAAAGGGAACATGCAGGCGCTGGCGGCGCGCTTCTGGGGCTCGGGTTTCCTGCCGAGCGAGCACCAGGGCTGCAAGCTGCGCTCGGCTGGCGATCCGGTGCTGTACCTCGAGAATCCGCCCGGCGTCGAGCGCGCCGACCGGCGGCGCATGCTCGATCTCGTCGCGGCCCTGAACGAGCGCGAGGCCGAACGCTCGCTCGACCCCGAGGTGCGCGCGCGCATCGCCCAGGCGGAGATGGCCTATCGCATGCAGATGTCGGTGCCGGAGCTGACGGACTTCTCCGACGAGAGCGAGGAGACGCTCGCGCTCTACGGGCCCGAGGTGCGCACGCCTGGCTCGTTCGCGGCGAACTGCCTGCTCGCGCGGCGCCTGACCGAGCGCGGCGTGCGCTTCATCCAGCTCTACATGCGCGGCTGGGACCAGCACGGCAACCTGCCGGATGAGATCCGGCTCCAGGCACAAGCGGTCGACCAGCCGCAGGCGGCGCTGATCACGGACCTGAAGCGCCGCGGCCTGCTGGACGAGACGCTGGTGCTGTGGGGCGGCGAGTTCGGACGCACGGTGTATTCGCAGGGCGAGCTCTCGACCACGAACTACGGGCGCGATCACCACCCGCGCTGCTTCACGCTGTGGATGGCGGGCGGCGGCGTGGCGCCGGGCATCTCCTACGGCAAGACCGACGAGTACGGCTACAACGTGATCGAGAACCCGCTCGAGGTGCACGACCTGCACGCGACGCTCTTGCACTTGCTGGGGCTCGAGCACGAGCGGCTCGTCTTCCGTCACCAGGGCCGCGACTTCCGTCTTACGGACGTCTCCGGACGCGTGGTACCCGAGCTGCTCGCCTGACGGCAGACTAGGGGCGATGTCCGTCTCCGACTTCGCCTTCTTCGGGCGGCTGCACCCGCTGATCTTGCATCTGCCGATCGGCCTGCTGCTGGGCGCGCTCGTGCTGGAGGTCCTGGCCTCGAAGGGCAAGGTGACGCGCCCGGCGCTGGGACTGTTCCTGTGGCTGGCGGCGCTTTCGGCCGTCGTCACCTCCGCGTCGGGCTGGGTCCTGTCGCACGAGGAGGGGTACGGCGGCGAGACGCTCGAGTGGCACGAGCGCCTGGGGATCGCGCTCGCGATCACCGCGGTGCTGGCGGCGCTGCTGCACGACCCGCGCGCACGCTCTCCCCGGCGCCTCGGGTTCTATCGGACGGCGCTCGTCGTCGGGTGCGTTCTGCTCGTGCTCGCCGGACACAAGGGCTCGGTGCTCACGCACGGGGCGGACTGGCTGGACGGGCCGCGTGTGCGTGGCGAGCTTCTCCCCGGGAACGCCAGGCTCCAGCCTGGCTCTGATTCTCTCCCTTCCCCTACCGAGAACGGAACAAGCCAAGAAAAAGAGCCGGGCTGGAGCCCGGCGCTCCCGGTTGAAGAGCCGGACACCTACGCGGAGGTCATCGCGCCGTTCTTCGCCGCGCGCTGTGCGAGCTGCCACGGTCCGACGAAGCACAAGGGCGACCTGCGGCTCGACTCACGCGCAGGCCTGCTCGCCGGCGGCGAGGACGGAGCCGTGCTCGTGCCCGGCGATCCGGCGGCGAGCCTGCTCTTCCAGCGCGCGTCGCTGCCGCTCGAGCACGAGGACCACATGCCGCCCGAGGGCAAGCCGCAGCCGACGCCGGCGGAGCTGGCCGCACTCGAGGCCTGGATCGCGGCCGGGGCGCCGTTCGGCGATGCGGCCGCGTCTCCTCCGGCTCCGGCCGCGCCTGTTGCTCCGGAAGAGGAGCCTGCACCTCCCGCGGCCAAGCCCGCCGGCCCGCCGGCCGAGGCAATCGGCGCGCTGGAGCGCGCGTTCCTGCACCACGAGCGCGTCGACCCGGCGGCCGAGGACCTGTGGATCGACGTGGCCGCCGTCGCGCCGACTCTTGGCGACGCGGAGGTGCGCGCGCTGCTCGTGCCGCTCGCGGAGTGGACGGTCGAGCTCTCGCTCGCCCGCAGCGTCATCAGCGACGCCGCCCTGACCGACCTCGCGCGCTTCGCGAAGCTGCGCCGGCTCGACCTGCGCGCCACGCAGATCACCGACGCGGGCCTCGCCGCGCTCGCCGGCCACGGCGCGCTCGAGGAGCTCAATCTTGCGCAGACGCAGATCACCGACGCCGCCGTCGAGGTCCTGCTCGGACTCCCGAGCCTGCGCAAGGTCGCGCTGTGGAACGCGGGCCTTTCTCCCGCTGGGCTGGCGCGCCTGCGGACCAACCTCGAGGTCAACGCGGGCGACGAGCCTGCGGCCGCGGCCCTGGAGGTGGAGGGCGAGCTCGCCTTCACCAGCGACCGCGCACTGCCCGGTGCCGAGCTCGTGCCCGAGACCCTGCGACCCGTGAACACGACTTGCCCCGTCTCGGGCAGCCCCGTGAACCCGAAGTACGCGCTCGTTCACACTTCGGCGACCGTCACGCGCGTGGTCGGCTTCTGCTGCCCGAACTGCCCGAAGGAGTTCTGGGCCGACCCGGCGAAATTCGAGTCGAAGCTTCCCTGATTCAGCCGTGGATCAACCGGGAGCGGCGGGGGGCCCCCCGCCGGAGGGGGGGATAATTTTTAAACCGCGGACAGGAACAAAAAAAAAA
>JANOGB010000113.1:0-1546 GCA_031413955.1 Planctomycetota bacterium | reverse complement strand
CCATCGGGCGCTTCGGGCGCGCGGCGGCGGGCCTGGAAGCCCTCGAGCCCTTCCTGGGCGCAGAAGAAGAACCGTAGACCCCTCCCTGACCCCTCGCGTGCGGGGCGTCGCGGGCATCGGCCTGCGGCGCCCCGTGCCTTTTCCGGAGCAGCAGCCCGAAGAAGAACGGGGGCAGGCGCGCGCGTCGGACTCGTCGGCGTTCACCGCCGGGTAGCGCGGGCACGGGTTCGTGACGGCGGGGGCGACTCCCTTTTCGCGCCTGGCCCCTCATCCGCTTCTCATCCAGCACTCAGCCGCCCCTCATCTCCTGCGGGTAGGTTCACTTGGGGGTGCGCCCGAGCGGGCGCGCAAGAGTCCTTTGTCTCACATCTAGGGTCACAACCATGCATCGTTCGTTCCCTGCTCTTCTCGGAGCGAGTCTCGCACTCGCGGCATCCTCGCCGGCCAGCGCACTCGCATCACCTCCTTCTGCTCAGGATCCGGCCGAGGTCCGGCGCGTCGCCGAGGAGGCCGGCCTGGCGCCGCTCTCGGACGTGGAGATCCCGAGCCCCGACAACCTCGCGGAGTTCGTCAATCCTGGCGCGCTCGCGCGCAAGTCCCTGGTGGCGCTCGGCAAGGCGCTGTTCTGGGACATGCAGGTCGGCAGCGACGGCCAGGCCTGCGCCACGTGCCACTTCCACGCCGGCGCGGACAACCGCACCAAGAACCAGATCAGCCCGGGTCTCAAGAACGTCGACCCGATGCTGCAGGAGGTCTTCGATCCGACCTTCACCGGCGGCGGCGGTCCGAACTACGAGCTCACGGCCGAGGACTATCCCTTCTATCACCTGCTGGTGCCCGACGAGCGCAACTTCGAGGAGCGCGTGGTGCTGTTCGAGAGCGACGACGTGGTCTCCTCGCAGGGCGTGTTCAAGGCCCAGTTCGACGGCCTGAACGGGAGCGCGGCCGACAGCGGCACAGCGTTGCCGGACAGCGCCTTCCAGGTCGACGGCGTCAACACGCGCCGCGTCGAGCCACGTAACACGCCCACGATGATCAACGCGGTCTTCAACTTCGCCAACTTCTGGGACGGCCGCGCCCACAACATCTTCAACGGCGTGAGTGTGATCGGGCCGCTGGACGACGCGGCGCGCATCCACGTGCTCACGCTGAGCGGGCTCGAGGAGCGCGCGATCGAGATCCCGAACTCGAGCCTGGCGTCCCAGTCCGTGGGTCCGCCGCTCTCGAGCGAGGAGATGTCCTTCCTCGACCGCAGCCTGCCCGAGGTCGGGCGCAAGCTGCTCGGGCTGCGGCCGCTCGGGTTGCAGCTCGTGCACCCGAAGGACAGCGTGCTCGGGCCGCTGGCGCGCGCCAAGCTCGACCGCAGGGGCAACGTGACCGGCAGACCGGGCCTCGACACGAGCTACCGCCTCATGATCATGCTCGCCTTCCGGCCGATCTACTGGGCCGCGAACGAGGACGTGGACGGCTTCTCGCAGATGGAGGCGAACCCACGGACTGGGACGCCAGGCTCGAGTTCGGGATCTCGATCGCGCGCTCCTCGAGC
>JANOGB010000112.1:0-1692 GCA_031413955.1 Planctomycetota bacterium | reverse complement strand
CACTACGTCGCGACGGTCGGTGCCACCGTACTCGCTCACAACCTCCTGGTCCTGGCGCGATGTTGACCTCTCTCGCTAGGCGACCTGAGTGCTCGGATTCACCCGCGAGGGTCGGAGTACGTCTCCAAGGCGCGTCGATCGCGTCCGGATCTGCCAGACTGGCGGAAACCGGCCGAAACCAGACACTTCTCGCCTTTCGACGTCCGACCTTGGCCTGATACCGCACCCCTTCGAGGCTCGCGAGCGGCCTCGAAATCCTTCCAAGAAACAGCAACTAGCTACCCAAACGCGAGCCCCGACGGCGACGGCACGCTGTTGCTCGGCTGGGCCGGCTGGGACCACAAGCAGCAGGCGGCGGCACTCGGGACCCACTACATGAGGATGCGCGACGCTGGATGGGAGCCGGAGCTGCTGCAGCCGCTTCTCGCTGGCATTTCGGAGCTTGTGCCGTGGTTGAAGCAGTGGCATCAGGACGATCCCGATGGGGACCTCGGAGCCTTATACGATCAAATTCTGGAGACCGAGTGTGGTCGCCTCGGGGTGCAGAAGCACGAGCTGAAGGAGTGGCGACCGCCGGAGAAGAAGCGCGGGGCGCGCAGGAAGAACAAGGCGAGTGCCGAGAGCAGAGAAGCCCTCGTGGAAGAGGACGCAGGATGACGCTGATCCATGAGTTGATCGAGATCCCGACAACGCAGGCAGCCGAGGACTTCGTGCTGCGCCTGACCGAGGGCGTAGCCAATGCGGAAGCTACCCTTCGCGACTACGTCGTAACGGCAAACCTCGCTCCGAAGTTTGATGAGGCTCTGTCGCTGATCCAGAGCGCGCTCGGTGTGGAAGTGACGGGGAGCAACGCCCGGGCCGTGAAGGCACCGCAGAGTCGAGCTGCTTACTTGCACGGCAGCTTCGGTAGCGGCAAGAGCCACTTCATGGCCGTTTTCTATCTGCTCCTGCAACGCCATCCGGGCGCAGTCGGGATCCCTGAGCTTGCCGAGCAAGTTCGCGCGCACATGCCGTGGCTCGAAGGCCGCAAGTTCCTGCTGCTGCCGTTCCACATGCTGAACGCCCAGAGCATCGAGGAGAAGGTGCTCGGTGGGTATCTGTCTCAGATGCGGCGACAGCACCCTGAGGCGCCCACGCCGGCGCTGCTCGTTGCGGAGGATCTGTTCCGGGATGCCGAGCGGCAGCGGAAGGCGATGGGCGATGAGGTGTTCCTGAAGGAGCTCAACGCGCGCAGCGATCCGAGGTGGGGTGCGTACGCCACGGCCTGGGCGACCGAGCGCTACACGGCTGCCCAGCGCGCTCCCCACGATGACCCGGAGCATGATGCCCTGGTCACCACCCTGCTCGACACGATCGCGACCCCTTTCCGAGACGTCGCAAGCCACTCCGGAGGCCGCTTCGTCAAGCTCGATCGTGGCCTGGAGATCATGACCGAGCACGCCAAGGCGCTCGGATACGACGCGGTGATCTTCCTCCTCGACGAGCTGATCCTGTGGCTCGCCAGCCACGCCGCCGACCAGGCGTTCCTCGAGCGGGAGATCGACAAGCTTGTCAACTTGGTCGAGGCCCATGCTTCGAGGCGGCCGATTCCGATTGATCTTCCCCGGAGAAAGTGGACACCCAGAGAAGGAGCAGTGATGCTCCTCGCAAGGAAGTGTCCATGGCAAGATCACGACGGAAGCACAGTGCGGA
>JANOGB010000111.1:0-2738 GCA_031413955.1 Planctomycetota bacterium | reverse complement strand
CTGCGTGCCACAGGCGCAGTTCCTCGGCGTCACGCCCCAGGACATCATCGACTTCAAGCTGCAGGACGCAACCCACAAGCTGCAGGAGGTCGACATCAAGCGCGCCAAGGACGCGCTCAAGAACGACCCCTTCTTCCAGGCCCACAAGCCCTGGCAGAAGGCGCTCGAGCAGATGCTGAAGATGGGCGTGCGCGCCGAGCAGCAAGCGCTCGCGAAGTGGGGACTCAACTACGTCATCGAGGAATACCTGCCGGCGAAGCTGAAGAACCGGAAGAGCTTCTTGCCGTAGACTGGCTTCACTTGCGGGGCCGCATGGAAGCCACGGTTCCACTGTTGCGATCTACCTCGATTCGAGCGAGGCAGGCACATGGGCAGGCTCTACGACTGAGCGAAACTCACGAGCGAGCCGCGGAGTCTCCATCCGCCCTCGAGACCAGCTCCTCGACGCGGCTCCGGATCTCCGGAAGATCTCGGGTGGCCGTCCTCCAGACGAGCTTCCAATCGATCGACTGATCTGGTCGCACCAGGAGCCCCCGAATCGTCGTGAGCTCCCGCCAGGCGAGCACGGTCGAAGCCCGCGCTCCGCTGGAGAGTCGGCTCGCGCCCAGTGCAACGGCGCAGATCCAGTGGGCAACTGCCTCCCTGAGGATCTCGTTGCGCAGGAACCCGGTCTCGTCCAACCCCGAGAGTCGCTTCTCCACGGCCGCCGCAGACTCCAGCATGTCCTGAAGATGTGCCCGGTCACGGCGGTTGGCTCTAGGTGAGGGCAAGCGGCTCTGGATTGTAGCTGAGGAGCTCGATTCCGCGGGCTCACGCATCCGCCAGATCTCGGATCAGAGCCTCTACTTGGCGGCGGAAGTGAGGCAGATCCTTCCACGCAACACGCCAGACGATCGACCAGTCGATCTCAAAGTAGCCGTCCACCCCGATCACGCCGACGACGAGGTTGCGGAAGTCGACGGCCCTGGCCCAGTCGATCTTGGGCGCTCGGTTTCGCACCGGGACCGACACTCGCGTCGCGGCCTCGCCCACGATCGTCAGCCGGCGCGCGACCGCGTCTCGACGGAGTTCGTCCGCCAGGAAACCGGCCCGGTTCAGTCCAGCCAGGTACCGCTCGACCGCTTCACTCGCGTCCAGGATGTCCTGGAGGTATTGCTCGTCCCGCCGCATAGATCACCTTTGCGGCGGGTAAGACTTCCTTTGCGACGAGCGGTTTCAGTCCGGCCTTCGGAACCAGGTCGACCTTGCGCCTGAAGAGCTCCCCGAGGCGGATCTGGAGACCGGCGAGCTCCAGCAGACCGACGTCCGCTTCGGGCAGGAAGGTCACGAGCACGTCCACGTCGCTGTCCAGGCGGAAGTCGGAGCGCAGGGCGGAACCGAAGAGGCTGAGCTCCGCGACCTGGAACTCGGCGCACAGGCGTTCGAGGTCGGCCGGGGAGACGCGCAGGCGTTCGAGGGGTGGACCGAGGAGCTCGACAGGTGGATCGTCGCCGCCCTCGTCGTTGCATTTCAGGCTCGGGTGACGGCGAGCGGTGAAGGTGATGTCGGCGAGCTCGGGTCCGGCCTCGCCGTGCTCCAGGCGGTCTGCAAGCACGCGCAGCGCCAGCGCCTGGACCTTGAACCTGACTTCGGCCTCGGTCTGGCCGTGGACGAAACAACCCGGGAGCTCGGGCACCTCCGCGATCCAGCGCCCGTTCCCCGCCTCGCGGTCGATCTCGATCTCGAAGCGCATGCGGGGTGCGATTGTAGCGACCACCTCCCCTACGGCAGGGCCGGGGCGGAGGGCTTCCTTTCACGGACTGCTCCCGTTCGCAAGTCCAGTCCTGGCAAGGGCTGAGCCCAGTTTCCGTTTTCCTTTGGCGCTCGACCTCCCCAGCTCGTTTGCAGTCGAGGAGAGACGAATTGAAGGCACCACAGGAGGCGAATCCGCTCACCAATACGGCCTGCATCCTCGCGCGGGCGCAGACCGGAGACGGGGCCGCGCGTGACGAGATCCTGCTGCGCTATCAGGAGCCCTTGGAGCACTTTCTGTGCGGACGACTGTCACATTCGTCGCGCGCTGTCGTCGACACCAGGGACATCGTGCAAGAGACCCTGACGGCGGCTCTCGGTCAGCTCGAGCGCTTCGAGTACAGCGGCGGCGGCTCCTTCTGGGGCTACCTGCGCCGCATCGGGATCAACCTGATCCATCAGGAAAAGCGCCGGCAGAGATCCAGGCCGATCGTCCACAACGATTGCGCCCGGCTCGCCGCGGCCGCCGAGGATTCCCGCGAGAGTCCCCCGGCCGCCCTGGAGCGCAAGGAGACCAGCGCAGCCTTGGAGGCCGCGCTCGAGCAGATCCCCGAGCAGGCGCGCGAAGCACTGCTCCTGCGGCTGGAGCTCGAGCTCCCCTTCGGAGTCATCGCCAGCGAGTGTGGCTATCCGTCCGCGGATGCGGCACGCATGGCCATCGGCCGCAACATGTCCCGCTTGGCAGATGCGCTGGCGGCGTTCGAGCTGTAGGGGCCACAGCACGCGGAGAATCTCGCGTCGCACCCCAGGTCTGCGTCTCGCCCCCACTTGTGACATTCTCCCGGCCGTGAGAGGATCGCTCGCACGGGGGGAGGGACGGAACTGAACGCACCACAGGAGGACCATCCGCTCGCGAGCACGGCCAATCTGATCGCACAGGCGCGGACCGGGGACGGGGGCGCGCGAGCCGAGGTACTGCTGCGCTATCGCGAGCCCTTGGCGCGTTT
>JANOGB010000110.1:0-2841 GCA_031413955.1 Planctomycetota bacterium | reverse complement strand
CTGTTGATCCAAGCGCACCACGGAGGCGCGGAGGACGCGGAGGAACGCGGAGGAGGGAAGAGGAAGGAAGGGGAAGGGGGGGGAAGGAAGACCCCTGGGCTTCCGGGGCTTGGACTCGTGGGAACTCGACGACCCGGAGGTCCCCCCGGGTCTCATCCCTTTCTCTGCGCGCCTCCGCGTCCTCCGCGCCTCCGCGGTGCGTTTTCCTCCGTGCTTGCGGGCCCATGAGATCAAGAGCTGGCGACGGGCTCCTCGCGGGCCCAGCGCGAGAGGATCTCGCCGACCTTGGCGGGATCGGACTTCAGGAGCTCGTCGATCTGGGCGCGCGCCAGGAGCTCGACGTCGACCTGGTTCGCGCTGGCGTTCGCCTGGGCGGCGGCCTGCTTCTCGCGCTTCGTGCCCTTGAGGGTCTTCAGCAGGAGCACCAGGAACACGAGCGCGCTCAGGATCTCCACGCCGCGGCGCAGGAGCGTCTCGACCAGCGGATTCGGCTCGGACGGCACGGATTCGGCGGCGGGCGTGTCGGGTACGGGCTCGACCGCGGTCGCGAAGGGCAGCACCACGGATTTGAACTCGTCGCCGCGCTCCACGTCGAAGCCCACCGCGGCCTTGATCGCCTCCTCCAGCTTCGCGTCCTGGCCCACGCTCTGGTCCAGGAAGAGTGCCACGCTCAGGCGCTTCATCTCGGGCACGAAGCGCACGCGCTCCTCGCGCGAGACGCTGGGGGAGTATTCCTTCTTCTCCTCGTTGGTCTTCTCGAGCAGCAGCGCGCTCGGCGTGCTGCCGGCCGGCGCCGCGCTGGGCGCGTCCGGGTCGAGCGTGTTGGCCGACACGCCCGCCGCCGTGCCGGCCGAGGAGCCCACCGGCTTCTCGCTGTTCTTCTTGCTCTCCATGACCACCAGGCTCTTCACCGGCGTCTCGTTGTGCAGCGTGCTGCGCGAGAAGTCCCACTCCGAGGTCACGCTCACGCGCGCCTTGCTCGGACCCAGGATCTCGCCGAGGACCGTGTTGGCGACCAGCTCGAGGCGTCGATCGTGCTCGCCCTGGTGCGCGAGCAGGTCCGTGACCTCGTGCTCGTCCGCGTTGCCATCCTTGCCATCGTAGAGCGAGCGTCCGCTCTGATCGGAGATCACCAGATCTTCCTTGGCCACACCCAGCCCGCGGCTGACGAGGTTGGCGACGGTCGCAGCCTGTTCGCGCGTGAGATCGGCGCCGCCGACCACGCGCAGCGTCACGGAGGCCGTGGGCTTCGGGGCGTGCTCGTTCGAGAGCGGCGAGGACCTCGTGCCCGAGGTGCGCACGCGCGCGCCGGACACGAACTCGAGCTCCTCGAGCATCTTCTCCATCTCTTGCCACTCGCGCTTGCGCACGCCCTGGGCGCGCTCTTCGGCGCTGTTGAAGACCGAGACGACGCTCTGATCGGAAAGGATGCCCTCGAGCGGCTTGTCGAGCGCGCCCGACCCGTAGGCGGCCATGTAGGCGCCGGAGCGCTCGTGCTCGTCGACGTAGACCACGAAGGGACCGGGCGGCTGGCTCTGCTCGAAGGGGATGCCCGCCTCCGACAGGGCCCTGCACACCAGGGCCAGCTCGTGGTCGTCGAGGCCGGAGAAGGCCAGCTCGAAGTGCTTGCGGCTGGAGACGGTCGCCACCAGGCCGACGATCGCCAGCATGGCGAGGCCGACCAGCACGACGATCACGCGCGCACCGGCGCTGGTCTTCTTCAGGCTCGCGAGGAGCTTCTCGAGGAGGTCGTTCATGGTCGGGCTAGACGCTCATGCGCATGACCTCGCGATAGGCATCGATGAGCTTGTTGCGGATCTCCATCGCGAACTTGAAGGAGAGCTCGGCGTTCTTGAGCTGCACAGCGATCTCGTGGAAGTCGTCGACCTTGCCGGTCAGGAGGTCGATCGGCAGGGACTCGGCCGAGCGCACGTCGCGGTCGATGCGCTCGATCCCGGCGTCGAGTACGCGCTCGAATTCGATGCCCGCGGGCGCGGACGTGGCGGCCGGCGCGGTCTCGGCCGTGCTCGCAGTTGCCCGGGAGGGGTCGAGACGCTCGGTGACGAGCCGCTGGGCCGCGCGCATGGCTTCGCGCGCGAGTGCGCTCTCCTTTCCGATCCGTTCGACCATGGTTCACTCGCGATCAGCGCAGCAGGTCCAGGGCGCGTTCGGCCATGCGCACGAAGTTCTCCTGGGCCGTCAGGTTGGCCTCGTAGGCGCGCATGGAGGTGATGAGGTCGGCCATCTCCATCACCGTGTTGACGTTGGGATAGACCACCATCCCATCAGCGCCGGCGTCGGGGTGGCCGGGGTCGAGCACGCGCTCGAAGTCGGTGGCGCGGTCGACGCCGATGCGCGTGGCCTGCACGCCCATAGTGCGCTCCTCGTCGTCTCCCTCGAACTGGCCCTCGAACTCGCGCAGGATCGGCTCGAAGAGCACGATCTTGCGGCGATAGGGACCGCCGTCGGGCGTGCGCGTCGTGCGCGCGTTGGCCAGGTTCTCGGCGATCACGTCCATGCGCTCGCGCTCGGCCGTCAGGCCCGAGGCGCAGATGCGCATGCCGGTGAAGAATCCGTTCGTGCCTTCCATGGTTACCTGGGAGCGCCGGGCTCCAGCCCGGCTCTTTCTTGCTGAGGGGCACGCGCGCGTTCGGGCTGCGGAACCGGTGATGTCATTGTGAACAGGAGACGGCTGGGGCGTCGCCTCGGCCGTCTCGAGCGACCGCGGGGACGGCGCACCGGAAGATCGGGGCGTGTTCCGCGCCGCGAGAAGGTCTGGTGTTGTCGGTGCCGTGTCGCGGAGCCGGGCGGGCGTCCTCATTTCGGGGATGGCTCGCCCAG
>JANOGB010000109.1:0-1912 GCA_031413955.1 Planctomycetota bacterium | reverse complement strand
GATCAGCCTGAAAGCCGGCGGCACGGGCCTCAACCTGACCGCGGCCGACTACGTCTTCCTGCTCGACCCGTGGTGGAACCCCGCCGTCGAGAGCCAGGCCATCGACCGCGCCCACCGCATCGGCCAGACGCGCAAGGTGCTCGCCTACCGCCTGATCACGCGCGGAACGGTGGAGGAGAAGGTGCTCGAGCTTCAGGAGGGCAAACGCGAACTCGTGCGCGCCCTCCTGGGCGAGGGCGGCTCGCTGCTGCGCGAGCTCTCGCGCGCGGACCTCGAGGCGCTGCTCTCGTGATCGTTGCCGGGGCGCATGGGGGGGACCAGATCGACAACACCCCAGATTCGCCGAAGATGGAGTCTCGAGCTGTGGCTCGCCGAGCTACCTGCCCGATCTCCAGTCGGGCATCGAGCGCACCATGAACTCGTCGAAGAGCGGCACCGTGAAAGCTGTGTCGCCGTGCGCTGGGCTGTAGATCATCCCTTTCCGGATGTGCCGGAGCGCAGGGGCGCGATGGACTGGACCTTGACGCCGAGGCGGGCCGCGATGTCGCCCGAGCGCTGCGGGCCCGGGCCGAGATCAGCCAGCGCTCGCAGGTAGTCCTTCTCGCGCGGGGTCAGACGATCGAAGCGCACGCGGAAGAAGCTGCCGTCGAGCTTCTGGATCGCCACGGTCGTGGCTTCTTGCACGACTTCGAGACCGATGGGAGTCCCGGGCGCGAGGTTCCAGGCCGCGTAGCCCAGCTCCTGCAGGAAGTAGGGGTAACCGTGCGTGAGGTCGGCTGCGCCTGATGCCGCCAGAATCGCAGCTCGACTCCTGGCTCCGAGACTACCAGGCGATGCGCGCGAACATGTTCTACGGCGAGCCGCCGACCTGGCCGGAGATCCTGCAGGCGACGTCGGCAACGGTGATCTCGGGCACGCGTGAAGCGGGGGTCGAGCAGGCCACCTGGGCGGGCGACAGCCTTGGCGGCGTGGAGCGGCAGGGCCGACCTTCTCGAAGGCAGGCGGATCGGCTTCGAGCCGACGAGAATCACGAGGATGGGTGACACCGGATGAGCCTCCGGCAGGTCGAGGCGCTGATTGGAGGCAACATGACTGGAAAGCGAAAACGGCGCCGGATCGAGGGCCTGGCCGCGGGCGAGTACACTTCCTCGGTGGCGACGACCCATCAACTCACGGCGATCCTCCTGCGGGAGGGCGATGGCTACGTGAGTCTATGCCCGGAGGTGGACGTCGCCAGCCAGGGGGCCACGGTCGAGGAGGCGCGCGCCAACCTCGTCGAGGCCCTGGAACTGTTCTTCGAGACCGCCGACCCGACCGAGATGCAGGAACGCCTCCCGAGTGAGGTCTTCGTGACTCGCGTCGAGGTGCGGGTTGGGTAGGTTGCGTCGGTTGTCGGGCCGAGAGGCCTGCCGGATCCTGGAGATGCACGGCTTCGTCCAGGTGCGCCAGCGCGGCAGCCGCGTGGTCCTGCAGCGGCGCCGGGGCGCAACCACGGTGCGGTGCCCGTGCCCATCCACGCCGAGCTGAAAACGGGGACGCTTCTGTCGATCGTACGCCAGTCGGGCGTGCCGAGAAGCGAGTTCGAGGCCTCGAAGTAGCTCGGATCAGACGGGGCTCCATGTCCCCCACCAGCAGGGAATGTGGCTCGCCGAGCTACCGGCCCGACCTCCAGTCCGGCAGCGAGCGCACCATGAACTCGTCGAAGAGCGGCACCGTGAACGCCGTGTCGCCGTGCGCTGGACTGTAGATCATCCCTTTCCGGATGAGGCCAGAGCGCAGGGGCGCGATGGACTGGACCTTGACGCCGAGGCGGGCCGCGATGTCGCCCGAGCGCTGCGGGCCCGGGCCGAGATCGGCCAGCGCTCGCAGGTAGTCCTTCTCGCGCGGGGTCAGACGATCGAAGCGCACGCGG
>JANOGB010000108.1:0-15051 GCA_031413955.1 Planctomycetota bacterium | reverse complement strand
GCGCCTGCTTGGACCAGGAGGTCTCCCATGAACTCGATCCGCATCCACCCCGTCACCGCTGGTTTGGCCCTCGTCGGAGTCGCTCTGCTCGGCGCCGCTCGCGCACAGCAGCCGGTGCGTTTGCCACGGCTCACGCCCGAGCAGTCCGCAATCCTCGGCCACATGAGCATCGTCTATCTCGACGACGGGCAGGGCGGACAGGTCGAGACGATCCGCATCAGCGGCGTGAACGTGCAGGTCGTGAACGGGGAGGGCGCGACCGAGACGCTTAACGGCACCGGCAACTTGATCGTCGGGTACAGCGAGCCGGCCCCCTTCGTCGGCGGCTTCGACCGGCGTGGCTCCCACAATCTCGTCGTCGGCCCCCTGCACAGCTTCTCCAGCGTCGGCGGGCTCGTCGCCGGCCTGGCCAACTCCGTCAGCGCACCCTTCGCGTCGGTGACGGGCGGCTCGAACAACGTCTCGTCGGGGATCTACTCCGCCGTGTGCGGCGGCACGGACAACGTCGCGTCCGACGCCTACACCGCGGTGCTGGGCGGAATCTTCAACCAGGCTACCTATTACGCCTCCACGATCGTCGGGGGCGAGCTGAACCGGAGCGAGGGTCTCGCTGCCTCGGTCCTGGGCGGCAATGGCAACCTCGCCGACGGGATCCACGCTTCGATCGGAGGCGGGAACGGGAACCTCGCGTCCGGCCAGAATTCCGTCGTCTCCGGTGGCGCAAACAACCAGGCGATCGAATCCGATTCGACCGTGAGCGGCGGGTCCTCGCGCACGGCAACGGGCGACCTGGATTGGGTCGCGGGTTCGCTGTTCGAGGATCAGTAGGCCGCGCGCGAGAGCGCGGGGAGCGCGGGCCCCGGCCGTGTGCCGCTGGCCGCCAGGCCCTGCCTGCGCCACAATCCTGGCGCCGCCGGCTCCGTGAGTTCCCGCCTGTTCCAGCACGATCTGGTCGACTCGACCAACGAGCGCGCGCTCGCCGCCGTCGCGGACGGCACGGCTCGGCACGGCGACGTGCACGTGGCCGAGGGTCAGAGCGCGGGACGCGGGCGGCTCGGGCGGAGCTGGGCGAGCGCCAGCGGGGAAGGGCTGTATCTGTCCGTCGTGCTGCTGCCGGCCAGCCGGCCGAATCCCGCGGCGCTGACGATGGGTGCGGGCCTGGCGGTGCTCGCGAGCGTGCGTGCGCTGGGCGCTCGTGAGGCGCGCCTGAAGTGGCCGAACGACGTGCTCGCTCCCTGCGCGCAGAGCAGGGAAGCCAAGCTCGCAGGCATCCTGGTCGAGTCGCGGGGCCTCGATCCCGCCCGGCCGCACGCGGTCGTGGGCGTGGGCTTGAACGTGCTGCAGCGCGCCTTTCCCCCGGAGCTCCTGGCCGAACGCGCGGTGACGAGCCTCGCGCTCCTGGGTTGCACGGTGACGCGCGAGCGGGCGCGGGACGTCTTGCTGGCGGAGCTCGGCGCACGCCTCGAGCTGGCCTGCCGCGAGCCCGAGCGCGTCGCCCGGGACTTCGCCGCCGCGAGTCAGCTCGTCGGCCGCCGCGTACGGATCCGACATGGGCGTGGCGAAGAGCTCGGACGCCTCGCCCGGCTCGATCTCTCCGGCCTGGAGCTCGCGCGCGACGACGGCCAGCGCGCGCACGTCGCGCTCGAGCACGCGCAAGCCGTGGAAGCTCTCGATTGAGAGCGGAACTCGATCGAGACTGCGGCCCCACGAACCGCTACAATCCCTCGCCCGATTCTCCGGAACGATTCATGCCCCGCAAAGACGGCCGAGCTCCCGCTGACCTGCGCCCGATCCGCTTCGAGCGCCGCTTCCTGAAGACGGTGCCCGGTTCCGTGCTGTGCTCTTTCGGCGACACGCGCATCCTGTGCACGGCGACCTGGGTCGACGGCGTGCCGCCCTTCTTGCAGAACAAGGGCCAGGGCTGGCTGACGGCCGAGTACGGCATGCTCCCGGCCTCGACCCTGAGCCGCAAGCAGCGCGACCGCAACGGCAAGCTCGACGGGCGCTCGGTCGAGATCCAGCGCCTGATCGGACGCGCGCTGCGCGCGGTGGTCGATCTCTCGAAGCTGACCGAACGCACGCTGTGGATCGACTGCGACGTGCTGCAGGCCGACGGCGGCACGCGCACGGCCGCGATCACGGGCGCCTACGTCGCGCTGGTCGACTGCCTGAAAGCGATGGACAAGTCGCGCTTGCTGCGCGGCTGGCCGCTCAAGTCCCAGCTCGGCGCCGTGTCGGTCGGGTTGCTGGACGGCGTGGTCCTGTGCGACCTCGACTATGCCGAGGACAGCCAGGCCGACGCCGACGTGAACCTGGTGATGACCGGTGCGGGCGAGTTCGTCGAGGTGCAAGGCGCGGCCGAGGGCGCGCCCTTCAAGAAGAGCGAGCTCGCGGCCATGCTCGAGCTGGGTGAGACCGCCATCCGACACATCTTCGCGCTGCAGAGCTCGGCACTGGAGGCCGGCTGATGGCTTCTCGATCGGGAGCGCCAGGCTCCAGCCTGGCTTCGTTCACCCTAGTTCCTCTTTCCAATCCAAGCAGAGCCGGGCTGGAGCCCGGCGCTCCCGGGGGCCCCGTGCGCATCCTGATCGCCACTAAGAACGAGAAGAAGCTGCGCGAGCTCGAGCTCCTGCTGACGCCACTCGAGATCGAGCTCGTGACTCCCGCCGGCATCGGCGGGTTGCCGCCCGTCGACGAGGACCAGCCGACCTTCGCGCTGAACGCGGCCAAGAAGGCGCTCAGTGCCGCGCGCGCGAGCGGCATCTGGTCCCTGGCGGACGACTCGGGGCTCGAGGTCGACGCCCTGGGCGGCGCGCCGGGCGTGCTCTCGGCGCGTTACGCCGGCGCGCCGGCTTCCGATGCGCGCAACAACGCGAAGCTGCTGGGAGAGCTGGCCGGTCTTCCCCGGGACCGACGCGCCGCGCGCTTCGTCTGCGCACTCGCCCTCGCCCGCCCGGACGGCACGCTGGTACTCGAGGTCGAGGGCGAGGCCCGCGGCCGGATCCTGCCCGCTCCGCGCGGCAACGGCGACTTCGGCTACGACCCGCTGTTCCTGTTCACCGAGCCCGGCTACCAGCAGAACGGGCGCGGCTTCGCCGAGCTCAGCGGCTCCGAGAAGGCCGCCGTCAGCCACCGCGGGCGGGCGCTGAAGAGGCTGGTCGAGCTGCTGCGCTCGGGCGTGCTGGACACTCCCTCGCCGAGCTGACCCGTCATGTCTGTACGCTCCTTGCCCGCTGGTGCTCCGAGCTCCCCCGGGGTTCGGTGCGTGACGCGGAGATGCTCATGACGTGGATCCTGAGTTTCCTCGCCGCTCTGTTCGTCTCGAGCTTCGTCGAGTACGCCGTCCACCGGCTCATGCACGCCGGCGTGCTCCTGCACGCACGCCACGTCGCGCACCACAAGGACGGCTGGGGGCAGGGCTTCTGGCCCGAGCTGCGCGACTATCTCGCGCCCGGCCTGCTCCTCATCCTGCCGCCCTGGTTCCTGGGCGTGGCCATCGGATCCGGCTGGACGCTCGGCTGCATCCTGAGCGCAGTCTTCATGGCCTATGCGCATCAACTGCAGCACGACAATCCCCTCCTCTGCCGCTGGATGCGCCTCCCGGTCCACTACGTGCACCATCGAGACCAGATGTGGCACCACAACTTCGGCATGGCCTTCGACTGGTGGGACCGCTTGCTGGGGACGTACAAAACCGTGCCCTTCGGCGACGAGTTCCCTCCGGAGGCGCGGGGCCTCGGGCGCTTCGACATCCATTGGCTACCGGTGGATGCCGCGCAGGCCGAGCGCGAGCAAGCCGCTCGGGCGTGGAAACGCCTCGGGCCCCGGCGTGAACGCGCATCCGCGCCAACCACGCGCGCGTAGAGCTGCCGGTACGGAGCCGCCCCGATCGACTACACTGCCGAGCTGTCTCGCTCCGGCGCGCCCCGCGTGGATCCCAAGCTCATCCGCAACTTCTCGATCATCGCGCACATCGACCACGGCAAGTCGACGCTGGCGGACCGCCTGCTGGTCGCCTGCGGCGCGATCGAGCTGCGCGACATGCACGATCAGGTGCTCGACTCGATGGAGCTCGAGCGCGAGCGCGGCATCACCATCAAGGCCAAGGCCGTCACGATCTGGCATGAGCACGAGGGCAAGCGCTACCAGCTCAACCTGATCGATACCCCGGGGCACGTGGACTTCAACTACGAGGTCCAGAAGAGCCTGCTGGCCTGCGAGGGCGCGCTGCTGCTGGTGGACGCCTCGCAGGGCGTCGAGGCGCAGAGCGTGGCCAACGCGTATCTCGCGGTCGAGGCCGGGCTCGCGATCGTCCCGCTGCTGAACAAGATCGACCTCGCGCACGCGCGCCCGGACGAGGTGACCGAGGAGATCGAGTCGGCCATCGGCATCGACGCCACGGACGCCCTGCGCGTCTCGGCCAAGACCGGCCAGGGCGTGCCGGAGGTGCTGCGCGCGATCATCGAGAAGATCCCGCCGCCCTCGCGCAGCCCGGACGATCCGCTGCGCGCGCTGATCGTCGACGCGCGGTACGACGAATACCGCGGCATCATCGTGTACCTGCGCGTCTTCGACGGCACGATCCGGATCGGCGACCGGGTGGAAATGCTCGGCATCGGCAAGGTCTTCGAGTGCATCGAGCTCGGGCGCTTCACGCCCAAGATGCTGAAGACCGAGGCCCTGGGCGCGGGTGAGGTCGGCTACTTCATCTCGAACATCAAGCGCCTGGGCGACGTGAAGATCGGCGACACGCTGGCGCTGCACAAGGGCCCGAAGGTCGAGATGCTGCCGGGCTACCGCCCGCCGCAGCCGATGGTCTTCGCCGACTTCTACCCGACCAACAACGGCGACTTCGAGAAGCTGCGCACGTCGCTGGAGACGCTCGGACTCACGGATGCGTCGTTCACCTACGAGCCGGTCACCTCCGAGGCGCTGGGCTTCGGCTTCCGCTGCGGCTTCCTCGGCCTCCTGCACATGGAGATCATCCAGGAGCGCCTGGAGCGCGAGTTCGACCTGGACATGATCCAGACCGCGCCCACGGTGACCTACCGCATCGTCAAGCACGACGGCACGAGCGAGGACATCCACTCGGCCGGCAACCTGCCCAGCCCCGATCGCTACGAGAAGCTGCTCGAGCCGATCGCGCGCGTCTCGATCCTGATCCCGGCCGAATACATCGGGCCGATGATGCAGATCTGCGCCGACCACCGCGGCGTCTTCATCCGCCAGGAGTACCTGTCGCAGACGCGCGTGCAGCTCGTCTACGACCTGCCGCTGGCCGAGATCATCTACGACTTCTACGACAAGCTGAAGTCGGCCACGCGTGGCTACGGCACGCTGAACTACGAGGTCACGGGCTTCCACGAGAACGAGCTCGTCAAGCTGCGGATCTTGGTGAACAACGAGGAAGTCGACGCGCTCTCGACCATCTGCCACAAGGACCAGGCCGAGTACCGCGGCCGCGCCACGATCAAGAAGCTGCGCAAGGAGATCCCGCGCCACCTGTTCGAGATCCCGATCCAGGCCGCCTGCGGCAACCGCATCATCGCGCGCGAGAACATCGCCGCGCTGCGCAAGGACGTGCTGGCCAAGTGCTACGGCGGCGACGTGTCGCGCAAGCGCAAGCTGCTCGAGAAGCAGAAGGAAGGCAAGCGCAGGATGCGTCAGGTCGGCAACGTCGACATCCCGCAGAAGGCGTTCCTGGCGGTGCTGGGCGATCGCGAGGGCGGGGACGCGGAGTAGGGTCTTGTCCAACTTCCATACGCATACACCGGTGCCCACCGACTACGGCGAGGGAGGAAGCCATGTTCAATAGTCCCGAAGAGCTGCTGGCGAAGATCCGGCTGGGCGAAGACTCCGTCATCGAACTCAAGGCCGTCTACATGAAGGGGTCGCGCGTCGATGCGCCGGACCGGAACGACCTGGCGGACGAGCTGGCAGCCATCGCGAACAACGCGGCCGGCGTGCTCGTGCTCGGCGTCGACGACAAGAAACGGGAGGTGACGGGGATTCCCCTCGTGGCCCTCGACGCCGTCGAAGCGCTCGTCCGCGAAGTGTGTCACGACTCGATCAAGCCGGCGCTGGAGGTCGACATCGTGCGCATGGAACTTCCCGATCCCTCCGGCGCGGCGAGGCCGATCATCAAGGTGGACGTACCTCGCAGCCCCTTCGTTCACAAGAGTCCGGGGGGCTACTTTCGCCGCCGCGGCAGCTCGAAGCGCGAGCTGGCGCCGGACGCGTTGGCTCGGTTGCTCCAGATCCGGAGCCAGACTGGAATCATCCGCTTCGACGAGCTCCCCGTGCCCAACACCACTCCGGAGACCCTCTCCCCCGAGTTGTGGGAGAGGTTTCGTGGGGACTTGCGTGATCCGCGCGATGTCGTCCTGCGTAAGCTCAAGCTGGTGACGCCCGACGAGACCGGAGCTCTACGGGCAACCATCGCCGGCGTGCTCGTTTGCACGCGCAATCCCGAGCAATGGATTCCGAACGCCCTCATCGAGGCTGTTCATTACGGAAGCCCCCACCCCGACAGCAACCACCAGATCGATGCCAGGACGATCACGGGTCCACTCGACCGACAGGCGTTCGAGGCCCTGGCTTTCGTCGAGCGAAACATGTCCGTCGCGGCTCGCAAAACACCCGCACGGATCGATTACCCCCAATACCATCTCCGGGCCATGTTCGAGGCGATCGTGAACGCAGTCGTGCACCGCGATTACTCGATACACCAGTCGAAGATCCGCCTGTTCATGCATCCCGACCGACTGATGATCATGTCGCCAGGAGGGCTCGCGAACACGCTCACGGTCGAGTCGCTGCCGTACCTGCAGGCTACGCGGAACGAGCTCATCGCTAGCCTGCTCGCGAAGGGCTCGGCTGTCGAGAGGCCAGGGCTCGGGCGCGCGAACATCCTGGAGAAGCGTGGCGAGGGTGTGCCGCTCATCTTCCGCGAAACGCGAGCCTTGGCCGGCGCAGATCCGAGCTACGAAGTGATCAACGACGCCGAGGTACGGTTGACCATTCCCGCGGCTCGTCCCCCGGAACCAACCGGGTGACTCCCGGCCGAGTACATCGGCCCGATGATGCAGATCGCCGCCGACCACCGCGGCGTCTTCATCCGCCAGGAGTACCTGTCGCAGACGCGCGTGCAGCTCGTCTACGACCTGCCGCTGGCCGAGATCATCTACGACTTCTACGACAAGCTGAAGTCCGCCACGCGCGGCTACGGCACACTCAACTACGAGGTCACCGGCTTCCACGAGAACGAGCTCGTCAAGCTGCGGATCTTGGTGAACAACGAAGAGGTCGACGCGCTCTCGACCATCTGCCACAAGGACCAGGCCGAGTACCGCGGCCGCGCCACGATCCAGTCGCTGCGCAAGGAGATCCCGCGCCACCTGTTCGAGATCCCGATCCAGGCCGCCTGCGGCAACCGCATCCTCTTGCGCGAGAACATCGCCGCGCTGCGCAAGGACGTGCTGGCCAAGTGCTACGGCGGCGACGTGTCGCAGAAGTGCAAGCTGCTCGAGAAGCAGAAGGAGGGCAAGCGCAGGATGCGCCAGGTCGGCAACGTCGACATCCCGCAGAAGGCCTTCCTCGCGGTGCTGGGCGATCGCGACGACGGTGACGCGGAGTAGGGAGCAAGGGGCGTCCTTGCCCTGACGATCCACCCTCCACCCTCGTCGCTGGAGGCCAGACTGGGGTGGATTGCCGGGCTGAACCAAGACGGATAGGCTCGATCTCGCTGGCACCGCCCAGGGGCCTGCCCAGCTCGGGTTCTTGGATGATCGGCTCGGAGACGAAACCGATCTACGAAGGGAGTCTCGATGGACGCGAGAGTCACTTGGTTTGGCAGCGTCTTGGTCGCGCTGGTGCCGTGCGCGGTGCTCGCGTCCGGTGGAGCGGCATCGGCCCAGGACGAACTGACCGGTGCGACGTCGGCGCCGCTCGGCGACGGCCGGCAGTCCCTGCTGACGCTCGAGGGGCTCGTGCTCGCGCCCGACGGTTCCCCCGCCGAGGGCGCCGTGGTGGTGAGCAGCGCGGGTGGGAAGGCGCTCACGGACGCAGGCGGTCGCTATCGATTCGAGGTGGAGGTCCCGCTCGAGGCGACGAGCGTGCAGGTCACGGCTTCGAGTGGCGCCGGAAGAAACCTGAGCGCGAGCGTCGCGTTGAGCGGAGCGACGGGCTGGATTCGCGTGGACCCGCTCACCCTCTCGCTCGGCTCCTCGTGCTCGACTGGCTGGCTGCCGACGTTCGGGGGGCAGCCGGGGGTGAACGGCACCATCGAGGACATGGTGGTTCACGACGATGGCCACGGGCCGGCGTTCTTCATCGGAGGCACTTTCACGGCCGCGGGTGGCGTGGCGGCGAACCAGATTGCGAAGTGGGACGGCACGAGCTGGTCGTCCCTCGGTGGCGGGATGAGCTCTTGCCCCTCGTCGGTGTTCGTGCTCGAGCGCTTCGGCAGCTCGCCCGTGCAATCGTGAACTACGCGGTGACGGCGGGCGACGAGGTCGATCCCGCTCCCGGCCTCCTGTGCGTGCCTCCTTCCGGGAGCTTCTTCCCCCTCGGCACGACCCTCGTGACGTGCATCGCCACCGATGCCTCGGGGAACCAATCCACCTGCGAGTTCCCGGTGACAGTCGCGCTCAAAGCCCGCCGGCGTTGAATCCTCGACTGCCGCCAAGCCTTCGCGGGAGCGGGTTCCGGCGGCCAGCGAGTAGGATCCCCGGTCGCATGCGGCCTCCTATGACCCGACCGCCCGGAACGATCCGAGGGCAGACCCCCACCCGATCGACAACGGCAACTTCGAGAAGCTGCGCACCTCGTTGGAACCGCGCAGGCGCGGCTCAGCCGGGAGCGCCAGGCTCCAGCCTGGCTCTTTCTCCTCCGTGAGCCAGGAGGAGAGACAAGAAACGGAGCCGGGCTGGAGCCCGGCGCTCCCGGCTGAGCGCGCTGCGTTGGTGCACGTGACCGCGGCCGCTGCTCACCGCCGCACGCCGTGGCGCAGCAACATCGAGGCGGCCGTGATGGCCGTGGCGATGGCGCTGTTCCTCAAGCACTTCGTGATCGAGGCCTACAAGATCCCCACCGGTTCGATGCAGCCCACGCTGATCGGAGACGAGGGCGCGGACGTCAAGGACCGCATCCTGGTCGACAAGCTGACCTACGCGGTACGCGCTCCGCAGCGCTGGGAGGTGGCGGTCTTCCGCTATCCGCTCGACCGCTCGAAGAGCTTCGTCAAGCGCATCGCCGGCGTCGGGCCGGAGGAGCTGCGCATCCAGCACGGGGATCTCTGGCGCCGGGAAGCGGGTGGCGAGTGGTGCGTCGTGCGCCGGCCGGAGTCCGTGATGCGTGCACACTGGAAGCGGCTGGATGCGCTGGCTGCCGAGCAGTCGCGCTGGATCCCGCAGAACCTGCCGCGCAGCTCCCGCTGGAGCACGCTGGGCCGCACGCTCACCGCGCGCGGCCCGGGCTCGGCCGCGTTCCGGGGTGGGCGCGAGTCGATCGTGGACGACTACCTGGACGGCTACCCGGACGAGCTGCTCGAGTGGCTGCCGGCCCACCACGGAGACTCGGCTCAGAACCCGGTCGGCGACTTGCGCGTCGAGGGCACGATCCGGGCACTGGCGGGCACGGAGCTCTTCGCCGTGGTGCTGCGCGAAGGCGCGCGCCACTACCGCTTCGAGCTCCCGGGCCCGGCCGCGCCGGAGAATGCGCAGGCACGCATCGACGCCGGCCCCTCCGCGCGGCCGCCCGGCGCTGCCGCTCTGGACGACCTCGTGCTGCCGGCAAGCCGTGAGTATTCCTTGCCTGCGGACCGCGAGGTGCGTTTCGCGGCCCAGAACCTCGACGACAGGTTGACGCTCGAGCTCGACGGCGCGGAGTTCCTGGCGCTGGAGATCGAGCCCGCCGAGGATCAGTTCTCCTCCGCCGCGCTCGTCGTGGAGGGCGAGGGCGCGGACCTCGCCGAGCTGATGGTCTACCGCGACCTCTACTACACCGCGCGCGACGGGCAGCCGATCGCGGTCCCCGCCGATTGCTACTACATGCTGGGCGACAACACCCAGGACTCGAGCGACAGCCGCGAGTGGACCTTCACCGTCTACGAGGTGACCGGTACGGACGGCGCGGCCGAGCGCGTGCGCGGCAACTGGCGCGACGGCGAGAATCCGCGCATGGTGGCCCACGGCGACGCGCTGGGCCCGCTCACGCGCCTGGTGGACGAGTGGGGCGAGAAACACTGGTTCCGCCGCGACGAGGCGCGCCGGCGCACGCCCGAGGCCGCGCCCTTCGTGCCGCGCGACATGCTCCAGGGCAAGGCCCTGGCGGTGTTCTGGCCGCTGGATCCGCTGCGTGGCATCTGGCGCCTGAAATGGGTGAACTGAGCGGATGAAAGCCGGAAAGAGAAAGCGCACCACAGAGGCACAGAGGACGCGGAGGAGCACGGAGGAAGAAGGAGAATGGGGCCTCCGGGGCTTCAGCGCGCGGGAACCTGACGATCCGGAGGTCTTCCCCATCCTCTTCTTTTCTTCCTCTGCGAGTCTCCGCGTCCTCTGCGCCTCTGTGGTGCGTTTTTCTTCTTCTCCATGACCACCGTCAAGCCCCACCACCGCTGGCGCGAGAACATCGAGGCCCTGCTCATGGCCGTGGTGGTGGCGCTGCTCTTCAAGTCCTTCGTGCTGGAGATCAGCAAGATCCCGAGCGGCTCGATGCAGCCCACGCTCATGGGCAACCCCGAGACCGGGACCTTCGACCGCACGCTGGTCGACAAGCTCTCGTTCCACTTCCGCGATCCCGAGCGCTTCGAGATCGTGGTCTTCAAGCACCCGCTCGAACGCTCGCGCATCATGGTCAAGCGCCTGGTCGGCATGCCCGCCGAGGAGCTCAAGATCGAGCACGGCGACCTGTGGACGCGCACGGACGAGGACGCGCCCTGGCGCAATCTGCGCCGGCCGGAAAAAGTGCAGCGCGAGGCGTGGCGCGCGCTCGAGCGCGACCCGCGCGGCACGGACTGGGGCGTAGTGCGCGGCGGAAAGGACTGGCACATCTCCGCGGACGGCATCGTCGCGCGCGGCGACGGCGCGGCGCGCTTCCGTCCCAACGCGGGGCCGATCACCGACCGCTACACGGACGGCTATCCCTCCGCGCTCGTGGCCGAGATCGAGGCCGGCCATCCCCGCCTCGGCCGCAACCCGGTCGGCGACGTGCGCCTCGAGGGCGAGCTGCGCGCGCTGGCCGGCACGACGGCCGTCACCTTCGAGCTGACCGAGGGCCAGCGCATCTACGAGTTCACCGTGCCCGGGCCGAGCGCGCCCGTCGACGCGGAGGTCCTCGTGCGCATCCGCGATTCGGCGGTGTCGAGCGAGCGCATCGAGCGCGGCGAGCGCTTTCGTCTGGCGGCCGACACACGTGCCTCGTTCGCGCTCGAGAACCTCGACGATCGTCTCGCGCTCGAGCTCGATGGACGCACGCTGCTCGCGGCAGAGATCGCGTTCAGCGCGCGGCAGGAAGCCTCGCTCACGATCGCAGTCGCCGGAGCCGGCGCGGATCTCGAAGCCCTGCGCGTCGCCCGCGACGTCTACTACCAGACACCGGAAGACCGCGCCTCGTGGACGGTGCGCGTCCCGCCCGGGAACTACGTCATGCTCGGCGACAACACCCAGGACTCGGCCGACGGCCGGCTGTGGAAGGCCAAGACCTATGCCTATCGCCGGCTGGACGGAACGGTCGTCGAGGCGCGCGGGAACTACCGCGAGGGGGACGACGGGAGCCAGAACCCGACCGCCGGCCGCCTGGGGGACAACACGTCCGCCATCCGCTTCCGCGATCTGGACGGGGAGATCCACTGGTTCGGGCGCGGGGCGGTCACCTCCGAGTCCTTGCCCGGGAACGCCCCGCTCGTGCCGCGCGAGCTGATCCTGGGGCGCGCCCTGGCGGTGTTCTGGCCCATCCGCCCCCTGGATGGCCTGTGGCGCTTCGGCTGGCTGCATTGAGCGGCTGTCCCGGACCCGCTCGTGGAAATTGCGTTTTCCACGTCGAGCGTCTGGAGCCTGGCCGGAACCCGCGTCAAGGCCCGAGGCTCTCTCCACAACTCCGCCGGCCCCTTTGCTGGGCCTTCGCAAATAGCCCAATCACGATCGGGGCAACGAGTTGCGTCGGTGATTCGGAGCTGGCTGATTTCCGTCTCGATGGCGGGACTCGGCCCGCGAACTCCCGGGCGAGAGCGCGCGGAGACCGCCTCTCCACAACTTGTCAACAGCCTGCTTGCAGGGTCAGAACGCCCTCGCGGCACGATCGGTCGCGTTTCGCTCGAAGTCTGGTGAATGAGGGGGGCTAGACTCGCGCCCCATGCCCGCCCGACCCTCCCCCGCGGCCGGCCAGGGCGCCTTGCTCGAGGCCGACAACCTGATCAAGGCCTACCGCGGCCGGCGGGTGGTCAACGGGGTCTCCTTCCACGTCGACCGCGGGGAGATCGTCGGCCTGCTGGGGCCCAACGGGGCGGGCAAGACGACCAGCTTCCGCATGACGGTCGGGCTGACCGCCCCGGACGCAGGGCAGGTGTTCCTGGAGGGCCGCGAGTGCTCGCGCCTGCCCATGTACAAGCGCGCGCGCCTCGGCATGGGCTACCTGCCGCAGGAGCCGAGCATCTTCCGGCGCATGCGCGTGCGTCACAACCTGCTGGCCGTGCTCGAGGCCATGCCGCTCTCGCGCGCCGAGCAACGCACGCGCGCCGACGAGCTGCTGGAGGAGCTCGATCTCTCGCACCTCGCGGACAACGTGGCGGACACGCTCTCGGGCGGCGAGCGGCGCCGGCTCGAGATCGCGCGTGCGCTCGCGAGCGACCCCTCGATCCTGCTGCTCGACGAACCCTTCGCCGGCGTCGATCCGATCGCGGTCGAGGAGATCCAGATCCTGATCGGCCGCCTGCGCCAGCGCAACCTCGGCATCCTGATCACCGACCACAACGTGCGCGAGACTCTGCAATCGACCGATCGCGCCTACATCATCCACCAGGGCCGCATCCTGCGCGAAGGCACGGCCGCGCAACTGGTCGAGGACCCGAAGGTACGCGAGGTCTACCTCGGGCACAGCTTCGACACCGAGGTGCGGCGCGGCGTGACGGCCGAGGAAGAGCGCGGCCTGGCCGAGCCGTGAGGCTTTCACCCTGGGAGCGCCGGGCTCCAGCCCGGCTCTTCTTCTTCTTTCTTCTTTCCTCTTCCGCGTTACCCTCCTCGCCCTTTTCGATCGAACTGCACGCCATGAAGATCATCGCCTGCATCAAGCGTGTCCCCACCACGGACATCCAGCCGCGCATCGGCGCGGACGGCAAACACCTGGACGGCGCCGGCCTCCAGTACATGACCTCGTTTTACGACGAGATCGCGGTCGAGGAAGCGCTGAAGCAGAAGGAGAAGCACGGCGGCGAGGTCACGGTGCTCACCATCGGCCCACCGGAAGCCTCCAAGGAAGTACGCGAGGCCCTGGCCAAGGGCGCGGACAAGGGCGTGATCCTGGTGGACGCCGAGTGGGCCGGGCGCGATCCGCTGGCGACGGCCAAGGCCCTGGCGGAGAAGATCCGCGCGCTCGGCCCCGACCTCGTGCTGCTCGGTCGCGTGGGCACGGATCGCGACAACGCCGCGGTCGGCCCGATGCTGGCGACGCTGCTCGGCTGGGCCTGCGTCACGGACATCGTCGCGCTCGAGATCACGGGCACGCAGGGCACGGCACGCCGCGAGGCGGACGCCGGGATCGAGACCTACTCGTTCACCTTGCCGGCCGTGCTGACCTGCCAGAAGGACCTGAACGAGCCGCGCTACGCCGGTCTGAAGGGCATCATGGCCGCCAAGAAGAAGCCGCTCGAGGAGAGCCCCTGCCCCGCGAACAGTTCCCAGGTCGAGGTGGCCAAGCTCGCGCTGCCCGCCACGCGCAAGGCGGGCCGCATCGTCGGCGAGGGCGCGGCCGCGGTGCCGGCGTTGATCGAGGCACTGCGCAGCGAAGCCAAGGTCCTGTAGAGGCTCCCCCATGACCACCATCGTCGTCTTCGTCGAACACGCCGCCGGCGCACCACGCCGCGCCAGCCTCGAGGCGCTGGGGGCGGCGGGAGCGATCGGCTCGCACATCGTGGCCGTCCTGTGCGGCCAAGGCGCGGAGCAGGCGGCCGCGCAGTGCGGCTGCCATGGCGTCGCGCGCGCAGTCGTGCTCTCCGCCGGCGCCTGGAGCCCCGACGCCGCCGCGCAGGGCATCGCCGCGCTGGTGAAGGAGCACAAGGCCGTCGCGTTCCTCGCCTCGGCCACGTCCACCGGGCGCGACGTCGCCCCGCGCGTGGCCGCCTTGCTCGACTGCACGCTCTTCAGCGACTGCACGGCGCTCGCCAAGGAGAGCGAGCGCCTGGTCGTCACGCGCCCGTGGCTGGCCGGCAAGATCGACGCGACGCTGAAGACGAGCGCTCCGGTCCTGTGCGCGACGCTGCGCCGCAACGTCTTCCCCGTGCGCGAGACCGGCGGCACGGCCGAGGTCTCGCAGGGCTCCGCACTCGGCGCGGGCAAGACCGCGCTCGAGAAGATCGAAGCACGCCCGGGCGCGAAGCTCGACGTCTCCGAGGCCCCGGTGGTCGTCTCGGGCGGACGCGGGCTCAAGGAGCCGCAGCACTTCGCGCTGCTCGAGGACCTGGCCGCGGCCTTCGGGAATGCCGCCGTCGGCGCCTCGCGCGCCGTGGTCGACGCCGGCTGGCGCCCCCACTCCGAGCAGGTCGGCCAGACCGGCAAGACCGTCAGCCCGCAGCTCTACTTCGCCGTCGGCATCTCGGGCGCGATCCAGCACCTGGCCGGGATGAAGACCTCCAAGGTGATCGTGGCCATCAACAAGGATCCCGAGGCGCCGATCTTCAAGGTCGCCGACTACGGCATCGTCGGCGACGCCTTCGAGATCGTGCCGGCGCTCGCCGCGGCCGTGCGCAAGATCAAGGCGCAGGGTTAACCGGGAGCGCCGGGCTCCAGCCCGGCTCTTTCTCTTGGCTTGTTTCCGCTCTCCAGGAGACGGGGAAGAAGA
>JANOGB010000107.1:0-1724 GCA_031413955.1 Planctomycetota bacterium | reverse complement strand
ACGGCGAAGAAGGAAATATTCGCCGCCTTGAGTGTGGCAAGGAAGCCATCCATGGCGAAACGTTCGGGAGAGATGTAAAGGAGATCCAATTCGCCGGCTTCGAGTTTCCGGTACACAGCGGCGGCCTTGATGGTGGAAAGGGAACTGTTCAAATAAGCCGCAGCCATATTGTGGAACAAACCAGGAAGAAGAGCCGGGCTGGAGCCCGGCGCTCCCAGGTGAAGAAGAGCGCTACCCGCGTCCGCGCGCGAGCGGCGTCGTGCCCTTGGGCGCGTGCTCGATGCACAGCCCGGCCAGGAGTTCGTAGGTTGCCCGGCGCGGCGTCGAGCGGCGCCAGGCGAGCCCGATCGTGCGTGAGGGTTTGCGTTCCAGCGGCAGCGCGACGACGCGGTCCTGGGCGTGGACCTCGACCGGGAGCGCCATGGCGGGCAGCAGGGTCACGCCCGTGCCGCTCGCGACCATGCGCACCAGGGTGTTCAGGCTCGTGGCGCGGAAGTCGCCGAGCTCGTGCGCACCGGCGCGCTTGCAGAGCGCGAACACCTGGTCGCGGAAGCAGTGGCCGTCCTCGAGCAAGAGCACGTCCTCGCCGTCCAGGTCCTGCTCGCGCGCGCTCTTGCGCGTCGCGACGGCGTGGCCGGCGGGGACGGCCAGTACGAACGGATCGGAGTAGAGCGCGAACGTTTCGAGGTGCCCGAGTTCGGCCTCGAGCGCCAGCAACGCGAGGTCGAGGCGCCCGTCCTGGGCGCGCTCCACCAGGTGCGCGGTCGTGTCCTCGCGCAGGAGCAGGCGTAGCTTCGGGAAGCGCTTCCGCAGCGGACCGACCAGACCCGGGAGCACGTAGGGCGCCACGGTCGGGATCACGCCCAGTCGCAGCGTCCCGGCCAGCGGATCGCGCAGCGCGCGCGCCTCGTCGACGAAGCCGTCGATCGCGACCAGGGCCGCGCGCGCATGGGGCAGGAGCTCTTCGCCCGCCGGGGTGAGCAGCACGCGCCGCCGGTCGCGCTCGAATAGCCGGCTCCCGAGCATCGTCTCGAGCTGCTGGATCTGCAGCGAGAGGGCGGGCTGGCTGATGAAGCAGGCCTCGGCCGCGCGGCGGAAGGAGAGGTGCTCGGCCACGGCCACCACGCACTCGAGCTGACGCAGGGAAGGGCGCTCCATATCCAAAAGCTATCACAGACTGACGATCTTCCGATTGGCGATATCAGGCTCCGTGGCCGATCCTTTGGCCATCGAACCCGTGAACCAGGCCACGGACCCAGCGCTGGCCTGAGGAAAACTTACTCTTCAATTTCCGCCATTCGCGCACGGCGATCGCAGAACTAGGTGGCACGGCCCCGTCGAGTGCATCTCGTTTGGACTCGGCTGGGGAACTCTGTTTCGTGGTGTTCTCCGCTCCCTCGTAAGCGCTGACGTCGACACCCGTGATCTTGGTAAAGGCATTGCCCGCCGCTACCGCAATAGCGGGATCCTTGTTCTCGATACCAACGATCAGGTCGTTCATGACTTCCGGAGGGCCGTAGGCCCCCAAGAGCTGAAAACGACGCGGACCCAAGTCGCCGGTGCGGCCGATGTCCAGGATCCGCGGCAAGTCAACCGGCTGGCCGAGAATGGCCAATAGCAACAACGCCTCCCAATTCTCCGGCATCGCTGGCGAACTGAGGCTGCGACAGTAATCGAGTACCCAATCCTTGCGCGCCCATGCCGCGGCCAACAGCGCGGCACGC
>JANOGB010000106.1:0-13054 GCA_031413955.1 Planctomycetota bacterium | reverse complement strand
AGCTCAAGATCACCGCCGCGCTCGCGGCACGCCAAGCCTCGGTCGCCAAGCTGGTTGCCAACGCCGCTTGAAAAGTCTTGCTCGCCCTGCAAGCGGCCGGCGAATAGAAGATCAGCGCAGCTGGTCGGGGAGTCCGGCCTGCTTCAGGCCGCTGGAGAGGTGCACCTGGCCGTCCATCCCGACCAGCACCGCCTCGACACGCTCCAGTTGCTCGATGAGCGCCAGGCCGGCTTCGGGGCCGAGCACGCACATGGCCGTCGCGATGCCGTCGCAGAAGGTCGCCTCCGGGCCGATCACCGTGGCGCTCATGCAGCCCTGCGAGGGCCAGCCGGTGCGCGGGTCGAGGATGTGGTGGTAGCGCTGGCCGTCGATCTCGAAGAAGCGCTCGTAGTCGCCCGAGGTCTGCACGCACTGGTTCACCACCGGCAGCACGGCGAAGACCTCGTCCTTGCGGCGCGGGTGCTTGAGGGCGATCTGCCAGGGCTTGTCGAACTTGCGCCCCAGGGCCTTGGTGTCGCCACCAGCTTGCACCAGGCCGTTCGCGATGCCCTGCTCGAGCAGGACCCGCATGCCGCGATCGACCCCGTAACCCTTGGCGATGCCGCCGAGGTCGAGGCTGAAGCCGGCCGGCAGCTCCACCGTGCTCCCTTCACGGTCCACCAAGATGCGCGCGTAGTCGACGAACTCGAGTGCCGCCCGGACCTGTTCCTGGGTGGGGAGCGTGGGGTGCTCGGCCTTGTAATCCCACAGCGGGCGCAGCGGGAAGTAGCTGATGTCGAAGGCTCCGCCGGTCACGCGCCCGCACTCCACGGAGACGGCGATCACCTCGGCCATCTCCCGGCTGACCGGGATGGGGCCCTGGCCGGCGCGCTGGTTCAGGCGCGTGAGCTCCGATGCGCGCCACACCGTGAAGACGTCCTCCACGCGGCGCAGCTCGTCGAGGACCAGACCGAGGACGCGGTCGAGCTCGACCACGTCCGTGCCGATGGCCTCGAGCTGGAAGCTGGTGCCCATCACTCCGCCGCGCCACTCGCGCAGCAGGGCCGCACCCTGGGAGACGGAGGTCTTGGTGATTTCTGCGGCCTCCTGCGGCGGCCGCAGGGCGTTTCGATCGGGCGTGGGCTGCGCTCCCGCGCTCGCCTGCGAGCCGGGCGTCGCGGCACACAGGATCAGCAGGAATCCGATGGACGGAAGGCGGTCGAGTTGCAGCCGAGGGCTCATGCAGGTTCCGGACTCAGAGCAGCGCCTCCCAGTCGGGCGCCTCGTGGCCTCGGTACAGGACCCGGCCCGTGGCGTCGAGCACCACGATGGTGGGCGTGCCGCGGATCTCCAGCGCCCGGGTCAAGTCCAGCGCGCGGTCGCGCACGTTGCGGTAGGGCAGGCCGAGCTCGCGGATCGCGCGCTCCAGCTCGTCGGCGTCCACCGCGTCGTCCGGTCCGGAGACCACGCCAACGATCTCCATGCTCGTGTACTTGCGGCTGGCAGCCACGAGCTCGGGCGCTTCGGCGCGGCAGGGCGCGCACCAGGCTTGCCAGAACACCAGTGTGACCTTCTTGCCCGTCGCGAACTCGTCGGCGATCACCAGGGGCCGGCCCGTGGTGTCGTTCAGGGGTGCTTGCAGCAGGCTGCTCGGCAGCACGGTAGGGGCGCCGCCGTCGGCGCCCTGCTGCGGGCTCGAACACGCGCAGAGGCCGGAGCCCAGAGCCAGCACACAGACGGCGAGGTATCTCATGATCGGTGGGCGCGCCCGGATCCGGGGCGCGGCTCAGAAGTGGTAGGTGTAACCGAAGCTCGCGAAGTAGCCATCGAGCTCGTCGGAGCGCAGCGAGTAGTTGAGGTCGAGGTACCAGTCGTGCCGGCCGCCGGGAGTCAGATCGAAGCGCACGCCCAGGCCATGGCTGTCGAAGGCCCCGAGCTCGGCATCCTGGGTGCGGAACTCGGGCAAGTCCCCGGGCACCGTGCCCGGGTAGTGCTCCTCGTAGTCGTCGGCCTCGGTCTGGATGTAGTAGCGATAGCGCAGTCGCAGGCTCAAGCGGTCGGGCACCACGGGCAGGAAATAGCGCGGCTCCAGGGCCACGCTGTAGATGCCCCAGTCGTCGCCGTACAGCCGTCCGCCGAGCTCCACCGCCCGCCCTGGCCCGAGATAGTGGCGCGCCTTGTAATTCAGCGCGGCCCGGATGCGCGTGTCCGGCAGCTCCTCCGTGAACTCGATGCCGTTCGCCTGGTTGTCCAGGAACGGATTCGCGGGGAAGCTCGGATCCTCGAGCACGACCGCGTTGTAGGCCGTCTCCAGGAAGCCCGACTGGAACGAGAGCGTGGCGCCGAGATCGCTGGCCCAGGTCGGATTCAGCACCTGGAACAGGCTGTAGGTCCCGGCCAGGGACAGGCGGTTGTCGCTGCCCTCCGTCTGCATCCCGTCGAAGCGGATGATGTCGAGCGTGTCGTAGTAGCCGGTCAGCGCGAAGGCGGAGGTGGCGTTCTTGTCGTCGCTCTCCTTGCTGTAGTTGCCGCCGAAGTGCAGCGAGGTGTAGTCGTATTCGACGCTGGCTCCGAGCTGCCAGCCCAGCCATTCGCCCTCGTCGCGGCGGTGGCGCGCGGCATAATCGAGGCCGATGTAGTAGTCGCCGCTGGCTCCCGACTGCTCGGGGAACTGGCTCAGCCGATCGATCGAGGCGCTGGAGACGTTGTCGTAGGACAGCGTCGCCGAGTAGCCGAAGTCCTCGGACACGTTGTAGTCCCAGAGGAGGATCGGCTCGATGACCGTCAGCTCTTCGTCCAGGAAAGGGTTGCCGGCCAGGTCGTCGTCGTGGTGGTAGTAGCCGAGCTGCGTCGAGAGACTGCCGGTGCCCGGAGCGCCCTGGTTGGCGGACGTCCTCGGCGCGCTGGAAGCCGCCGAGTCCTGGGCCTGTGCGCTGGCGCGGGAAGCCAGACCGAAGACGAGCGCTGCCCCGAACAGCGCCCTCAATAGCACCCGCAGCCCCCGCCGCCGCTCGTGCCGATGCCGCCGATGCTGCCCTCCAGCGAGAAGTAGAGCTTGGCGTACCAGTGCGTCTCCATCGGCCCCTCGGCCATGTCCATGACCGGATCGGCGAAGGCGGCCTTCTCGTAGAACGGGACGCTGGAGCGGCAGGCGCCGAGGCACCCGAGGATCAGGATCGCGGCGAGGAGGCCACGCGGGCCGCGGCGCGAGGTGAAGTGCATGGAGGAGCTTCTCGGGAGGTGGCAGGGAAGCGCTCGGACGAAGCCGTCCCGGCCGAGTGCTGCTGCGCGCTGGAAGGCGGAAGTCTGAGCGATGTCGCGGTCTCCTCCTCATTACTGCTTTGTGATCTGGGTCGCCAGGCACTCCTTCGCGCAGGAGCGCACCACCTTCCAACCGCTGCGGCGAGTACGGGGCGCGATCGTCCAGCGCTGCCATGGGCCGCGGCGCCCATGCATGGACGGATCAGCGGCGCTCGGCCCCGACCCCTTCTGGATGTGGGGCCACTTCGGGCCACGACGCGGCGACCACGCGCTCGGCTTCGAGGGCCAGCACTTCCGGTGAGCCTCCACGCCAGCCGGCATCCGTCATCAACGTCCTCATGCGTGCCAGCGCGCCGAGGGCGGCCTCCTTGCGGCCGAGGCCGGCGTTTGCCATGGCGATGAAGGCGAGGTCGGGCGGCAGGCCATGGTTGACGCGGTCCGCGTGCGTGAGCGGGTCGAGCGCGGCCTCGTAGTCCCCGCTGCGGTATTCCGCCGCACCGAGCGTGTTGAGGTAGTAGCCGTTGTCGCTGCTCAGCGCGCAGGCCCCGCGCGCCAGGCGCACCGCTTCCTGGTACTCGCCGCGCGTGCGGCCCGCGATGGCGGCCAGGTTCCAGGCCTGCTCGTTCAGCCGGACGGGGTCCGCGTGGCGTTCGCGGGCGAGGTGCGCCGCCCTGGACCTCAGCTCGGGCGCGAGCGAGGGATCGCTCTCGATCTCCGTCGCGACGTCCTCTGGGCTCACGAGCTGCTCCAGGAGCCGATCGACCAATTGCTCCGCGGGCGTCGCGCCATACCAGAACCGCAGGCCCTTCGAGCTCGACCATGCTCCAAGTGCCGAGCCATCCGGCAGGAACGCCAGGTCGTGGATCGGGTCCGAAGTTTGGCGCAGCACGCCCACCGGCTGTCCGCTGGCGACGTCCCAGAGCCGGACCACGCCCAACTGATCGCCGCTGGCCAGGCGCGTGCCGTCGGGGCTGAAGGCCACGGACTCGATCCCCAGCGCGTGGCCGCTGAGGACGTGCAGCGTCGAACCCGTGCGCGCGTCCCACAGGCGCACGGTCAGGTCGAGCGAGCCGGTGGCGATGAGGCTGTCGTCCGGGCTGAAGGCGATCGCGAGCACCTCGCTCCCATGTCCGACCAGGGTTTGGCGGATCTCGGTCGAGGGCAGGTCGCGGACGCGTACCTCGCTCGGCGGCGACGGAACTGCGATGCGCCGCCCGACGGAATCGAAGGCCAGAGCTCCGCTCGTGTGAACCTTGTCGGTCCACTGCGCGACGAACCACTTCTCAACGAGGTCCCAGAGGCGGCAGGTGTTCTCGCCGTTGCAACCGGCGAGTCGAGTGCCGTCGCGGCTGGTGCTGAAGACGACGCCGTGGCCGTTCTCCAGGCGCCCTTCCAGAACGGAGGCAGGAGCATGGGTCAGCGTGTCGATCAGCAGCACCGTGCCGTCGGGTCCGCATGCCGCCGTGAGCAACCCGAAGGGAGCCGCTCTCGCCTCGAGGCTTGCGAATGCGGGCAGCTCTTGATCCCAGGTCAAGCGAGGACGCAGGAAGGCGTACTCCGCTTCGGCCGAGCCGCGGATCTCGTCCGCCGGGCCCCCGGTTGCACCAGCCCGAACGATCGCCAACGGGCCGCCTGAAACGCTGGCGGGCGCGAGCTGGTCGGGCTTCCAGACCTTCACCGCATGGTCGCTGCCGATGGACACGACCGTCTGATCATCGACGAGCGCGAGGTCGATGACATTCTGGCGATGGCCGTGCAGGGTCGCTTCCAGGCCCGGTGACGCGAGGTTCCAGACGCGGATCGACCCGTCCATTCCACCCGAGAACGCGCGCCGGCCATCGGCGCGGACGACCACGGCGTTCACTCCTCCGGCGTGCCCGAAGAGGGTCGCGACCTCGCTCCAGGCGCCAGTGGTGGATCTCCACAGGCGGATCGTCCCATCGTTCGAGCCCGACAGCAGACGCTCACCGTCGCTCGTCGCCGCCAGGCACAGGACTTGGCCCGGCACTGCCGGAACGCAGACCCGGGCATTCATGGCTGGGATCCGAGGCGTGGCGACCGGCGTGGGCAATGCCGTCGCTGTCCTCATCGACAGCAACGGCCAGCTCGGCACGATCAATTCCTCGCGGCGTTTCAAGGAAGAGATTCGCGACATGGGCGACGCGACCGAGCGCTTGCTCGAGCTTCGCCCGGTGACCTTTCGCTACAAGCCCGAGGTCCAGAGCGGCGAGCGGCCGGTCGAGTACGGCCTGATCGCCGAGGAAGTGGCCGAGGTCTTCCCCGACCTCGTCATCTACGACGAGGAGGGCCTGCCTTTCACGGTGAAGTACCACCTGCTGAGCTCGATGCTGCTCAACGAGCTGAAGAAGCTGCGCGAGCGGTGCGAGACGCGGAGCGCGGAACAAGAACGCGCCCTCGGGGAGCTCCAGGACCTTCGCCTCGAGGTGGCGCGCTTGCGCGGGCTCGAAGCGCGCCTGGCCGCCGTCGAGTTCCTGATGGCCGCTCCGGCGGCAACGGCGGGCTCACCCGTGGATGGTCGCTGAAGTGCATCCACGGACCAGCGCGGCGGGGCGAAGTCCTGGGGAGGGAAGATCCCTCGCCGCGCTCACGGGGGCCAGGTGATGACGAGAGAGGGCGTCACGGGGACCGGGCCCCCGATCCCCCCGAGGCAGGTGGCGCTCTCCGGAAATCGCGGCGGGTTTGTCTGGGGTCCAGAGAATCGCTCACCATGGGGCGCCAAGGCTCGTCGGGACCAGTGGGCCAGCACCCGTGCGGCGGCTCCAGGCCCGGGAAAGAACTCGATGACACATGCTTCTCTGCGACCCGTCCTCGGCTCCCTCGCGCTGGGGCGGCTCGCGCTCGGCGCGAGTGTGCTCTGGATGGGGCTCGCCCTCGTCGCCTGTGGCTCGAAGGCCTCGGCGCGCGAGCTCGACACGCGTGCCGTGGTGATCGGCATCGATGGCGCCGACTGGAAGGTGATCGACGCGCTGGCAGCCACGGGAGCGATGCCCAACCTGACGCGCCTGCGGGAGCGCGGCGTCTCGGGCCCGATCGAGACCCTCAGCGACATCGCGCTCTCGCCCGTGATCTGGACCAGCGTGGCGACGGGCAAGACGCCCGCCAAGCACGGCATCTCCTGGTTCATGGTCGACCAGCCCGACGGCACGCGCGTGCCCGTGCGCAGCACGAACCGCAAGTGCGAGGCGCTGTGGAACATCCTCGCGAAGAACGAGCTCCGGCCGACGGTGCTCGGCTGGTGGGCGACCTATCCCGCGGAGGACGTGGGCGGCGGCACGATCGTGTCCGATGCGCTGGGCTTCCACGGCTTCGGCGCCACCGCGCGCGGCGGCGACGACGGGCGCAAGACTCACCCGGCCGCGCTCTTCGGCCAGGTGGATGGGCTCGTCCCGCCCGAGCAGCAGATCTCGGCCGAGTTCGCGCGGCGCTTCATCCACATCGAAGCCAAGGACTACCGCGACGAGATGTTCGACCCGGCGCGCTTCCCGAAGCGTGATCCCTCGAACCCCATCCACCTCTTCCAGCAGTACGCGGTGACGGCCCAGGGCTACACCGCGATCGCCGAGGAGCTGCTCGCCAGGGAGTCCTACGACCTCTTCCTGATGTACTTCGAGCAGGTGGACAGCTTCTCGCACCTGTTCATGAAGTACGCGCCGCCGAAGCTCGCCTGGATCGACGAGCAGGACTTCGCGCGCTACCGCGACGTCGTGACCGAGTGGTACCGCTACCAGGACGAGCTCCTCGGCCGCGTGCTGGCGAAGATCGACCTCGAGACGACGGCGGTCTTCGTGCTCTCCGACCACGGCTTCAAGAGCGGCGAGCGCCGCATCCGCAGCGAAGAGCTGGTCGACGTCAAGAAGGCGCACCTCGATCACGAGACGCACGGGATCTTCATCGCCGCCGGCCCACAGGTGCGCCGCGGCGCCGAGGTCGCGGACGCCTCGGTGCTCGACATCACGCCGACGCTGCTCTACTACCTGGGCCTCGCGGTCGCGAAGGACATGGACGGCAAGGTGCTCGCGAGCGTCTTCGAGCCGGAGTTCGTGCAGGCGCATCCCATCCGTTACGTCGGCACCTACGAGGACGGTGCGCGTGCGAAGGCTCTCGCGCAGGCCGAGCCGATCGATGCGGGCGCCCAGAGCGAGATCGAGGGCGGGCTGGCGGCGCTCGGCTACCTCGGCGAGGAAGGGGACGCCGGGACCAAGGACGCGGATGGCAAGCCCGCGGCCGAGCAGGAATCTTCGCCCGAGATCCACAACAACCTCGGGCGCATCCACCTGCGCGAGGGCGAGCCGAAGAAGGCACTGGCCGAGTTCGAGCAGGCGCTCGCGCGGGACGCGAACAACGCCGAGGCGCTGCTCAACATCAGCGCCATCCACCAGAGCGAGGGCAAGACCGAGCTGGCCGAGCACTTCGTGCAGCGCGCGCTGGCGGTCGATCCGAACTCGACCGGCGCGCTGGCGCAGCTGGCGGAGCTCCGCCGCGACCAGGGCAAGCTCGACGAGGCGATCCGGCTGTTCGCCGAGGCGCTCGAGATCGACGATTCGCAGCCCTCGCTGTACATGGGCGTGGGCGACGTCCTGCAGCGCGCCGGCCGCTACGACCAGGCGGTGCAAGCGTTCCAGCACGTGCTCGAGCTCGAGCCCGACTCGTTCAAGGCGCGCTACAACCTCGGCGTCACCTACTCGAACATGGGCCGCACCGACGAGGCGGTCGCGATCTACGAGCAGGCGCTCGAGCTCGCCCCGAAGGACTTCGAGGCGCCCTCCGCGCGCAACAACCTGGGGGCGCTGCTGCTCGCCAAGGGCGAGACCGAGCGCGCCCTCGAGCACTTCGAGGCGGCGCTGAAGGCCGCGCCCTACAACCTCGAGTCACGCTACAACGCCGCGCTGATCTACCTCGACAAGGGCAGGACCGCGGAGGCGATCCAGCAGCTCGAGGAAGCGGCCAAGCTCCAGCCCAACCACGAGCAAGTCCACCTGCGCCTCGGATACGCATATCTCGCCGCCGATCGCGGCCAGGACGCCTACAAGTCCCTGCTGCTCGTACGCCGCCTCTACCCCGAGAACTGGGCCGCGACCCTGGGCCTGGCCGTGCTCCACGCGCGCGCCCAGGAGCTCGACAAGGCGCAGGAGCTCCTGACCGAAGCGCTGTCGCGCGGCGGCGACGATGCGCGCACCGCGGCCGCGGACTTCCCGATCCTGAAGGACCTGCTCGCCAAGTAGAGGCGAGCGCCGGCCCGCAGGTTCATCTGCGCGGTCCGCGCACGACCACGTAGTCCAGCTTGATCTCCTGGTCGGAGCCGCCGGGGCCGCTCACCGTCAGCCGCACCGTGTGGATGCCGCCGAAGCGATAGACGTGACTTGGGCTTCGCGCGCTCGAGGTCGTGCCGTCACCGAAGTCCCAGCTCCAGCTCGTCACGGCGCCGATCGACTGGTCCTGGAAGGCGACCGTGAGCAACGCGCGGCCGCGCCGCGGCGAGGCCGTGAAGCCTGCCACCGGGGGAGCCTCGCTCACCACGATGTAGCCGGCGCGCGTGCGCGTGTTCGTGCCGTTCGGACCGGTCTCGGTCAGGCTCACCGTGTAGGTCCCGGCGGCGGTGTAGGTGTGACTCGGGCTCGCCAGGGTCGAGGTGCCACCGTCGCCGAAGGTCCAGGCGTGGCTCGTGATCGTGCCAGTCGACTGGTTCGTGAAGCTCACGACCAGCGGCACGACGCCGCTGGTCGGCGTGCCGACGAACTGCGCCACCGGCGCCGGTTCGCTGACGACGATGTAACCGACGCGCGTGCGCGTGTTCACGCCGCTGGGGCCGGTTTCGGTCAGGCTCACCGTGTAGGTCCCGGACGCGGCGTAGGTGTGATTCGGGCTCGCCAGGGTGGAGGTGCCGCCGTCGCCGAAGGTCCAGGCGTGGCTGGTGATCGTGCCGGTGGACTGGTTCGTGAAGCTCACGGTCAGGGGCACGACGCCGCTGATCGGCGTGCCGGCGAACTGCGCCACCGGCGCAGGTTCGCTGACCACGATGTAGCCGACTCGCGTGCGCGTGTTCGTGCCGCTTGGACCGGTCTCGGTCAGGCTCACCGTGTAGGTCCCGGACGCGGTGTAGGTGTGGCTCGGGTTCGCCAGGGTGGAGGTGCCGCCGTCACCGAAGATCCAGGCGTGGCTGGTGATCGTGCCGGTCGATTGGTTCGCGAAGCTCACGACCAGCGGCACGACGCCGCTGGTCGGCGTGCCGACGAACTGCGCCACCGGCGCCGGTTCGCTGACGACGATGTAACCGACGCGCGTGCGCGTGTTCACGCCGCTGGGGCCGGTCTCGGTCAGGCTCACCGTATACGTCCCGGACGCGGCGTAGGTGTGGCTCGGGCTCGCCAGGGACGAGGTGCCGCCGTCGCCGAAGGTCCAGGCGTGGCTGGTGATCGTGCCGGTCGACTGGTTCGTGAAGCTCACCGCCAGCGGCAGGACGCCGCTGATCGGCGTGCCGACGAACTGCGCCACCGGCGCAACCTCGCTGACCACGATGTAGCCGACGCGCGTCAGCGTGTTCGCGCCGTCCGGACCCGTCTCGGTCAGGCTGACCGTGTAGGTCCCGGCGGCGGTGTAGGTGTGGCTCGGGCTCGCCAGGGTCGAGCTGCCGCCGTCGCCGAAGTTCCAGGCGTGGCTGGTGATCGTGCCCGTCGACTGGTTCGTGAAGCTCACGGTCAGCGGCACGACGCCGCTGGTCGGAGAGCCGATGAAGGCCGCCACGGGGGCGGGAACCTGGACGGTCACGTAGCCCAGCTTGCGGTTCGTCGCCGGCCCGCCCGGCCCGCTCAGGGTCAGCTCGACCGTGTAGGTACCGGGGGAAGCGTAGACGTGCGTGGGGCTCGGGAGGGTGGAGGTCGCGAGGTCGCCGAAGTTCCACGACCAGGCGGTGATCGCGCCGGTCGAGAGGTCGGTGAAGGCCACGCTCAGCGGCCCTGCTCCCGTGCGTGGGGTGGCGGAGAAATCCGGCGCGGGCGCGGGCAGGACGCCGTCGAGGATCGTGTCGCCTGTGATCGGCACGTGCGTGTGCAGATCCTCGCCCGAGGTGCCGTGCTTGCCCGGCAGGGCGAAGCCGATGTTCAGGGTCCCGACCGGCACGACCACGGTGTAGGCGCCGGTCGCGCTGGTGTTGTCGCCGCACAGGAACACGCTCACCAGGGTCAGCGCGTTGCGCACGTTGACGTCCGCGCCGAGGACGCCGGTGCCGGTCACGTCGCGCACCACGCCGGAGAGCACCACACCGCTCGCCAGCGTGATCACGCCCAGGCTGGTGGTCGTCGTGAAGGCCAGACCGGGAACGTCCGTGGCCACCAGCCGGCGCGCGAGGGGCGGGCAGACCTCCACGTCGTAGGTCCCGGGCGCGAGCACCATCGAGAACAGCCCGGCGGTATTGGTGTTGTCGTGCGGCGTGAAGACCGCGGCGCCGGTCGCGGTGTCGAAGACGTCGAGGTCGATCCCGCTCTGCGCGACTCCCGCGGAGTTACGGAGCGTGCCGCTGAGCGCGAAGCCCGTCTGCAGCGTGAGATTCCCGAGCTGCAGCTCACCCGTGGGCACGAGCTCGAGGCGTCGCGGGGCGAGCGTGCGTCCGATCACGGCGAGCGGATCGAGGTCGAGGTAGATCGAGTGCGCCGGAGCCGCCACGGCGAAGTTGCCGAAGGCGTTGGTCGTGGCGCCCTTGAGCAGGAGGTTCGTGGCCGTCGGGACATCGATGACGTCCAGATTCACGCCGGCGACGGGCACGCCCGCGGCATCGAGCGCGCGTCCGAAAATCCCCACCCCAGGTGCCAGCGTGATCACGCCCATGTTCTTCACGCCCGCGACCACGACGTTGTCTACCGTTGCCGTCAGGTGCGTGGTGGTCGGCGGCGCTGGCGGATAGAAGAAGACCCGGTAGACGCCGGCCGGCAGCGTCGTGGTGAAGAACCCGCTGGCGTCCGTGCCGTCGTTGGTGATGTTCGGGTTGCCGCCGCCGGAGAGGCTCTTCACGTCGATGTCGACGCCGGCCACACCGACGCCGCTCGCATCGACCACGCGGCCGGTGATCGTGTCGGCAGCGGCGGGCGCTGCGAGCAGGAGGAACGGCAAGCAGGCCCGAGAAAGGAAAGCCAGGTCGAGTTTCATCGGCGAGAGCTCGGGGAAGGACCGCCGCAAGGCAAGTCAGATGCCACCCCTCCTCATGCAACGCGGCGGCCCCCGCGAGCGCCCTTCGCGATCACGTGTCCAGAGAACTCGCCACGCTTCCAGGTATTGGAAGCCTCACCGTCGCTGGCCTCGATTTGCGACGACGCGAGCGCCTAATACTACTGTGTCATAAAATGGCGAGCACGTTCTGAGTCCGACAGAGCGGGCAGACCGGAATCGTCGCGATCAACGCGTGTGCGTGCAGGACGCGCAGTGTGGCGATGGACGCGGGGTTGTGGCGCTCAGGACGCAGTGGCGGCGCCGCGCGGTCGGAAGCCTTTGGGTACGGGAGGGGCGCGGAGGAAGGCAAGAGCTTGAGGGGGGGAAAGCCGAGCACGCTCGGTTGCGAGGAATGCGTAGGCGGCCACGCATAGGGCGGTGTGGTGGTGGAAGCCTGGCCAACTCCTTCCCTCGTAGTGGTCGAGCCCGAGCTCGCCTTTCATCTCCTCGTAGTCGCGCTCGATGCGCCAGCGCAGCTTGACGAGCCCGACAAGTGCCTTGATCTCGACGTCCTCGGGAACCGACGACAGCCAAAACTTCGTGGGCGCGGCGGCGTCCTGGGGCCACTCCATCAAGAGCCACTCTTCGGGGCGGGGCACCTTGCGCCTGTCGTCACGATGGGCCACGCGAACGCGCGCTCGCGCGAACCGCGATCTCATGGGCCCCTTCGTGCCCTCGCGCCACGTGACCGTGTGCCACTGCGCCGACGCGAGGCTCTTGGCGAACGCTTCGATCGATACAGGGCGGTGGCGTGCCTCGCGGCGCAAGCTCGTGGGCGGACGTCCGCGCCCTGAGTAGCGCTTGGGCAGCAGCGGCGCCTTGCCGGGCGGCCAAACGGTGATCTGGCCTTGGGCGCCGACGGCGTACGAAAGCCCGAGCGCGGTGAGCGCCTCGCGGAAGGCCGTGGCGTCGCCATAGCCGGCGTCCGCAAGGATCGGCGCCTTGGGCATCCCGTCGGCGAGCAGTTGCTCGATCTGCGCGAGCGCGATCCGCCATTTCTCCGTGAATCTGACTTCGTCCGGCACGCTTGCGACCCGCCGCCGCGGCAAGTCCTCCGCCCACGGACGGGGGAGGTAGAGCCGGACCGCGCACGGCACGCTCATGGTGGCGTTGGCCAGCGAGAGCGTCACGGCGACCTGGCAGTTGTCCGTTTTTCCCAGGATGCCACTGTATTGGCGTGCCACACCAACCGAATGGTTGCCCTTCTTCGGGAACGACGTGTCATCGATGATCCAGCCCGCGACCGGCGCGTGCCGCTCGAGTGCGGCCAGCGCGACATCGCGGGCAACGGCAAGCACGTCCTCCGCCTTCCACGACGCGCGCGCGACAAAGTGATGCATGGACTGATGCCGCGCGCTCGTGTGCCGCGGATCGACGACCGCAGCCATGGGCTCCACGCTCTTGCGCTCGCCCGGCAGCAGGAGACCGGTGACGTAGGCACGCAGCGGCTCCCTGCGGTCGGCGTGGCCCACGGCCGCGCCGAGCTGATCGAGATAGGCAACGAGCCGTGACGCCGCGGAAGACGAAGTCGCCATCCGGCCATCCTCGCATCGGCCGCGGGACCGTCAATCCATTTTATGACACAGTAGTACTA